>CAYMYK010000051.1:0-16411 GCA_964394625.1 uncultured Pirellulales bacterium
CTGCAGAATTGATACGCAGATGACCACGCTCGCTCTGCTGGCATCTGACGGTCTGCAATACACCCCAGCACAAAAAGGTGTGGATACTCTCCGATGCTGTTTAAGGCAGCGTCGGCTTCTTTATTTCCCGTGAACGGGACATGCACTTGGTCAGCTCGTAATGCTTCCCGGCCCCTACTGATAAGCTCATCCACAATGGCTTGGCGGTTCCCGTTTGGCATTTTGCCTTTTTCCCTTTTTACTTTTTACTCAGGCGCAGACTTTGTCTGCGACAAGGTCTCCGACCTGGCTGGTTGAATAGCCCATTTTGCCGGCCGCCAGGGATTTTAGCTTGTTGGCGGTAACGAACATAACGGCCTGCTCAATTTTTTCCCCCGCCTGCTCCTCGCTGAGTGTTTCCAACATCATCTGTCCTGCGCAGATAGCAGCTAAGGGATTGATTACGCCCTTGCCCGTATATTTCGGTGCGCTTCCGCCAATCGGCTCGAACATACTGACGCCCTGCGGGTTCAGATTGCCGCCGGCCGCTATCCCCATACCCCCCTGCGTTATCGCGCCGAGGTCGGTAATAATATCGCCGAACATATTGCCCGTCACAATCACGTCGAACCATTCGGGGTTCTTCACCATCCACATACACGTGGCGTCCACGTGGTAGTATTCTCTGGCGATATCGGGATACTCACGCTTGCCCATTTCCTGAAACGCCCGGTACCAGAGGTCGTAGATATAGGTAAGGACGTTTGTCTTGCCGCACAATGCAAGCGTATTCTTCTCGCCTTTGCCGCGTGCCTTCTTGCCGTGCTTGCGGACATAGTCAAATGCAAACCTGAGACAGCGGTCCACCTGGAAGCGATTGTACACCGCCGACTGCACCGCCACCTCGTTGGCCGTGCCCTTCAGTGTGAACCCGCCTGCCCCGGTGTATTGGTCGCCGGTATTCTCACGAACCACAACATAGTCTATATCCTCAGGCCCTTTGTCCTTCAAAGGCGTCTCGACACCCGGGTACAGCTTCACAGGCCGAAGGTTGATATACTGGTCAAGCTCGAACCGCGCCTTCAGCAATATCCCTTTTTCCAATATCCCGGGCGCAACATCAGGATGCCCGATTGCCCCAAGCAAAATCGCATCGAACTTGCGCAGCTCCTGAATCGCGCTGTCGGGTAGCGTTTCACCCGTCTTCTTATACCTCTCCCCGCCGAAATCGAATTCCGTCATATCAAGCTTAAATCCGAACTTGCCCGCCGCCGCATTCAAAACCTTCACCGCCTCGACCGTAACCTCAGGCCCCGTCCCGTCCCCCGGCATAACCGCTATCTTATAACTCTTACCCACGTCAAAGTCTCCTTTGCAAAAAAAACTATACCTTCTTCTTTATATGCTCAAGCAATCCGCCGTCGTTGATGATTTCCAGGGCGAAGTCGGGCAGGGGCTTGAATTTAATTTCAGTGCCGCTGGTTGAATTTTTGATTATACCCGCATCGTAATCAATTTCAACCTCATCGCCGTCGTCGATTTTGTCCACGGCCTCGGCGGATTCGACGAGGTAAAAGCCGTTATTTATCGCATTTCGGTAGAAAATGCGCGCAAACGTCTTCGCAATCACCGTTGCCACCTTCGCCCCGCGAATGGCCCAGACGGCGTGCTCTCTTGACGAGCCGCAGCCAAAATCCTTGCCCGCAACAATCACGTCGCCGGGGCGAACCTTCTTTACGAAATCCCTGTCCATGTCCTCCAGACAGTGCTTCGCTAATTCCTGCTCATCGTCGGTATTCAAATACCTGGCTGGTATTATCTCATCCGTATTGATATGGTCTCTCTTATAAACATGCGCCTTCGCCATCGCTCTTCACCTTTCAAATCACATATCTATTGTCTGCTTTTCGCCTTTCAGCTCAATTTTCTTGCCATTCCATACGAATATACCCGTCACCGCTTTCGGCAGCGTTACCGTCCCCGTTATGCCCACTGCACCTTTGCGCTTCAAATCCACCTCAATCGTACCTCTCGGCGTGGGCAGCGACGCCTTCACCCACTTCAGCTTGCCAAGCGCCGGCTCAATACGCACCTTACCAAAGCCCGGCTGAGCCGCCTCAATCCCGCATATCGTGCGGAAATAATGCACAACCGGATTAGTTGACCACGGATGGCAATCCGACCGTGGAACCGCCGCCTCTTTCTCCGGACACGTCGTCAGGCCCAAATCCAGCGCAATATTCCAGGGCCCCAGCAAATCACTGAACCGCTCACCCAGCCCTGCCTTCTTGTAGGCATCCGCCAGGTAAATCCAACGCGAGTATCCGATATTATTTATCTTACCAACCACTTCCTTTTGCTTTTCTTGCGGTATCGAATCGGTCAGCACCGCCAATACAGTCGTCATAGCGCTATGCCGTTTCTTTTCCGCACTCTCCGCCACCATTTGCTTTTCTTCATCGAAGCACAGCTCGTACACATTCTTCGCGAGTTCCTTCGCTCTCGCCCGATACCGCTGGGCCTCTTCCGTCAGCCCGATATACTCCCACACCTCAGCCACGTTCCTCAGCGTATAGGCATAGGCCAATGTCGAATACACCGAACTGCCCACACCTGCCCACTCTAATTTACGCAGGATACCCTGCTCGTTCACCCTGTCCTCAAACCAGCCGAACGTCGCGCGTATCCCCGGCGCCATCTGCCGGGCAAGCTCCTTGTCACCGGTCACCATCACGTAGTCGTAGAGCATATCCGCAGGGCTCAGCGAATAGTACGGGATAATCCAGTGCCAGTTATTCGGGTAGGCTGCCAGCCCGATACCGTCCGGTATCCGCGAATCGTCGAACTGCCTTATCGCCTCGCGCCAAAGCGCCGTATCGCCCGAAATGTAATAAAGCGTCAGCGCGTGGTTCCTCGTATCGAACGTGTACTGCATCGTCTCGTAGTACGCATCGCTCATCAGCATATCCTGGCTGCAAATCTTCACCGTCCGCCAGCAAATATCCCAAATCTTCATCAACTGCTTGTCGTCGCAGGCAAACCGCGCCTTTTCCTCCAGCGGGTACGTCGTATAGATATTGACAAGCCCGTCAATAACCAGCGGCTCGCCCTTCGTCTCGACCTCCAACTGCAAATACCTGAACGGGCGATGCCACGTAGGCCGATACTTTCGATTTTTCCCGCCGTCGGCTATTATCACATCCTTGTACCCGATAAACCGCTTGCCTTCTATGTCACTTCGATTGCCCTTATTCTTATCTTTGTCATACAGGCACTCCGCATAACCCAGTCGTATCTCGCCGCCCTTTCCGCCCGATACCGTAATCTGCGGATACCCTATCGTAAGCTCCTTCTTATCAATCAGTATCACCGCCTTCGTATCCGCCGGCACCTCTACCGTACCGTCAAACGCATCCTTGCCCACCTCGATACCTTCGCTTCGCACAACCTGTCCTGCCACCTCTTTACTGTGCGAAAGCAGCTTTATCCTCCGCGGCACAAAAAGCCAGTCCGAATGGCCGCCCGTCCCTCTCGTCGCCGCATGGGCGTACCACTTCGCATCGGCCCAGCCGCTGTCGTCATAATCCACCTGTTCCCAGCCCCACGGGTACTTCGACCCGTCTATCCGGTCCATAGGATTGCCGCAGTACCATCCCGATGCTGTATCGACCTGGTACATCCACTGCACAGGCCGAACCGAATACGCCTTATTCCAATAAACCTTCCAGCCATCGTCGTCTGTCCGGATAAACCGCTCTTTTTCACCATGCCCCGAAAGGAGAAACGCCGTCATCGACGAAAACTGCGCTTTCATCCGCCCAGGCCCCCAGTTCACCACCATCGCCGCAACAACGTTCTTGCCCTTCCGCAAAAAAGGCCCCAAGTCAACCGTCTCATACCGCCAGTGCTGCAAATCACCCCGCATAGGCCCCATGCACACAAACTCCCCGTTCACATAAAGCTCATACCGATTGTCCCCGCTGACGTGCACAATGAACCGCTCAGGCTTTTCAGCCAATTCAAAGCTGTGCCGAAAGTGGACCACCCCGTACTCGCAAAGCGCAATATCCGGATGAGTTATCCAGTATCCCTTCCAAGCCGCAGGCGCATACCGCACCCCATCCGAATTCAGCTCCTCAACACCCTGTGCAATGCCAAAAGTCGCGCACAAAACCACTAACACCGTCACCACCTTCACGCTCTTCACAATCTCACCTTTTGCCTTTCTCTGTGCCACTCCATGACTCTGTGACTACAAGTATTTTCTTGGATCTATCAGTTTTCCTTCGATAGCGCTTGCCGCGGCAGTAGCCGGGCTGGCCAGATACACCTCGCTCTTCGGGTGTCCCATTCTGCCGACGAAGTTTCGGTTGGTTGTGCTGACGCATTTTTCGCCCGCTGCAAGTACGCCCATAAAGCCGCCAAGGCACGCCCCGCAGGTAGGGGCGGCTATCACGCAGCCGGCATCGTAAAATATATCGAAAAGCCCTTCGTCCTTGGCCTGTTTCCAGATTGTCGGCGTCGCAGGCACAACAATCGTTCGTATCGCAACCTGTCTGCCCTTCATAATCGAAGCGGCAATTCTCAAATCTTCTATCCTGCCGTTCGTACAGCTTCCGATATACGCCTGGTCCATCTCCATACTCGCGCACTCGCCAATCGCCACACCGCCGCTGGGCAGAGAGGGCAGCGCAACCATCGGCTCGAGCTGCGAGCAGTCAAACTGCTCGACGCTGACATACTGAGCGTCCTCATCCGATTTGTAGATGGTATATTTTTTATTGTCCTTCAAATGCCCGTCGAGGTAGGCCCTGGTAATATCGTCGAACCCGATTATCCCGTTTTTGGCGCCCGCCTCGATTGCCATATTCATCATCGTCATTCGCGCCTCCATACTCATCTGGCCGAGCGTCTCGCCTTCAAACTCCATCGCCTGGTACAGCGCACCGTCCACCCCTATCCTCGCAATCACCGCAAGGATAACGTCCTTACTGTACACGCCGGGTGCGAGTGAGCCGTTGAGAACAATCTTCATCGACGCGGGCACCTTGAACCAGAGCTGGCCGGTGGCAATCGCCGCCGCCGAATCCGTCGAGCCGACACCCGTACTGAACGCCGCAAACGCCCCGTACGTGCACGTATGCGAATCCCCGCCGACAATCACCTCACCAGGCCGAATATGACCCTGCTCCGGCAGAAGCGCATGGCAGACTCCCGCACGACCAATTTTGTAGTAATACCTGATATTGTGCCTTCTGGCCCATTCGTCAAGCCGTTTGTGAAGCTCGGCGCTCTTGATATCCTTGGCCGGCTGAAAGTGGTCGGGCGTTACTACGATTTTCTCGGTGTCAAATACCTTATCAATCCCGTGCTCGACAAGCATCCGTATCGCCGCAGGCGTCGTCACATCATGACACATCACCACGTCAATCCGGGCGTTGATTAACTCTCCCGCCGCCACCGATGCCCTGCCGCCGGCTCTGGCCAATATCTTTTCAGTTATTGTCATCGCCATAACAGTTACCCTTCATCTCTGCAACATACCTGCCAAACACATCCTGCACCATTTACTCCGTCAGAGGCCTTCTGAGCATCCCGCGCGCCCCAAACACAGAATACCGCCGCACCGGCCCGGCGTCAATTGACAATTGCCATCGCCGCACAGCAAGGCCCGGCTGCCTTTCCGATTTTTCCCGCCGGCGGATTGACTTGTCGTCCGGGACAAATTATCATTGCCCTCTGCAATGAAACTGAACTGGGCCAACCGAATCACGATTTTTCGCATCCTGCTGATAGTGCCGTTTGTCATTTGCATGCTCAAGACAAACGGCCCCGGCCTTACCGGCTCGATGCGAAACCTCATCCGATACGCGGCGATTTTCATCTTCTTCGTAATGGCGATAAGCGACGGACTCGACGGCTTTTTTGCCCGCCGCAACGGCCAGGTCACAAAGCTCGGCTCCTTCCTCGACCCGACCGCCGATAAGCTGCTTATGACCTGTGCCTGTCTGCTCTTGTCCTCGGACCGGGGCGGCGTTGACGGCTTCCTGCTGCCGCCGACCGTTGTGGTACTGATAGTCGGAAAGGACGTGCTGCTGCTGATTGGCTTTCTCATCGTCTATTTTCTCACCGGCAAGGTCCGTATCGTACCGGTACTGGCCGGCAAGGCCTCTACCGTACTACAACTATCGATGGTTGCAGGGGTGCTGATAGGGCCTGAAATGTCATTACTTTTGCCCGGCTGGATATGGTTTCTGCGAATACTGTGGTGGTCCGCCGCCGCCGCTGCGGTGCTGGCGATGCTTACTTACATCCGCAACGGCAGCCGGTTCATCGAGCAGTACGACCAGGCCGTAAATGATAAAATTGCGTAGCCACCGCCATCCGTTATTTGACTTCGCATCAAATTACCGGTATCATCCTGCAGACAGCAATCAAAACCGCAGCCGGTGCGGCTTCAAGGCAAAAAAACACAAAAATAGCTTACGAATATAAATAACTGAAAGGAATTACCGATGGAAAAGAAAACAAACGCAGCAGCAGCGGGTTTGTCCCGGCGAAACTTTATAAAGACCTCGGCGGCCGTTTCGCTGGCGGCGCTCGGCTCAGGCGCCAGCAGGGTATTTGCCGCCGGCTCAGACACAATCCGGGTCGGCCTTATCGGCTGCGGCGGCAGGGGCAGGTACGACTCGACGAACTGTGTCAATTCAGCCCAAAACGTCCGGCTCGTGGCGATGGCCGATTTGCTCAAGGACCGCCTGGGCGAGTCCTTTCAGAAACTCCAGCAGAGATTGGGCGAGAAATTCAAGGTCACCAAGGGCGACTGCTACACCGGCTTCGATGCGTATAAGAAGGTGCTTGCCCGCGATGACGTCGATATGGTGATACTGACCGAGACGCCGCACTTCCGTCACCAGCACCTCAGGGCCGCCCTCGAGGCCGGAAAGCACGTGTTTATGGAAAAGCCGGTCGCCGTTGACCCGGCCGGTGTCCGCTCGGTCATCGAGTGCGCAGACTTGGCAGATAAGAAAAATCTTAAAATCGTAACAGGCACACAGATGCGCCGCATCGCACATCTCGTGGCCGCAATGGAGCGAATCCACAACGGCGCTATCGGCGATATTCACACCGGCCACTGCATCCGAATCGGAGACGGGCTTATGAACTGGGGTATCAAAAAACGAAAACCCGAATGGTCGGATATGGAATGGCAGATTCGCCGCTGGCTGTTCGTCACCTGGCTAAGCGGTGACTTTATCGTCGAGCAGCACATCCACAACCTCGACGTAATCAACTGGGCGCTCGGCTCGCATCCCGTTCAGTGCATCGGCACCGGCGGACGACAGGTGCGCACAGGCCCGTTGTACGGCAACGTCTTCGACCATTTCGCCGTCGAGTACGAGTATCCCAACGGCGCCCGCATCCAGTATATGGGCGCCCAGATAGACGGCTGCAGCGACCGAAACGACCAGGGGCTGGCCGGCACAAAAGGCACCGTTGAACTGGACTTTGCCAACGCCGTTATCAAGGGGCAAAACCCCTGGCGATACGACGGCCCGGCGCCAAGCCCGGTCATAAAGCAGCACGCCGACCACATAGCCGCCATTCGCCAGGACAAGCACCTCAACGAGGCCCGGCGCGTCGCCGAAAGCACCCTTACCGCCATTATGGGCAGGATGAGCGCATATACCGGCAGGGCGCTGAAGTGGGACTGGGTGATGAACGCCTCGAAACTCGACTTTACCCCTGCGAGCTACGAATTCGGCGAAGCGCCCGACCTGAAGGTGGCAATGCCCGGAAAAACCCAGCTAATCTAAAACGATACTAAAACCGCAAAGAGGTAGAAAATTGGCAGCGCCAAGAAAGCTGATGTGAGCAATCCGCCACAGGCGGACCGGCCAAGGGCTAACCGCCGGGCCGGAATGAAACTTTGCGTGTAAGAACGTAACGAATTATGCGGAGAACAATCTGGTGAACATACAAAAGATAAGGAATATTATGAAATGATAAGTCAATCTCCTGATACTGCTCCTCAAGCAGAAAAAGTACAAATCGAACTGATTCGCAAAGCAAGCGTTTCCAGGAGAATCTCGAAAGTTCGCTCTCTTTCTCAAACTGTTATGTATCTTTCACGAAGAGCTGTTCAACGTGCAAACCCATTTCTGAGCGAACGAGAAGCAGATTTAGCTTTTGTTGCAAATCACTACGGCCAAAACCTTGCTGAACGTCTTCGCTTATACACGGAGCATGAGCAGCCATGAAGAAACCCGATATAGTTCTTGCATTGGATATGGTAATCGCCTGTTTTGAGAAACTTGGAATAGAGTACTACATAGGAGGGTCTGTGGCAAGCTCCGCCTATGGCATAGCCCGAGCGACAATGGATGTTGATTTGGTTGCCAACGTCGAAATACGCCAGGTTAATCGTTTAGTAAAAGCTCTTGAAACAGATTACTACATCGATGCTGAGATGGTTAGAGATGCAATTCATAGAAGCGCTTCATTTAATCTGATTCATCTTGAGACTATGTTCAAAATCGATGTCTTCATTGTAAAGGACCGGCCGTATGACTCCGAGGCTATGACCAGACGTCACGGCGACACTTTGGACGAAGAAAGCTCCCGCAAGTTCTATCTGACTTCGCCGGAGGATGTTATACTCAACAAGCTGCTATGGTATCAGAAAGGCGGCGGGGTATCGCAGCAACAGTGGAAAGATGTTTTGGGTGTCTTAAAAGTTCAGGCCGACAAGCTGGATTTAGAATACCTCGAGTACTGGGCTTCAATACTAAATCTATCTGATTTATTGAATCGTTCACTTGATGATGCCGGCCAAAATCGCTGACTTTGCGGCTTTACATCGTGGCGTTGCAGCTTCACATCGAGTCATCGTAAGGTTATATTGTGGGATTGCAACCGGGCCAAAAACGCCTTTTAAGGCGACAAGTAAGATGTCAGTCGTTTATTTTAAGCCTGCCCTGAGCGTAGTCGAATGGGGAAGTTAGGTAAAAATCGAGTATAAAAGAACGGAAAAAGAAAATATGGCCAGGAACACAGATTTAATTATCCCAGCCGAACGAATCCGGCAGTGCATCTATCTTATCCGCAAGCAAAAGGTGATGCTGGATAAGGATTTAGCTTCTCTTTATGGAGTCAAGCCAATTGCTTTGAGGCAGCAGGTTAAGCGTAATATCGAGCGGTTTCCATCTGATTTTATGTATCAACTTACAGATAAAGAAGTTACGGTCTTGCTATCACAAAATGTGATACCTTCTCGTAAGTCATTAGGTGGCCATAATCCTTACGCTTTCACCGAGCAGGGCGTGTCAATGCTCTCCAGCGTTCTGCGGAGCAAACGCGCTGTTGAGGTCAATATCGCCATAATGCGAACCTTTGTCAAACTGCGGCAAATCCTTGCCGGCAACGCTCTTTTGCGCCGCAAAATCGAATCGATGGAACGCAAATACGATGAAAAATTCCAGCAGGTTTTTGCCGTTCTAAAGTATATGATTGCCGAAGAAGCTAAGCCCAGACAACCCTTCGGCTTTCACAGCAAAAAAATGAAAAATAAATATCAGGATTGAAGTAAAAGAGTTTAGAATGCGCTATGAGAAGTCACGGCAACTTCTTATATAGAAACCAGCAGCCTGGCTTTGCCGTTTTATACAGACTGCATAATCATTGTTAGGATGACACCAATCATGAAAGAGCGGCTCAACACAAGCTTTGTCATTTCCACCGTAGGCCTTGGTGTGGCAGTAGGCGCATTGTCTTCCGCAATCAGCCTTCCTCTCACTGTTCTTTTCGCTATTGGCTTAGGACTGTTCTTAGGCGGGGTGTTTCGCGCACTCGGACAGATTGAGCGCAAAATTGCCCGTACTCAAGGTCCCAGCACGGGCGGCTAACGGAGACAGATCAGGAAAAATAGCTCAAGACTCCTAACGAGGCAGTGGAGCGGATCTTGTAAACTCGGCCGCTCACTTTCAAGTTAGCATAATGGAAACTTTCAAAACGACATATGAAACTCTGTATCGGATTTATGATAAGCACCGGCGGCGATACAGGGGAAATTCCTATGACTCGCAACAGATGTGTTTGATGTGGTCAACGGATGATCCGCCGGATGTGGGAAATCTGCAAGTTTGGTTCTGTGAGGGGCATTGAAGTTGGTTCCCGCGGAGCGGGATTCCCTTCACAAGGTTAAATATTGTGGGACTCTTGATACTGAAAGGCAAGAGAAACAGAGAAGACAAATTAAACCTGAATGAAGGGACCATATTATGTCTATTCGACGTGAAAAGCAAATTTGCCGGCGTCGTTTTTTGAAGGCCGTCGGCTCGGCGGCGATGAGTGCGGCCCTGATGGGGACAAACGTACTTGCGGCGGACGGCGGGAAACATAAAAAGCTTCACAAGGCCCTGAAAATCGGTATGCTGCCGAAAGGACTTGCCGATGCGGACAAGTTCAAGTTAGCCCGCAGGTGCGGCTTCGAGGGCATCGACGCCGAGCCGCTCGACTCGCTCGACGCAATGCGCGAGCAGGCCGAGTCGGCAAAGGCCGCTTCCGTACCAATTCACGGCCTGGTCTTCGGCGGCTGGCACGCGCCGCTTTCGGACCCCGACCCCGAAGTAGTCAAAAAGGGTCTGGTAGGTATGGAAAATGCCCTGCGCTGCGCAAATGCGATAGACGCAACAACCGTCCTTCTCGTCCCGGCCATAGTCACCGAAAAAGTCTCCTACGCCGACGCCTACAAACGCTCGCAGCAGAACGTCAGAGAGCTTCTTCCAATGGCAGCCGAGTTGAATGTTGTCATCGCCATCGAAAACGTCTGGAACAAGTTTCTGCTCAGCCCGCTCGAATTCGCCCGCTACATCGACGAATTCGACAGCCCTTACGTCCGCGCCTACTTCGACGTCGGCAACTGCATTATCACCGGCTACGCCCAGCACTGGATTCGAATCCTCAAAAAACGCATCGTCAAACTCGATGTCAAGGGCTTCAAACGAGAAGGTTACAGGTGGGTGAACCTGCTCGACGGCGACGTGAACTGGCCGGAGGTACGCCGGGCGCTCGATGAAATCGGCTATACCGGCTGGCTCACCGCCGAGCTTCAGCGCGGCGACGAGGCGTATCTGACCGATTTGGCCAAACGTATGGACCGCATAATCGAGATGTAGTCCCCCTTAAGGGCCCGCCGGCAATACGCCTGCTCGCAACCGGCCGGCCGGTCGCTCGGTTGCGCACAGACCTAAATTATCCTTGATTTCGCCGCCCTTCGGAGCTAACCTGCTGTCTTGTCATTCGCTACGTGGTGGAATTGACGCAGTTGCAGTGTTTTTCACAGGAGCTTAACGGACAGGTCAAATAATCAAAGGGGTAATTATTATGGAAACCAAAGCTCACAAAAAAACGGATAAACTTTCACGCAGAGATTTCATCAAGACCTCCGCGGCGGCGGTATCGGCGGGGATACTGGCAAATGGGCCGAGCCTTTACGCGGCGGGTTCGGATACTATCAAAATCGCTCTTATCGGTTGCGGCGGGCGCGGGACCGGGGCCGTCAGCAATTGCATACACGCCGCACCCAATGTCGAGCTTGTGGCGATGGCGGATATGTTTGAGGATCGTATCAACCGCTCGCTAAAACAGCTCACCGAAGGAGAGCAATACATCCCTGCAGTATCCCCCGAAAACATCAAAGTCACTGACGATATGCGATTCACCGGTTTCGATGGTTACAAAAAGGTAATGGAGACCGATGCGAATCTTGTTCTTCTTGTCACGCCGCCTTTCTTCAGGCCTATACATCTCAAGGCGGCAATCGAAGCGGGCAAGAATGTGTTTATGGAAAAACCGGTGGCGATTGACCCTGTTGGTATCCGTTCGGTTATCGCCTCATCGGCTCTTGCCGAGCAGAAGGGCCTTGCCATCGTGGCGGGGACGCAGAGGCGGCATCAGGAATCTTATCTTGAGATAATGAGACGGATTCATAACGGTGACATCGGCGATGTCGTCGGCGGGCAGTGCTATTGGATGCAGGGCTGGGTCAGGCAATGGGGGTTCTGGAACGCGCGTCAGCCCGGCTGGTCGGATATGGAATGGCAGCTTCGGAACTGGTATTACTTCACCTGGCTGAGCGGCGATCATATTGTCGAGCAGCATGTCCATAATATCGACGTTGTCAACTGGGCGTTCGGAGAGCATCCGGTCAAGTGCCTCGGTATGGGGGGCAGGCAGGTTCGGGTGGAGCCGGAGTACGGCAATATATTCGACCATTTCGCCGTCGAGTATGAGTATCCCAACGGCGCCCGCGTTCTGAGTATGGCCCGGCAGATAAAGGGCTGTGCCGAGAGGGTATCCGAAGGGATTACGGGTAGTAAGGGTACGGCGATTACATACGGCTCAGGCTCGTATATCACCGGACCAAATAAATTCAAGTTCGAGAAGGAAGAGGCTAATCCATACGTCGTCGAACATACCGACCTGATAAACAGTATCAGAAGCGGTAAACCCCTCAATGAAGGAAAACGAGTCGCTGAGAGCACTATGACCGCCATCATGGGCCGAATGAGCGCATATACCGGCAGGGAATTGAAATGGGACTGGGCGATGAATGCCTCAAAGCTCGATCTTACACCTGAGAAATTCGAGATGGGTCCTATGCCGGTAGCACCGGCGGCCATGCCCGGTCAAACCCAATTGATCTAAACGCAATAACGCGAAAGGAATTTTTATGAAACGCGGCGAAATAGCAACTCTCATCCTTATTCTGGTCGGCGCTTCGGTTCTCACCGCCACTATCGCATCGGAAAACACCCAGCCGATGGTGCCTAAGGAAAAAATCGACCTGTTCAACGGCAAAGACTTTACCGGCTGGAAGCTGTTTGTCAAGGAGCCCGACTTTGACCTCTCGAAGAACTGGAAGGTCAAGAACGGCGAGGTAATGTGCGGCGGTCGCCCAAGCGGTTACATGCGCACTGAAAAAGACTATGCCGACTACAAATTCCACGTGGAATGGCGCTGGGCCCAGAAACCCGGCAACAGCGGCACCCTTGTCCATATGTCGGGACCCGATAATGTCTGGCCGAAAAGTATCGAATGCCAGATGCTCTCCGGCAACGCAGGGGACTTCTACGTCATAGAGGGCACCGAGTTCAAACAGCACGCCGACGCGACCGACAGGGTGAACGACCGAAACGTAAAGAAGCTCAAAGACAGCAGCGAAAAACCCATCGGCGAGTGGAACGTTTATGAAATCATCTGCAAAGACAACTGGATTGTCGTTCTCGTCAACGGCCAACTCCAGAACATCGCCACCGAATGCAACGTGACCGGCGGCAAAATCTGCCTTCAGAGCGAGGGCGTGCCCGTTGCCTTCCGCAACATATACATCGAACCGATTGAGTAAAACTCAAATTTGTGAAAGGAAAAGCAGATGAAACGAAAGAGAAAAATACCGTTGATTATGCTGCTTGTCGCTGCGGTATCGGTCGCTGCGATGCTTGCCACAGCAGCGGCGCAGAATAAAGGCCCGATTGTCCCGAAGAAGAAAATCGTCCTGTTCAACGGAAAGGACTTCACCGGGTGGAAACTGTTTATCCCTGAAAAAGAAGGCGTTGACCCGAAGACCGTCTGGTCGGTAAAAGACGGTGTTATTCGCTGTAAGGGAAAGCCCCACGGCTACATCCGCACCGAGGCCGACTACGCCGACTATATCATCCACGTCGAGTGGCGCTGGCCTGAGGAGCCGACCAACAGCGGAGTGCTCCTGCATGTGCAGGATAAAGACGCCGTCTGGCCCAAGATGATCGAATGCCAGCTCCAGTCGGGCAGCGCGGGCGATTTCTGGCTCATCAAGGGTGTCCATATTGACGGCCATACGGAACATACACAGGACTATTACAACGTCAAAAAACTCAAGGAATCGAGCGAGAAACCCGCGGGCGAGTGGAACACATACGAAATAATCTGCAAGAACGGCACGATTGTTCCTATAGTCAACGGCGTGATCCAGAACGTTGCCACCGGGGCCGAGCTTACATTCGGCAGTATATGTCTTCAGAGCGAGGGCTCGCCTATCGAGTTTCGCAACATTTACCTCGAACCGGCCGGAAAAAGCAAATAAGAACGCCGCATTTCGCCGGTTCGATATTTGGCTATATATGACCGCTCAGTTCAGCGATATACCGGATGTCCTCGATGATTTGCGACGGGGCAGGATGATTGTCCTGGTCGATGACGAGGACCGCGAAAACGAAGGCGACCTCGTCTGCGCCGCGGAAAGAACAACGCCGGAGGTCGTCAACTTTATGGCGAGGTTCGGCCGGGGTCTTATCTGTCTGCCTTTGACCGCTGAAAAATGCGATTCGCTTGCGCTCTACCCGCAGGCCGCGGACAACACCGCCCGCTTCGGCACGGCCTTCACCGTCAGCATCGACGCCGCCGAAGGTGTCACTACCGGTATAAGCGCCGCCGACAGGGCAAAGACCGTCCAGGTCGCAATCGCCGACGGTACAAAACCCGCCGACCTCGCCCGCCCGGGACACATCTTCCCGCTGCGTGCGCGCGCCGGCGGCGTCCTCGTCCGGGCGGGCCAGACCGAGGGTTCAGTTGACCTGATGCGCCTTGCAGAACTAAAACCCGCAGGTGTCATCTGCGAGATTATGAACGAAGACGGCTCGATGGCAAGGGTGCCGCAACTGCTCAAGTTCTGCGAGAAACACAATCTGAAAATCACCTCTATCGCAAAACTAATAGAATATCGCCTGCAGAGGGAAAGCCAGATTAAAAGAGTCGAGTCGGTTAATCTGCCGACCGACTACGGCGAGTTCAAGCTCATCGGCTACGACAGCATAACAAGCCCCGAGCCGCACCTGGCCCTGTGCAAGGGCGGTATCGGAGACCTCGACGAGAACGGAAAGGTCATCGAGCATGATGAGCCCGTCCTGGTCCGCGTCCACTCCGAATGTATGACCGGAGATTTGTTCCATTCCCAGAGATGCGAGTGCGGCTACCAGCTTGTCAGCGCTATGAAGATGATTGAAAAACAGGGCAAAGGAGCACTTATTTATCTGCGCCAGGAAGGAAGGGGCATAGGCCTGAAAAACAAGCTGCACGCCTATAAGCTCCAGGAGCAGGGCCTCGACACCGTCGATGCGAACCTGAAGCTCGGCTTTACCGCCGACAAACGCGATTATGGAATCGGCGCACAAATCCTCCGCGACTTAGGCGTGCGAAACATTCGCATACTTACGAACAATCCCAAGAAGATAAGCCGGCTCGAGGTCTATGGCATCAAGGTTGTCGAGCAGATACCGCTGAGGGCAAAACCCACAAAACACAATATCGATTACCTGCGAACCAAGAAATATCGCCTCGGCCACCTCCTCGACGAGGACCTGTGAATGCAAACCGGCAGTCGAACCAGCCCGGTTCCGGCTGTTCGCCGGCTCAAGCCCGGCGGGCGCCAAAGAAACAACCTTTCGTCTTAAACAATCAGCCCGACCCGGGGCAGCTTCCAGTTGTGCATTTGAGAAGCCCGATGGCCGTTTATTTTAACGAAAGCGCAAAATCCAGCCGAAATAGGTTATATGAAAGCCACTGCCGCCATAATCAAAGCCGGCTTTGTCGTTTTAGTTGTGCTTTACGCCGGCTGCGGGCCTTCACCGCCTGCTGTCGAAATGCCACAGCAGGCCCTTGCTCTCGATTCGTCCGTCTGCGCCCGGTACGCCCCGGCCGCGGTGGACATCCTGCCGCTTACCGGTTTTATCGCCGCCGGCCCATCCGGCGCCGATTCGGCGATAGAGGCATACGTCGCCCTGCTCGATGCCTTTGGCTCTCAGATAAAAGCGCCAGGCAGCTTTCGCTTCGAGCTATACGAATACGCCCAGCGTTCCGCCGAGCCAAAGGGAAAGAGAGTCGCCATCTGGCCGGACGTGGACCTGACCGACCCCGTCAAAAACAACGATTACTGGCAGGATTTTTTCAGGGCTTACCGCTTCGAGCTGCCCTGTGCCCGAAGCCAAAGCCAAAGTTACATATTACAGGTAACCTGCACCTGCTCGATGAGTCAACGCCTCTCAGCCGAGCTTGCCCTCAGACCCGACAGGTGATTTTGCCGGCAGGATGGGATTTGACCTGAGCGCGGCTCACGATATAATTAACATGTCTCTTTGAGAAGTTGCGTATGCAAAAGAAATTAGTCAGAGCCATTTTCCCCGGGTCCTTTGACCCGATTACGAACGGGCACCTCGACGTCATCCAGAGGGCTGTCAAGCTTTTCGACGAGGTTATCGTGGCGGTCGGCAGAAGCCCTTTGAAGGACCAGCTCTTCAGCCCCGCCGAGCGGGTCGAGATGATTACCGAGCTGCTCAAAGATATGCCGCACGTCTCTATCGAAAGCTTTGATGGGCTGATGGTCAAATATGCCGCC
>CAYMYK010000052.1:0-16398 GCA_964394625.1 uncultured Pirellulales bacterium
GCTGCACTGTATCAGGGACTGGTCCCGAAGCAAGAGAAGATGCGAGTGTCGGATAAGCTCGCCGCGGACATCGAAAAGCGCCTCTGGCATATTGACGCTTCGCCTGTGGGCACGAAGCATATCTTTAACGCCCTGGCGCAGAACGGACGAGCGGAGACGGCTTACCGGATAGCGACACAGACAAGCCCGCCGAGCTACGGTGACTGGATTGAGCGAGGCGCCACGACGCTGTGGGAAGACTGGGCGGGCAAGCGTTCTCATAATCATATTTTTTATGGCGACATCAGCGCGTGGTTTTACAAGGCACTGGCGGGTATAAATCCCGACCAGGCCGGAGCCGGTTTTAAGCGGATTATCATTCGACCCAACATAGTCGGGGATTTGGAGTGGGTCAGGGCGGAACACGATTGTATGTATGGGCGAATAGAAAGTTCCTGGCGCAGGGACGGAGACGGGCTGGTGATGGAGTTGCTGATACCGGCGAATACGACGGCGACGGTGTATGTGCCGACGGGTGATGCAGGCAGTGTCACCGAAGGGGACAAAAAGGCGAGCGAGGCGGATGGTGTCAAATTCCTTCGCAGCGAGCAGGGCATCGCGGTATTTGAGGTCGGTTCGGGACGATATGAGTTTGAGTCAAGGTTGGGCTCGGGCAGTTGAAAAGGTAAAGCTATGGGGACAGCAGAAAAGAGCCGGCGGGATTTTTTGAAATCGGCAGGCGCCGGCGCTGCGGCACTGGTACTGGGCGGCTGTACGGGTATTGTTGAACGCAGGGCCAAAATCGCCGGGAAAAGGCCGAACGTTATGTTTATCATCTCGGACGAGCATAACGCCTCGGTGACAAGCTGCTACGGCAATAAGATTGTTCGGACGCCGAATCTCGACGGACTGGCGCAGCAGGGCATAATATTCAACAATTGCTATTGCAACTCGCCGTTGTGTGTTCCATCGAGATTAGCGTTTACGGCTGGTAAGTATATTTCTCGGACGGGCGCCTGGAGCAACGACTGCCGGCTGCCGAGCGATGATTACCCTTCGATTGCGAGGATTATGAACGCGGCGGGATATGAGTCTTATCTGTGCGGCAAGATGCATTTCGATGCGACGCGGCGGTATGGTTTTACGGAGATCGGCCGGGCGCGAACAAATCAAAATCACAAGACCGGTAAGGGAAAGCGACGCGATGCCGATAATCTCAAGCCCAAACCAGGGTATTCTGGGCGGTTTAACGATTTTCATCCCGGCCCGACATCCGGTGTTATGCGACACGACAGGAAAGTTACCGAAGAGACTACGGCGTTTCTGAGAACTCGCAGGGCGGGGCAGAAACCGTTTTTCCTTGTGGCCGGCTATCTTGCGCCGCATTTTCCGATTATTGTGCCGCAGCGGTACTGGCAGCGGTACGAAGGTAAGGTGCCGATGCCGGTCATACCCGAGGGTCATCTTCAGAGCCAGCCGTTGAACTATAAGCACCTTCGAATAGCGTTCAACATCGAGGACGCTCCCGACGATGTTGTGCGCAGGGGCCGGGAGCTTTACTACGGCTTTGTACAGTGGGTCGATGAGCAAATTGGTCAGGTGCTTGGTGCCCTTGCTGATAGCAAGGTCGGCGAAAATACGGTCGTCATTTATACCGCCGACCACGGCGAGAATATGGGTGAGCACGGGCTGTGGTGGAAGAACTGTATGTACGAACATTCGGCGAGGGCGCCTTTGATAGTTAGCTGGCCTGCAAGGTGGGAAGGCGGCCAGCGGCGGACCGAGGTGTGCTCACTGGTGGATGTTGCGCAGACGATTGCAGAGCTTGGCCGGGCCGATGCGCCCGGCGACTGGGATGGGGACTCGATGCTGCGCTGGCTGGACGAGCCGACGACGGAATGGAAGGATATGGCGGTCAGCGAGTATTATGCTCACAACATCGCATCCGGTTTTGCGATGCTGCGAGAGGGCAGGTACAAGTACGTGTATCATACGCAGCCCGACGAGGACCACCCGGCTGAGCAAGAACTCTATGATTTATGGAAAGACCCGGGAGAATTTAACAACCTTGCGGAGCTGGCGGAATACAGAGAGCGGGTCGCTGTGATGGATGCTGCGTTGGTGGCCGAGCTTGGTGAGGGGCCGCAGGAGACGGAGCGGCGCTGCCGGGCGGATTATGCCGGCGGCTACGAGCGCGGCAGTGAGGGGAAGGTGTAAGGAACGGGGGTGGCTGGGCCGGTTCGGGTCCCTTCTGGGTCATACGTGTGACACTGCGGGAATTATTTACTTGACGGCTTGGTAATAAACAAGTTAGACTAACGTCAATTCGGAGCACGGAGGCATCGGCGTTTCGTTTCTGTGAGGCGCTTCATTATTCTTTTTTGGCCCGAAGGGCGAGAAGGAGAAAAAATGGGCAGGCATCGTTACTACTCGGTTTTGATTGCGGTAATTGTCTTGTCGGTAGTCCCCGGCCAGGCGGTGAGGGCGTCTATATGGGTAAGCGGTTCGGATACAACAGGCGAGACGGGCGTTTATGGAACGAAGGGAGTGGCGGATGCGAACAATGCTCCCGGCGGGCGAACGGGGAGCGTTTCGTGGACGGATTCGGAGGGGGATTTTTGGCTGTTTGGCGGCGCCGGTCTTGACGCCAACGGCGACAGCGGACATCTGAACGACCTCTGGAAGAGACAATCGGCCTGCGAGTGGACGTGGGTGAGCGGCTCAAACACAATCAACCAGAACGGTGTGTACGGGACACGGGGTGTTGCAAGCCCGGGCAACTATCCGGGCGGGCGAACGGAGAGCGTATCGTGGACGGACTCAAACGATAATCTGTGGCTTTTCGGCGGTCGGGGTTATGACAGTGCCGGCGAATTTGGTTATCTGAACGATTTGTGGAGATACGACTGGACGAATTGGACGTGGGTAAGCGGCTCGAGTTCGAGAGGCGAGGGCGGGCACTACGGAACCAGGGGCCAGGCGGGACCGGCAAATATCCCCGGGGCTCGTCAGGGCAGTGTCGGTTGGAAGGATGACAACGACAACTTTTGGCTGTTCGGCGGGGACGGGCTGGATGGAACAATGAACACGGGCTATCTGAACGATTTGTGGAGATTTGACGGAAACAACTGGGTGTGGGCGGCGGGATCGAGTACGATGAACCAGCCAGGCATTTACGGGACGCAAGGAGAGGCGCACCCGGCGAACATTCCGGGGGGACGCTATTTCAGTATCTCCTGGACAGATGCGAACGAGAACTTCTGGCTTTTTGGCGGGTCGGGCTATGACGGCAGCAGCACAGGGTTGTTGAACGATTTGTGGAAGTTTGACGGGACGATGTGGACGTGGGTGAGCGGCTCGGCGAGCAAAGATGAGACGGGAGTTTACGGCAGCAAGGGTGTGGCGAATCCGGCGAACGCGCCCGGCTCACGGTGGCGGAGTATATGCTGGGTAGATGGCAATGGGGATTTATGGCTGTTTGGCGGCGCCGGGCTTGATGCCAACGGCGACAGCGGGTATCTGAACGACCTGTGGAAATTCAAGGTTGCCGGCGGTGTCTGGGCGTGGATGGATGGCGCTGAGATAGCGGACCAGACGGGGGTATATGGGATCAAAGGTGTGTCTGAGCCGGATAGTTTTCCGGGGGCAAGGAAGTCGAGCAGAGCGTGGTTGGACGAACGGGGGGAGCTTTGGCTGTTTGGCGGCGAAGGGTATGGTTCGAGCAGTATGGGATGGCTGAACGATTTGTGGAAGCTGCGGCGTTTCTGTGAGATGGTGACGGTGGGTGATTTGAACGGAGACTGTATTGTGAATATGTCTGACTTAGCTGTGATGACGTCGCACTGGCTCGAGGACAACTGGCATTATTAAGACCAAAGGCGAGAGCCGACTTGTTTCACCAGCGCTGCCGGAGGAGTTCGTCCTTCGTAGTACCCTGCTCTGCGAAGCTACGCAGGGCGAAGAAGATACTACGGAGAATGGAATAAAAGTATCTTGCCGGCAAATCAAGCGTTTGTTTGGATGCGGAGGTATTTTTTCTTGACAATCCACGTCTAATCTTGTATATTATTTTTGTAACCACGTTGGGAACAGGGAGGATTCCCCGAGGACGGGTAAACCCGAGGCGCTGAAGGTGTGTGGCGGTGAGCGCTTTTGCATTTGGCCAAAGAGCCATCGCCCGGCCGGGGGCGGAGATTACGCAGTTGAAGTGTTGCCGAAGGGGACGGGATTGCAGATTTGCGGCGTCCCCTGAGCGGGTCAGTGCGGTTTGGACCTTCCGCCTTCCGCCGGGGGCGCCGCTTTTTTTATACCCTTGAAGGGTAATAAATTCCCGCGAGTGAGATTTCAAGTTGTTGTTCTAAAATTACTTACCCGCGAACGAACGGGCAATTTCAACCGGGAGCACTATATTTACTCGATTTTACCTTTCGCGGGCATAGTTTTCTTGACTTTTTATTGAGCCGCCGATAGTCTGTTGTGCGTAGAATGCGGTCAGTTCCGTCCAGCAACGGATTGTAGAAAGCAAGCCGGACGGTTCGTTTTAAGGATGCCCTGGACCTATGAAAAAAGCCGGACAAATCGAGGAGCGGTTCGAGAGTATGCCCATCCTCGACGAGCTTAAGAACTCGTATTTGAATTATGCGATGAGCGTGATTGTCTCGCGAGCCCTGCCGGACGTGCGGGACGGGCTGAAGCCGTCGCAGCGGCGAATTTTAGTTGCGATGAACGATTTGAACCTCGGGCCGCGCAGCAAGCATCGCAAGTGCGCCAAGATAGTCGGCGATACGGGCGGCAACTATCATCCGCACGGCGACCAGGCGACGTACGGGACACTGGTTCGGCTGGGCCAGGACTGGAATATGAGGCACTGCCTGATTGACCCGCAGGGCAATTTCGGGTCAATCGACTCCGACCCGCCCGCGGCTATGCGATACACCGAGGCGCGGATGACGGCGGCGGCGACGGATATGCTCGACGACATCAAATACGACACGGTCGATTTCGTTCCCAACTACGACGAGACGAGGACCGAGCCGACGGTTCTGCCGTCGAAGTTTCCGAATCTTTTGGTGAACGGCTCGACGGGGATTGCCGTCGGTATGGCGACGAATCTTCCGCCGCACAACGTGGCCGAGGTATGCGATGCGCTTCTGCTGGTAATTGACGACCCGAAGTGCGGCTTTAAGGACATAATGGCCAAGCTGCCCGGGCCTGACTTCCCGACCGGGGGGACAATCTGCGGCAGCAAGGGTATAGTGGACGCCTACACGACAGGCAAGGGACATCTGAGAGTGAGGGGCAAGGCGGAAACTGAGACAAGCAAGCGAGGCAAGGAGAGAATTGTCATCACGGAAATCCCTTATATGGTCGTCAAGACGACGATTGTCTCGAAGGTAGCGGATTGCGTTCGCAGCGGCCAGATAGCGGAGATTGCGGATATCCGGGACGAATCCGACCGCCACGGGCTGCGAATAGTGGTGGAGCTGAAAAAAGACGCCTCTGTGGACGTAGCGCTGAACAAGCTCTATCAGTACACGCCGCTTCAGACGACGTTTGCGATTGCAAATGTTGCGCTGGTAAATAACAGGCCCGAGACGCTGAACATTCGGCAGATGTTAGACTGCTTTATCGAGCACCGCAAGACGGTAATCAGGCGGCGCAGCCGGTTTCTGCTCAAGCGGTGCAGGAACCGGGCGCATATCCTCGAGGGGCTTATCTTAGCCGTGAGCGACATCGACGAAATCATCGAGATTATCAAGAAGTCGCCCGATGCGCCGACGGCAAAACTAAACCTGATGGCCAAGCCGTTGAAGCTGATGGAGTTAGGGACGCTGAAAAAGCTTCTTGCGAAGGAGTTTATACGGCAAAAGAGCAAGGGCAAACACTATTTGACCGGGCCGCAGGCGGATGCGATTTTGACGATGCAGCTTCAGCGGCTGACGGGGCTGGAGATTGAGAAGCTGGCAAAAGAATACGCCGAGCTGACGGAGCGAATCGAGGGATACGAGGCGATTTTAGCCAATGAGGGGGTGCTGCTTGATATTATTCGTGAGGACCTTTACGAGATTAAGGACAAATACGGTGACGCCCGACGGACCGAGATTGCGGGCAAGGTCGAGCAGTTCGAGATTGAGGATTTGATTGCGGAAGAGGAAGTTGTCGTGACGGTAAGTCACGCCGGGTACGTCAAGCGAATGCCCATAGATACGTACCGCAAGCAGGGCAGAGGCGGGACGGGGATTATCGGCTCGGATACGAAGGAAGGGGACTTTATTGAGCATTTGTTTTCGGCCTCGACACACGATTATCTGCTGATTTTTACGAATCGCGGCAAGTGCTACTGGCTGAAGGTGTATGACGTACCGAGTATGTCGCGCCAGAGCAAGGGCAGGAGTATCGCCAACCTTCTGAAGCTCGGCGACCAGACGATTGCCTCGGTAATCAACGTTCCGCAGCTGAGCAGCAGCGGAGCCGATGACGGAACCAACGGCCCCGAGCTTGTTATGGCGACACGTAACGGGCTTGTGAAGAAGACCCGGCTAAGCGCGTACAGTCACCCGCGTTCGACCGGTGTGATTGCGATTAAGCTCGACCCGAATGACGCGCTGATTAACGTGGCATTGACGACAGGTAAGGACCACATTGTCTTAGGGACCCGCAGCGGTATGGCAATCCGGTTCGCCGAGGAGCAGGCGCGTTCGATGGGCAGGGTCTCTCGCGGCGTCATCGGAATCAAGCTGCGTCAGGGCGATGCCGTCGTCGATATGGTGATTGCCGAAGCCGGTGCGGCGCTTTTGACGATTTGCGAGAACGGCTACGGCAAGCGGACGGGTCTTGACAACTACCGGCCCCAAAAGCGGGGCGGCGTGGGGCTGAAAAATATAAAGACTACCGCAAGAAACGGCAAAGTCGTCGCGCTCAAGGCGGTTCAGTGGGCCGACGAGCTGATGCTGATTACGGCGCACGGGATTATCATTCGCACGGGATTAGACAAGATTCATTCGATTGGCAGAAATACCCAGGGTGTACGGCTCATCAAGCTGCGGGAGGGTGATAAGTTTGTTGCCGCTGCGAAGATTGCGCCCGAGCAGCCGGAGACGCCGAAGCACAAACCGAACGAAAAGCGCGAGGCAAAGGCAAAGCCCGAAGCGCAGCCGACGGCGCAGGAAGATGCGGGTACAAAGAGGAAAACAGGTACGAAGCCGAAGCCCAAATCCGCCATAGGGCGCCGGGCGAAGGCACAGAAAAAGGTCAGAACGAAAACCGGCAAGAAGACCGGGAAAAAGGGCCGCCGGTAGCAGGGGCAGCCGATTGGATTTTGCCTGAGAGTGAAGATGGTCAGGGGTAATCGCAAGTCAACGGATGAGCAGCAGCGAATCTATGTCATCGCGGGCAAGGAAGAGACCATGGTAAACGCCCGGTGCAGCGAGCTGCTCGATGAGCTGATTGAGCCGGAGCAGCGAGCGACGGGTCTTTTCGACGCCGAGCCGGACAGGGTCGATATTGCAGAGGTATTCGACGAACTGCGGACGCTGCCGTTTTTGGCCGGGCACAGGGTGGTGCTTGTGAAAAATGCCGATAAGTTTGTATCTGCAAACAGGCAGCTTCTTGAGAACTATTTTGACAATCCCTCTGCGACCGGTGTCCTCGTGCTGACGGTAAAGACGTGGGACAGCAGGACCCGGCTGGCGAAGAAGCTGCCGGGTGTGGGGACGCTTATTGCGGTTGAGCAGCCGAAGACGCAGGAGCTCTGGAGACATCTGGTTTCTTATGCAAAAGACGCCCACGATAAGGGGCTTGGCAGGCAGGCGGCTGAGCTTCTCGTTGATTTGGCAGGGGACGATTTGACGCGGCTTTACACGGAAATTGACAAGCTTGCCCTGTTCGCGGACAGCGAAAAAAACATAACGATAAAACACATAGAGTCGCTGACAGGTCACAATCGTCTTTTCAATGCCTTTTCGGTAATCGATGCGTGCATAGCCGGTAATGCTGCCCAGGCGGCACAGCGGCTGAGAAAGATGTTTGCCGAGGACAGGTCAACGGAATACACTGCCGTCGGCGCCTTTGCATATCATTTTCGCAAGCTGTGGACGGCCAAGAAGATGCTTGCGGAAGGTCAAAGTGTCAATTCGGTAGCGGGCCGGCTTCGGATGTGGTACAACAAGGATGCGCAATTCGCGCAGGTTCGCCGACTGTCGATGAGGCAGATTGGCGACCGGCTGCAGGAGTTGGCGGGAATCGATTATGCAATCAAGCGGGGCAGGGCCCAGCCGAGAGTCGCGATGGAGCAGCTTGTGCTGAATATGGCGTCTCAATAAGCGCCCAGTCCCTGTTTTACACTTGGAACACTCTGCAGTGAAGCTGCTCGAATATCGAGCGTTCCGCAGCCAAAGTTAGTCATAGGTTCTCGAAAGTATCTGCGCCCGGTCAACGGAGAGGGCGGGATTCGCTTCGCGGCCCGCCTGCGGCGTGTCGAACCCGCGTGGCATCTGCTCGCTGCGCTCGCATCTGCGCGTGTTCTCATCGGCGTCCGGCTCAAGGCAGCAAAATCAACGGAGAGGGCGGGATTCGAACCCGCGGCAGGGACAAGCCCTACACGGCCTTTCCAAGGCCGCTCGATAAGCCGCTCCGACACCTCTCCAAGGCCATTGAATCCGCCAAACAGATGGCGGACAGGTATTGTTTATTTACTTTTGATTATTTATTTTCAAGCTGGTAACCTTTATTTTCCGATTGATTGTGTAAATTTTCTGGTGTTGTCGTTTGTTGTGTAACAGCATAAACCGGTAAAAAAAACGGCCGGAGATTCGCATCACTGAATTGGGCGAGGCGGTGAAAGATAAGTAAACATAGTTAGCTGAGGTTTTGGGTTTCCGCCGGAAATATGCGGGAACGAGTTTTGGGCTTGAGGAATGGGTCCCCGCCTTCGCGGGGATGACATTTAGGAGAAAAGTTATGAGGATAGTACGACAAATTGGTTCGTTGGCGTTTGTGGCGGGGTTGTTTGTGTGCATTTTTGCCGGGGTGCCGTGGCATGTGATAACTGCCGATGACCCGGTCGTGCCGTGGTGGCTGCGGATAGCGGTTTTCTGCCTTTTAGGCGGCATACTCGTCGTCCTTCTGACGCTGGCTCTGGAGCAAAGGACGGGCAAAAGGCCGGCAGAGGCGCCGGAGACTGCTGAGGCGGATGGCTCGGTTTTGCTGTTGAATTCAACTGAGATACCCAACAGAGTGATTACGGAGATTCTCGGTCTTGCCCAGGGCCATACCGTATTTGCCATCTGGCTTGGCAAGGACCTGTCGGCCATAGTCCGGCTTATCCTCGGCGGCGAATTGACTGAATATACCGAGATGATGGGAAAGGCCCGGACGACGGCTACGAACAGGATGGTTGCCCGGGCGGCGCAGATGGGCGCCGATGCGATAATCAACGTTCGATATATGACCACCAGTGTCGTGGGCAGTGCCGCCGAGCTTCTGGTTTACGGCACAGCAGTCAGGCTCAGCGAATAGAGCGCCTTCTGGTGGGGTGAACCCCACCCTGCGAGGCCGTTGGCCGCAGCGGTGTCATACGGCACGGGCGGTATCCTCAAAAAAGTTACCGCCTGCTTATAATATGCCGTTGGCCTTAATGCGATAAATGCCAGGCCCCGAGGGCTGAGCCACGGTAATTGACTATGATGGAAAATATTCAAAAGGCACTGACTAAATACTGGGGCTACGATAGTTTCCTGCCACTGCAGAAACGGGCAATGGAGTATATCAGCCGGGGCATCGACTCGATTGTCGTTCTGCCGACCGGAGGGGGCAAATCGCTATGTTTTCAGGCGCCGGCTGTGACTATGCCCGGCCTTGCCGTTGTGGTCTCGCCGTTAATTTCTTTGATGAAAGACCAGGTCGATGCACTGACCGAATGCGGCGTCGCCGCGGCGCGCATCGACAGTTCGCTTCCATTCGACGAGCAAAAGGACGTCCTCGCCCGGCTCCACGGCGGAAAACTTAAACTTCTTTACTTAGCTCCCGAACGGCTTGTTTCGGATGCTTTTCGCGAGGTTCTTCGAGAAATCGATTTGTCCTTTATCGCTATTGACGAAGCCCACTGCGTCAGTATGTGGGGACATGACTTTAGGCCTGAATACCGTCAATTGGGATTGTTAAAGCAGATTTTCCCGGGTGTCACCATTGCCGCCTATACGGCCACCGCTACCGAGCAGGTTCGCAGCGATATCGCCGAGCAGCTTCGGCTTAATAACCCTGTGATGCTAATCGGCTCATTCGACAGGCCGAACCTGGTCTATAAAGTCCGGCCGCGAAAAACAATAGTAAAGCAGGTTCGTGACGTGCTCGACCGGCACAAAGGCGAATCCGGCATTATCTACTGTATCCGGCGCAAAGACGTCGATGGCTTATGTGCTCAACTTAAAAACCGCAGCTATAATGTCACGCCATACCACGCAGGTATGACCGATGAAGACCGCAAAGAGAACCAGGAGCAATTCATAAATGAAAAAGCTGACACCATTGTCGCCACCATCGCCTTCGGTATGGGAATCGACAAATCGAACGTGCGGTACGTCATTCACACGGGTATGCCGAAATCGCTCGAGCACTATCAGCAGGAGAGCGGCAGGGCCGGCCGCGACGGCCTCGAGGCCGAATGCTGCCTGTTCTATTCGGGCGGCGACTACGGCATCTGGAAAAGCTTAATGAGCGATATGCCGCCTGAAGCTCAAAAGATTGCTATGGTCAAGCTCAGTGGGATGTATAGTTACTGCACCGGCGGGGTATGCAGGCACAGGGCGATTCTTCGCTACTTCGGCCAGGACATTGATAAAGATGACTGCGCCGCCTGCGATATATGCCTCGGCGAGCTTGACTGCATAGACGATGCACTGGTAACGGCCCAGAAAATCCTGTCCTGTATCGTGCGGCTCGACCAGCGGTTCGGCGGCGGCTATACCGCTTTGGTACTGACCGGCTCAGAAGATAAGCGAATAATAGAAAACAACCATAACAAGCTGAGCACATACGGCTTGCTTGGCGGCTACTCAAAAAACATTGTGCACGACTGGATCGAACAGCTCACAGGACAGGATTACATTGAAAAAACCGGCGAATACAATGTGCTGAACGTAACACAAAAGGGCTGGGCTGTCCTTAAAGGCAAAGGAACGCCCCGCCTGCTGAAGCCCGCACAGAAACCGGTTAAAAGACCCAGAGTTACTGTGGATTCCTGGGACGGTGTCGATGAAGGGCTTTTCGAGGCCCTGCGAAAATTGCGGAAAACTATTGCACGCAAAAAAGGGATTCCGGCTTACATAGTCTTCGGCGACGCGGCATTGAGAGATATGGCCAGACGAAGACCCTCGAGCGTCGAAGCTTTTCTCGAAGTTAAGGGAGTGGGCGAGAAAAAATGCCGGCAATACGGTAAAGCCGTACTCGACACTATCAAGGATTACTGTCAGGCAAACTCGCTGCAGATGGATGCAGAAATATCGAAGGTTCTATAACGAGGACTTGACCTGTGACCAACCTGAACAGCCGGGCCGGAAGGGTTTTCCCCGATTAAAGATTGAAACGGATAAAGCTACCGGCCGGCGTCACCTGCAAGTACCAATACCCAAAAAGGAAATCCTTCAGGGTATAGCCAATCTGCTCAACGAATTCTCAGAGAAGCTCTAACGCCCCGGCCGGCTCAATTGCGTCAAGTTATAATACTGCCCAAAAACTGGACGCATAATTAAGGTGGATTTGTCGCTAAAACATTGCAGCGATGTGCAAAGCATTGCAAAAAATCTCTACGGAAAGGGAAGAAGGGAAAGCCCCGCTAATATGACCAGGAATGGGAATTCGCAGCCCCAAAAGCCAAGCTCGAAGCAATGAGAGTGCCGGGACTCGAACCCGGGACCTACGGCTTAAAAGGCCGTTGCTCTCAATCGTCAAGTGATTGTAAAGACAACGCCTACAAAGAACAAGGTAAATCTTCTGCCATAAACTCCGCCAATTTGCCGCAAAAATACCCTGATTTGAGGCAGGTCATAAAGGCGTGGCCGAAACCGCCCGAAAAAGGGCGGGCAAATGGCGGTCAAGATTGGCAGAAAAACCTTTGATAATAGGCCGGGAAATTAGGGACGGGACATCGTCTGCACGTGGGTATTAAACTGATCTCAATTGAATTTTCCCGTTGAGCCGCGGGTAAGTAACTTAAAAATAACCAGTTACAGCTTTATTCGCGGACATCTACTACCCTTAAGGGTATTAAAGCTTTTCGTTTTTAAGTTTAACACCATGTTTTTGCAGATATTTTTTTAGTTCCGGTATATCAATGGTATGAAAATGAAATACCGAGGCAGCAAGTAAAATGGCAGCACCCGCTTGTACTGCTTGATAGAAATGTTCCATTTTGCCTGCCCCTCCCGATGCCACTATCTCTGCGGAGCATACTTTAGCCATTGCTCTTATGACAGGCAAATCATATCCCGTTCCGGCGCCGTCCCCGGCCTTACTTGTCGGCAGTATTACAGAAACACCGAAATCATCAACTTTTTTAGCCCAATCTATAGCATCTGCACCCGTAGCAGTTCTTCCACCGTCTATATAAACTTCATAACCGGACGGCATTGATTCGTTTATATCCACATCTATAGCAATGGTAAGCTTGTCTGTGCCAAACTCTGCCAGCATTTCCTTAATAATCTCAGGTTTGCAAAAAGCTGCGCTGCTTATCGATATTTTGTTTGCGCCTGCTTCCAGAACCGCCGCTGCTGAAGCAATATCAGAAATACCACCGCCAACAGTAAACGGAATAGTCGTAACTTCAGCTACTTTCTTGACTACGTTCAGCATAGTTGGCCGATTCTCAATGGTTGCAGTTATGTCTAAAAGAGCAAGTTCATCCGCCCCGGCCCGGCAATAAGCTTTCGCGCATTCGACAGGGTCACCCGCATCACGGATATCAACAAAATGAACGCCTTTAACAACGCGACCGTTCTGCATATCAAGGCAAGGCATAATACTGACTGGTCTATCCACTTTCATTTCTCCTTTTGTTTAAACGAACGACTGAAAATCGGTTTTATAGGACCTGGTCTGCAAAATTGCCCCTGATTGTAGCTTTGTCGAATGTGTTTGCAAGTTCCATTTGACAGCGCGCTCGTTTTATACTTTAATCTTTCAAAATCTGCGGAACCGTATCGAAGCCAATGGTGTATCAGGAGAATTTAATATGCCCAAACGCACAGACATCCACAAAGTAATGATTATCGGCTCAGGCCCAATTATAATAGGTCAGGCTTGTGAATTCGACTATTCCGGCACTCAAGCCTGCAAGGCCCTTCGAAAGTTGGGATATGAGATAGTCTTGGTCAATTCAAACCCGGCTACGATTATGACGGACCCCGGAATGGCTGATGTTACTTATATTGAGCCGTTGAACCTGCAAACAATGGCAAAAATCATTGAAAAGGAACGGCCGGACGCACTGCTGCCTAATCTTGGCGGCCAAACCGGGCTTAATCTGTCATCTGAACTTGCAAAGACAGGAGTGCTGAAAAAATATGGTGTAAAAGTAATAGGAGTGCAGGTTGATGCTATCGAACGCGGCGAAGACAGAATCGAATTTAAAAAGACTATGAGCAAATTAGGCATTGAAATGCCAAAAAGTGAGCCGGCGTTCAGCGTTGAAGCGGCCGAGAAAATAGCCAAAGAACTATGCTATCCTGTGGTAATTCGTCCCGCCTACACTATGGGTGGAACCGGTGGAGGATTGGTTTATAACGTCGATGAACTGAGAATTATTGCAGCCAGGGGACTCTCGGCCAGCCTGGTCAACCAAATTCTGGTCGAAGAATCCGTCCTCGGATGGGAAGAGCTGGAACTGGAAGTCGTCAGGGATTCGAAAGCTCAAAAGATAACCGTTTGCTTTATTGAAAATGTCGATGCAATGGGAATACATACCGGCGATTCATACTGTACAGCTCCTATGTTGACTATTGACGAGAAATTGCAGCGGAGACTTCAGGAATACTCTTACGATATCGTCGATGCCATTGAGGTTATCGGCGGCACTAATATACAATTCGCTCACGACCCAAAAACCGGACGGGTAGTCGTGATTGAAATAAATCCAAGAACATCACGCTCATCGGCATTGGCTTCAAAAGCCACAGGATTCCCAATCGCTTTAGTATCCGCGATGTTGGCCGCCGGCCTTACGCTTGACGAAATTCCTTACTGGAGGGACGGAACACTCGAAAAATATACACCATCAGGTGATTATATTGCAGTTAAGTTCGCCCGTTGGGCATTTGAGAAGTTCAAAGGCGTTGAAGACAAACTTGGCACACAAATGCGTGCCGTCGGAGAAGTGATGAGTATCGGTAAAAATTACAAGGAAGCTTTTCAAAAAGCTGTTCGCTCTCTGGAAAATGGCAGATACGGACTGGGCTTTGCAAAAAACTTCAATAAACTGCCGCTCGACGACCTGATAAGGCTTGTAAGCACTGCTACCAGTGAACGTCAGTTCATTATGTATGAAGCTCTGCGTAAAGGCGCTTCTATCGAACTGCTGCACGAAAGAACGCACATTAAAGAATGGTTTATCCGGCAAATGGCTGAACTTGTCGAGCTGGAAGAAAAGATATTGAAACATAAGGGCAAGGTAATTCCTGATAAACTTTTGATACAGGCCAAGAAAGACGGATTTGCGGACCGCTACCTTGCACAGATTCTCGGAACCAGTGAAGACAAAATCCGCCGGCAAAGAATAAAACTGGGCGTTGTCGAAGGATGGGATTCGGTGCCGGTCAGCGGTGTTGAAAATGAAGCATATTACTTTTCAACATATAATGCTCCGGACAAAGTAGGAATAACACAAAATCGCAAGATTATGGTGCTCGGAGGTGGCCCAAATCGAATCGGACAAGGTATAGAGTTTGATTACTGCTGCGTACACACTGCATTTGCTCTGCGCGACGAAGGTATGGAAAGCATAATGGTCAACTGTAATCCTGAGACCGTTTCAACAGACTATGACACTTCTGACAAGCTGTATTTTGAACCTTTAACCGTAGAAGATGTTTTAAGCATCTACGAGAAAGAAAAACCGGAGGGAGTGATAGTGCAATTCGGCGGCCAAACGCCATTGAATATTGCACGGCAGCTCGAAGAAGCCGGAGTTAATATAATCGGCACCTCTCCTGAAACAATTGATTTAGCTGAAGACCGCGACAGATTCCGGGCAATGATGAAAAAACTCGATATACCGATGCCTGAGTCCGGCATGGCCAGTAATCTTGACCAGGCATTGCAAATTGCAAAGCGAATCGGGTATCCTTTAATGGTAAGACCATCATACGTACTGGGTGGTCGTGGAATGGAAGTTGTTCACGATGAAGAAATGCTTCGTGAATATGTAGCCGCTGCCGTGGAAGTGACACCGGAAAGGCCGATTCTGATAGATAAGTTCCTGGTTAACGCAACCGAAGCTGAAGCAGACGCTATCGCAGACGGAACCGATGTATTTGTCCCTGCGGTTATGGAACACATCGAGCTTGCCGGTGTGCATTCCGGTGATTCGGCCTGTGTCATTCCACCTGTTTCAATTCCACAAAAACATATCGATACTATTTGCGAATATACAAAGAAAATAGCAACTGAGTTAAACGTTTTAGGTTTGATGAATATGCAGTATGCAATAGCAGATGATACGGTGTATGTCCTCGAAGCTAATCCAAGAGCATCGAGAACGGTTCCGTTGGTATCAAAGGTATGCGGGATATCAATGCCACGGGCGGCAACACAGATTATGCTTGGCAAAAAACTTGCCGATTTAAACCTGGAGCAAAAACATATCCATCATTTCGGCGTAAAAGAAGCTGTTTTTCCATTTAATATGTTCCAGGAAGTTGACCCGCTGCTCGGACCTGAAATGCGTTCGACAGGCGAAGTGCTGGGATTAGCTGACTCTTTTGGCCTGGCTTTCTTCAAGGCCCAGGAGGCGACACAACAACCGTTGCCTTCAAAGGGAACTGTTTTGATAACGGTTGCCGAATCTGATAAAGCTGCAATCGTCGATGCAGCCAGAGCTTTCACCAAGCTTGGTTTTAACATTATGGCTACAGAAGGAACACATAAGTATTTGACTGAAAAAGGCATAAAGGCGGAGCAGGTTCTTAAAGTATATGAGGGCAGGCCGAATATTATTGATGCGATAAAAAACAAATCGATTCAGTTGATAATAAACACTCCGATAGGCAGGCGAAGTCAATACGACGATTCCTACATAAGAAAAGCTGCTATTAGGTATAAAATACCATACATCACGACCACAACTGCCGCAGCCGCTACCGCAAAAGGTATCGCCGCAAGACAGAGTAAGGATGCAATCGTCAAATCTCTGCAAAGCTATCATCGTGG
>CAYMYK010000053.1:0-16240 GCA_964394625.1 uncultured Pirellulales bacterium
GAATTAGGAAAATGTCACCTGCTTTTTGTATGCGGTTCCGAAAAAAAACACACCAGGGAAATCATCGAATTAGTAAAGGATCACGGTGTACTTACTATCGGGCAAACAGACGGATTTCTCGAAACCGGAGGGATTGTCTGCCTCGTCAAAAAAGCCGACAAGATTGCCTTTGAGGTTAACCTTGTCGCCGCCAAACACGAGCATCTGCGAATTTCCTCCCGCGTGTTGCGTCTTGCAAAACGGGTAATTCAGGAGAAATCGAAGAAGTAAAGCGATACTATTGAAAGTTGTTGTAGTATTCCGCCCTGCCGTCGTCGCTGTCGTAACGCTTTGCATCTTCGCCGTCGGCATCGACGGCCATTGTTTTAAGCTCTGAGTTGAGGCGAATTATTATTAAACGCGGGGGAGTTTTCGGTTCGCATAGAGGGGGGGATTTTTGTACACTCGTATTGAATATGAGTGAGGCAAGAACAATCAGGGCGCCTTTGAGCGAGCAGGATGTGCGGTCGCTGAAGGCGGGGGTGCGGGTACTGATAAGCGGGACGATATATACGGCCCGGGATATTGCGCATAAACGGCTGTGTGAGGAGATTGAGGGAGGCCGGGAGCTGCCTTTTGCGCTTGAAGGGGCGGTGATTTATTTTGTTGGGCCGAGTCCGGCGCGGCCTGGGCGGGTGATAGGGGCGGCTGGGCCTACGACATCTTCGAGGATGGACGAGTTCAGCCCGAAGCTGATTGCCGGGGGACTGAAGGCGATGATTGGAAAGGGCTACCGCGGGCAAAAGGTAAGGGACGCACTGCAAACATATAGTGCGGTGCATCTTTCGACCATCGGCGGCGCGGGGGCGCTTTTGAGCAAGCACATTGTTGCCGTCGAGGTAATCGCCTACGAGGATTTGGGGGCCGAGGCGGTGAGACGGCTGGATGTGGTTGATTTTCCCGCTGTGGTTGCGTACGATTGCTATGGAAACAGCGTTTACGAACAGGAGTAACTGAATTGAAAGCGGCGTTGCTGGGTTTATTGGAATCGGGCAAGAGCACCATATTCTCAGCGGTCAGCGGCAAAGAGGGCCCGCCTGTCGGCTCGACCGGCATCGAAGAGGCCGTCGTCTCGGTTCCAGATGCGCGACTGGACTGGTTAGCGGAGCTTTACAAGCCGAAAAAGGTTACACGGGCGACAATCGACTGCCTCGATGTGCCCGGCTTTAGCTTCACCGACGAGCACGGAAGGGCAGCGGCCAGACGGCTCATCGCAAAAATAAGGACGGTCGATTTGGTTGTTCTCGTTGTCCGGGCCTTCGAGGACCCGTCCGTACCTGCATATAGGAACAGTATCGAGCCCGCCAGAGACTTGGCGGAGTTGCGGACAGAGCTGCTCCTTGCCGACCTGGAGCTTGTGGCCACTCGCATTGAACGGCTTGAAAAACAGGTACACAAACCGACCAAAAGCCAGGCGGATGACAAGGCGGAGCTGGAGCTGCAAAAGAAGCTCCAGGAAACGATAGAGGCGGAAATGCCCATAAGCAGCGCCATCGAGAGCGATGCCGAGCGGAAGATGATTAAGAGTCTCGGCTTTCTCACGTTAAAGCCCGTTGTCGTTGCAGTCAATGTCGGAGAAGACGAGCTTAACAAGCCGTTTGAATTTGCCGACGCAGTTGCCGGCGAGACGCCTGTGATAACAATCTCTGCCAAGCTCGAAAGCGAGCTTGCCCAGCTCGACGCCGAAAGCAGACGTGAGTTCGCCGGCGACCTGGGCATTACCGAATCGGCAGTCGGCAGGTTTGTCAATAGCTGCTACTCTGCCCTTGGTCTTATCAGCTTTCTCACCGTTGTCTCCGGTGAGCTTCGCGCCTGGCCCATCAGGCGGGGCACCAGCGCTCTGGACGCGGCCGGCAAGGTGCATACCGATATTAAGCGTGGGTTCATCAGGGCCGCGACTATGGCCTTCGAGGACCTGAAACTGCTCGGCGACGAGAAGGCCGTCAAGGCCGCCGGTAAGATTCGCCTCGAAGGAAAAGATTACGTCGTACGGGATGGGGACGTCATCAATTTCAGGTTCAACGTCTGATGCGGTGCGATTGTGTTACATCTCCAGTACCCGTTTCAAACATATCCTTTGCATTGGCGTTACTGCTGTCTTTGACGGTCTTACTTGCATCGAGTTGCGACACGAACGATAAGCCCGGGCGGACAGCCGTCTATACATACAGCATTGTGAACAGTTACCCGCACGACCGGGGTGCATTCACTCAGGGGCTGGTTTTCAGCGATGGCGTCCTGTTTGAAGGCACGGGGCTGAAGGGTCGGTCCACGCTGCGAAAGGTTGATTTGCAAACGGCAAAGGTGCTGAAGATACACAAGCTGCCCGCCAGGTATTTTGGCGAAGGCATTACAATCGTTGCAGACAAAATCATCCAGTTGACGCTCGATTCGAATGTCGGCTTTGTATATGACAGGGACAGCTTTAAACTGCTTCGTACGTTTAAATATCCCACGAAGGGCTGGGGCATTACGTACGACGGCACTAATCTGATAATGAGCGACGGCTCAGCGACGTTGTATCTGCTCGATGCCGAGAGCTTCGAGCAGAGAGGGCGAATAGAGGTCCGCGACGGGGACACGCCGATAGCCGGGCTAAACGAGCTGGAATACGTCCGGGGCCGAATCTATGCCAACATCTGGACCACCGACCGGATTGTCATAATCTCGCCGCAGACCGGGCGTGTGACCGGCCGGCTGGACCTGACCGGACTGCTGGGCTTCAAGGACCGGCTCAAACCGGTGAACGTGCTCAACGGAATTGCATACGACGCCGAACAAAGACGACTCTTTGTTACAGGAAAACTCTGGCCGAAACTCTTCGAGATTAAGCTTATTCGCAAAAAGTAGCCCTGGCAATTCGCGTCGATTTTTGCTATAAGCACACCCAGTGGCTTCTATAGTTATGTCTGTGTTTTCAATTTTTTGCACGATGTTTGTCAGAGAGACGATATGAAAGCAGCCGTGTTAACCGGCCTTAGACAAATGGAAATCGTGGATGTACCCAAGCCGGGAATCGCAAAGGATACAGATGTTCTGCTGAAAATCGAAAAGGTCGGCGTCTGCGGCAGTGACGTCCACTACTACGAAACCGGTCGAATCGGCCCACAAGTCGTCAAGTACCCGTACCTCATCGGTCACGAATGCTCGGCAACCGTCGCCGCCGTCGGCAGGGGGGTCAAAAAGGTAAAAGAAGGCGACCAGGTAGTTGTTGAGCCGGCCATATCGTGCCACAAGTGCGAGCAGTGCAAGATGGGCCGCGAGAACACCTGCTACAACTTGAAGTTCCTCGGCACCCCTGGCGAGGGCGATGGCTGTCTGCGGGACTTTATGATTATGCCCGAAGAGTGCTGCCTGCCCACAAATGGCAAGATAACTCTCGAGCAGGCAGCCCTGTGTGAGCCGTTCACCATAGGTCTCTACACGGTCAGGCGGTCTCGACTCGAAAAGAACGCAAACGTCGCCATTCTCGGCTCCGGCCCCATCGGTTTGAGCTGTATGGTTGCGGCACGAGCGCTTGGCGCCAAAGCCATATATATGACGGACAAGCTGGATTACCGTGTCGAATTCGCAAAAAAAGCCGGCGCCACCTGGGCCGGAAATCCCGAGAAAGAAGATATTGTAAAAGCGATCCTTCGACAGCAGCCGTTGGGCGTCGATATCGCCTACGAGTGCGCCGGCCAGCAGGAAACTTTGGACCAGGCGGTGGAGCTGCTCAGGCCGGGCGGTGTGCTGATGTTAATCGGAATACCGGAGTTTGACAGGGTCTCCTTCGACTTTTGCAGAATGTACAGGAAGGAGCTGGCTGTCCTGTATGTGCGAAGACAGAATCGATGCACTCCTTTAGCTATGCAAATGCTTTCCTCTGGTAAGGCAAGGATTGATTTCATGATTACACACCGTTTCTCTATTGAGGAAGCAAGCGATGCGTTCGAATTGGTTGCAGGTTACCGCGATGGTGTGGTCAAAGCGCTTATTAATCCTTAGGTTTACATAGTATTAAAGATATGCAAGGTTGGAGAATGTAATAAATGAGCTGGCTTGATTTGGAAGGGAAAGTCGCAGTCGTTACCGGCGGCGCAACGGGAATTGGAAAGGCCATTTGTGAGGCATTGAGCAAGGCGGGCGCGACGGTGATTGTAGCTGATGTGAACGCGCAAGGCGCCCGGCGGGCAGCCGCGGAACTCAGAGAAGACTGCGGTGGCGAGCACATTGCCGTAACCACCGATGTGGCGAGCAAAACAAGCGTAGATGCAATGATTCGTGAGGTTGTAGATACGTTTCATCGGCTTGATATTCTCGTCAATAACGCAGGCATTAATATCCCGAGGCTTCTTGTTGACCCATCAGGCCGAGAGGAATTGACCGAGCAAATCTGGGACAAGGTTGTCTCAGTGAACCAGAAAGGCATTTTTTTGTGTGCGCAGGCGGCGGCGAAGGTTATGCTCAAGTCAAATAACGGTGGAGTAATAATCAATATTACTTCTGAGGCGGGTATGGAAGGTTCCGAGGGTCAAAGTGCCTATGCCGGGACAAAAGGGGCGATTTATTCTCTTACGCGGTCGTGGGCCAAAGAACTCGGCAAATATAATGTCCGTGTTGTCGGCGTGGCTCCGGGGATATTGGAGGCAACAGGGCTGCGAACCGAAGAATACGAGCGAGCACTGGCGCACACGCGCGGAATTACCGTGGATGAGCTGCGAAAAGGGTATGAGAAAGTGTCTATCCCCCTCATGAGAAGCGGGAAACTGACCGAAGTTGCCAACACGGTCTGCTTCCTGGCCTCTGACCGGAGCAGTTATATTCACGGTACAGTTATCAACATCTCAGGCGGCAAGAGCAGGGCGTGAGCTTCGCTTAGCGCAATGCTTTGCCTGTGACGGGGTGGCAGGTCTTCTACGTATGAGAAAGGCAGGCATAGTCAGTATCGGTAACGAGCTTCTCAGCGGACAGGTCGATACCAACGCTGCATACCTGTGCGAAAAACTTCTCTCGCTCGGCATACCTGTCGTCAGCTGCTACACGGTTGGCGACGAAACAGAGGCAATAGTCCGCGTCCTCGAGCTCGCCAAAAGCGACGCCGACCTGGTCATAGCGACAGGCGGGCTGGGGCCTACGGACGACGACCTCACACGAACGGCCTTCGCAAAATTGCTCAACGTCGAGCTTCGGCTTGACGAGAACATCCTCAAAAAAGCAGAAGATTTTTTCGCAGGTCGAGACCTGCCGACGCCCGAGCGCAACAAAGTCCAGGCCCTCATTCCCGCAGGCACCAGGCCGGTCGCCAACGACCTCGGAACAGCTCCCGGCATAGAGGCCAAAATCGGCAAGAAACTCCTTTTTGCCCTGCCCGGTGTTCCGGCCGAGATGAAGGAAATGTTCGAGAAGCTCATTGCCCCGCAACTGCGGCAGTTGCATGCGCAGCAAGTCATTGTTACAAGAAAGATAAAATGCTTCGGGGCGGGCGAGTCAGCCGTCGCGGAATTACTCGGCGATATGATGCAGCGAGGCAGAAATCCGCTTGTGAACTGCACGGTCGATTGCGGCCTAATCACCCTCAGCGTCGTGGCAGCAGCGGCAGAGAGGAGAAGCGCAGAAGAAATGGCCGAAGAAGCAGAAAAGCTGCTGAGGGAAAAACTCGGTCGGCTTGTATTCGGCACGGCCGGTGAGACACTCGCCGAAGTGGTCGGCGGGCAGTTGCTGCGCCGCAAAAAAAAGATTGCCGTGGCCGAGTCCTGCACCGGCGGGCTACTTTGCAAGCTGATAACCGATATTCCGGGCGCCAGTACATATTTCACCCACGGCTGGGTCACGTACAGCAATACCGCAAAAACCCGCGAGCTTGGCGTGTCCGGCGAGTTGATTGACAAGTACGGCGCCGTCAGCGCCGAGGTCGCAGCCGCAATGGCCCAGGCGGCTCGACACAAGGCAAAAACAGACTTCGCCGTTGCTATAACCGGCATAGCCGGTCCGGGCGGTGCAACCGAACAAAAGCCCGTCGGATTGGTATATATTACGGTATGCTCCGATGATAAATTCCTGACCAAGGGTTTTGACTTTTCGCATGACAGGCGGTCGATTCGGCTGAAAAGCGCATTAACCGCATTAAATCTGCTTCGGCTCGAATTGGAGGATTGACTGTACTTGCATAAGATGTTATAATAAAGTTGTTGTGTTAATTGTTTTTGCGGGTGTGTATGGCCAAGAGTCGAAGACATTTGGGGGAAATACTTTACAAGGCGGGCCTTGTCGATAAGAAGGCCCTTATCGATAGTATAAAGGCCTCCAAGACAAACGGCAAGCGTCTCGGCGAGGTACTGCTCGAAAAGGGGCTTATCGATGAGAACACGCTTACCAAGGCAATTGCCAAGCAGTTCGGTTTGAAATATATCAACCTCGACAAAACTCCCATCCCACCGGATGCCGTCAAGCTTATCCCCGAAGACCTTATCAAAAGACATAACGTCCTGCCTCTCGGTATGGACAACGGCAGATTGAAACTGGTCATCAACGACCCGATGGACCTGGATGCGATGGATTCGGTCAGGTTTCGAATGAATACGGAGCTTGATTGCTACCTGGCAAGTCCGTCGAAGATTCGCTCATTTATCGAAGAGTCGCTCGAGGAGGTAAAGACCGAGGAAGACGATGAGCTCAAGCACAGCATAGACGCGACGGCCGCCGAGCTTGCCGAGGCAGGTCATGAGCTTCAGGCCGAAGCCCTGCGGGCCGAGGCCGCCGGTGCAGGCGATGACGGTCCTGTTATTCGCTTAGTGAACCTCATTATCGACAACGCTTATTTTATGCGAGTAAGCGACATTCACGTCGAACCAATGGCTGACAGGGTGCGAATTCGCTACCGTCTCGACGGCGTGTGCTTTGAGAAGGATAACATTCCCAAAAATATGCAGGCCCCTCTGCTCGCCCGATTGAAAATCCTCTCGGGTATGGATATCGCCGAAAGGCGCCTGCCGCAGGACGGCCGAATCAAAAGAGTTATTGGTGGACAGGATATCGATTTCCGTGTTTCCGCACTGCCCGGCAACCACGGCGAAAGTATCGTTTTGCGTATCCTTCGTCCCGATGCCGTCAACATCGGTATCAAAGCCCTCGGTTTTGAGTCTGATGCCTACGACCGTTTCCAGAAGATAATAAGAAGGCCGAACGGCATCTTCCTCGTTACCGGTCCCACGGGCAGCGGCAAGACCACCACGCTTTACGCGGCCCTTCAGGAGCTCAACAGACCCGACAAAAAGATAATCACCGCCGAAGACCCGGTAGAGTATAACTTTACCGGAATGAATCAATGCCAGGTTAAAGAAGATATCGGCCTGACATTCGACAGAATACTAAGGGCAATGCTGCGGCAGGCGCCGAATATCATTTTAATCGGCGAAATTCGTGACGGCGTGGTCGCCGACATCGCCATCCAGGCGGCACTGACCGGACACCTGGTGTTCAGCACGCTGCACACCAACGACGCCCCGAGCGCCATTACCCGTCTGATTGATATGGGCGTAAAGCCCTTTCTTGTTGCCAGCTCGATACAAGCCATTATGGCCCAGCGGCTGGTCAGAGTTATCTGCAAGAACTGCAAAGCCGTTGATAACGACCCGGACCCTCATTACCTGAGAATGCTCAATATCACCCCCGCAGACCTGAAAAAGCACCCAGTTTACAAGGGCAGCGGTTGCAATCAGTGCCAGGGGATCGGCTACAAGGGACGATTGGCAATATTTGAAATGGTTGAGTTGAATAACGAGATAAGGGAGCTGGCCTTCGCCAAGGCGCCGACCACCGAAATCAGAAAGGCCTGTATAGCCGGCGGTATGAGGACATTGAGAGACGACGGCAAAATAAAGATATTCAATGGGATTACCACACCCGAGGAAGTGGCCAGAATTACTCAGAGTGAAGGTGTGACGGTATAAACAACGCGTAAAACTTTAGGGTTCAGGAGAATGGCAACAGTTAATATAGACCGTTTGCTGCAGGCCTGTATCACACAGGGGTCTTCCGACATCCATCTTACCTGTGAACGGCCGCCTGTTTTCAGGATTGACGGCCGGCTCAGGTCGCTCGAGACAAAGGTCCTCGAGCCGGATGATACCGTCGCCTTGATGAAGTCGATAACACCCGAGCGCAACCAGCAGGAGCTTCAGGAAGAGGGAGGCACCGACTTCGGCTTCGCCTACGGCGACCAGGGCCGGTTCCGTGTCTCCGTCTTCAAGCAAAAGGGCAACGTGGCTATTGTCCTGCGTCTTATCCCCTCAAAGATTATGTCGTTCGAGGAAATCGGTCTGCCTAAAATCTGCGCGGCACTGTGCCGCCGTCCTCGAGGCCTGTTCCTGGTTACCGGTCCGACCGGTTGCGGCAAGACCACCACGCTGGCCACGATGGTGAACTATATCAATGAGAATTTCGACCGCCATATCATCACAATCGAAGAACCGATCGAGTACTATCATACACACAAGAAATCCATCATTAACCAGCGGGAGGTCGGTGTCGATGTCCCCAGCTTTTCCGAGGCGCTGCGGCGTGTTCTGCGACAGGATCCGGACGTAATTCTCGTCGGAGAGCTGCGAGACCTCGAGACTATCGAGTCCGCTGTCCGGGCGGCCGAGACCGGCCATCTTGTGTTCAGCACGGTCCACACCACCAGCGCCGCAGGTACCGTTACTCGTATTATTGACGTTTTTCCCGTGAACCAGCAGGAGCAAATTCGCATCCAGCTCAGTGGTAATCTTATTGCCGTTCTCAGCCAGGCGCTGTGTCCGCTCGCTACCGGCAAGGGCAGAATCGCCGCCTACGAGTTTATGGTGGTAACACCCGCTATCGCCAACCTCATTCGTGAGAACAAGACCTACCGTATTGATTCGAGTATTCAGACCGGCAGGAAGCTGGGGATGCAGTTGCTTGACGAACACCTCTGGCAGCTCTATGACTGCCGCAAAATTACTCTTTCCGAGATGCTCGACAAGGCCCGCCAGCCCGGCGCCCTGCACGACAAGGCAATGGCCAAAATGTCTGTCGGCAAGGGCAAGGGCAGACGTACTCCAGAGGAGCCGGAAGAAGATATCGGACCAATTCTGAGAATCTGACACCTCCTTTACCCCTCCGCCAGGTGTATCGCAGCGGGGTCGTCTTCATCGCCGGCAACCGGCCAATCCGAGAGTTTTGACTATGTTTGGCAGGTGTTTTTGTGCTGGCCAGCCAACAATCCATTGTAAAATCGCCGTTTGGCCGTGATGTCGTTCAAATATTGTCTCAATAACCGGGTGTCCAAATGCTAATTTCTTTGCACAAAAGAGGTTATTGTGATATAATACAGTAAGCTTAAGGGCCTGTAATAAATATATTAACTAACTCTTTTGGAGTGCGAAAGATGCCGCAGTTGCCTCCCATAGAACAATTGAGGAGCAGAACGCTCGGCAGAGTTCTTACGAAAATGGGCGTTCTGACAAGGGAAAAGGTCCATCACTGCCTCGGCATACAGAAGGACAGGCAGAGGCATGGAAAGAAAGTGCAGATTGGGCAAATTTTTCTGGAGCTTGGTCTTGTTGATGAGAAGCAGTTGCGTATGGCGCTCGCTGCACAAAGGGGGATGGAGTATGTGAACATAGGGGACGCCGAGATACCCCCGGATGTTATCAATAAGGTGCCTTCCCAAACCGCCAAAACCTACCGTATTGTCCCCATCGAGTATAAAAAGCAGGAAAATGAGCTCGTCGTGGCGCTCGACAACCCTGAGAACTTCAGAGCAACGGACGACCTCAGCACACTTATGGGTTTCAAGGTGACCGCCAAGATGACCGACTCGGACGCGCTCGAAGCGGCTCTGACAAAATATTACGAGCAGCGAGAGGACACGGAAGGTATAAACGAGTTAATCGATGAGATACAGGGGGACGGTTTTTTAGCCGAATTTGAGGGCAGAAATCAGAGTATCGACCTTGACGAGCTGAAGGAGTTGTCTGAATCCAACCCTGTCAAGAAACTGCTCAATCTGGTTTTGATGCAGGCCATCAGGGACAAGGCCTCGGACGTTCATTTCGAGCCGTTCGAGGACGAATACAAGATGCGGTACCGCATTGACGGCGTGCTCTACGAGATGGTACCTCCTCCGAAGCATATCGCGGCGGCGCTGAGCTCGCGTATCAAGGTTATGGCGGAACTGGACATTGCCGAGCGGCGACTGCCTCAGGACGGCAGAATCTCCCTTACCGTCCAGGGAAATCCGGTCGATTTGCGTGTCAGTGTTCTGCCGACGATGTTCGGCGAAAGTGTTGTGCTGCGTGTTCTGGACAGGACTCAGGTCAGTCTCGATATGGAGAAGCTCGGATTCCGCCAGGACGACCTCAAAAAGGTACGTCAGCTTATTCAGAAGCCGAACGGCATCATTATCATGACCGGGCCGACCGGCTGTGGAAAGACCACCACGCTCTATGCGGCCCTCAGTGAGCTAAATGATGTGGAAACAAAAGTAATCACCACTGAAGACCCTATAGAGTACGATATTGACGGTGTTATCCAGGTGCAGATGAAGCCGGATATCGGTCTGACGTTTGCCAAGTGCCTGAGGTCCATTCTGCGTCAGGACCCCGACGTCGTGCTTGTCGGTGAGATTCGTGACCTTGAGACCGCCGAAATCTCCGCGCAGGCCTCGCTTACAGGACACATCGTTTTCACCACCCTTCACACCAACGACGCCCCCAGCTCGATTGCCCGGCTTCTGGACCTCGGTATTGAGCCGTTTCTGCTCACTGCGACGATTGAGGGGATAGTTGCCGAACGGCTGGTCAGAAGAATCTGCGAGCACTGCAAAACCCCGTTTGAGCCGACGGAGTCCCAGTTGATAGGGCTGGGCCTGACGCCGGACGACATTCAGGGCAAACAATTTTTCTACGGTCGCGGATGCAGCAGGTGTAACAACACCGGTTACAGGGGCAGAATCGGCCTCTTCGAGATAATGGTTTTCAACGATGAGATTCGTGAGTTGATTATGAATAGCGCTTCGACGAACGTCCTGCGTACGGCCAGCCAAAAGGCGGGTATGACTCTTCTGCGTGATAACGGTCTGTCTGCTATCTACGACGGAGTCACAACAATAGACGAGGTGGTAAAGGAGACAATTGCCCAGGCAGAGTAAGCAAAGCGAAAAGTATGGACCCGGCAAAAGGCGGGTATCGGATACCCGCATTTTCGGGCTTAACCTTGTTTGATTTTGGTTAGGAGGTATAGAAATGCCTACTTTCAAATATGAGGCGCTGGATTCACAGGGAGTGACCGTCAAGGACGAGGTCGAAGCGCTCAGCCAGAAGGAGGCCGTGAGCAAAATACGAAATATGGGGTATTTCCCGACCAAGGTTGCCGGCGCCGGCGCAGTCAGGAGGAGGGCGGCCGCTACCGCTGCAAGGCCAAAACGCAGACGCGGCGCCCACGCAAAGGTTAAGGTAAAGGCCATCACCCAGTTCGCCAGGCAGCTTTCAACCCTTCAGGATGCCGGTCTGCCCATTTTGAGGTCCCTGCGAATTCTCGAAGAGCAGCAGAAGGCCGGTAACTTAAAAAGAATCATCGGGTATGTCGCAGACGACATCGAAGGCGGGGCGACTCTTTCCGAGGCAATGAGCAGGTACCCAAGGTGTTTTGACCGGCTGCTTGTCGGAATGGTTGCCGCCGGCGAAACAGGCGGTGTGCTCGATTTGATTCTTTCCCGGGTCGCTGATTTTATGGAAAAAGCCCAAAAACTCAAGTCTCGCGTAAAAAGTGCTATGGTCTATCCGATTGTTGTTCTCTGTGCGGCCTTCGGCATCTTACTGGGCCTGATGACCTTTGTCATTCCGAGATTCGAGGTCGTTCTCAAGGAGATGATTGGCGAGGGACTGAACGTAGTAACCCGCACCGTGCTCGCTATAAGCGCCTGGATTGCATACGACTTTGGCTGGCTTATCCTGCTGGGAGTGCCCTTTGGGCTCGTCCTGGTGGTCAAGATGATGAGAAAGGTAAGAATCGGTCGGGTTATCCTCGATACAATCCAGCTTCACATCCCCGTAATCGGTCAGCTCAGCCGAAAAGTCGTCATCACCCGCTGGACGAGAACTCTTGGTACGCTGATTGGCGCCGGCGTTCCGATTCTTGACGCCATAAACGTCACCGGCGAAACCGCCGGCAACGAAATCTTCTCCAACATGCTCAACAAGGTGCACAATTCCATCAGACAGGGCGATACCTTTGCAGCTCCGCTGCGACAGTCAAAAACCGTTGACCTGCTTGTTTCCAATATGGTCGCCGTGGGCGAGGAGACCGGCGACCTTGACAAAATGCTCCTGAAAGTCGCCGACAACTATGACGAACAGGTCGATGTGCTCGTTACTTCTCTGATGTCGCTGCTTGAGCCCATTATGATTCTCTTTCTCGGCAGTATTGTGATGGTTATCGTGATGGCGATATTCCTGCCGATGATACAGATTGTTTCAAGTCTGAGCGTTTAAGACAATCCGAAAAAAACAAGCTTTATATTCAGTCAGCGAAGGAGTGATAAAAGTGAAACAAGCTTCAAAAACATTAAAAGACAAACCGGCCTTTACCATTATCGAGCTGCTGACGGTTATGAGTATTATCATAATCCTCATCGGTTTGCTCGTCCCCGCTCTCAACAGGGTCAAGCGTTACGCCCGGCTTGTAAAGCAAAAGGCCCAGTTCCACAGCATCGGCGTCGCGCTCGATTTGTTCAACTCCGAGTATGACGGCTATCCGAACTCGGACCAGGTCGATGAGCCAGGCGGACTCCCTTACTGCGGCGCAATGAAATTGGCCGAGGCAATGGTCGGCCAGGACCTCAAGGGATTCCACCCGAATTCGCGTTTCAGGCGCGACGGGTTCGACGGCCCAGGTGGTGCGGATTTGTACCCCGGCAAGGACCTGCCCAACCCCGACCAATACAGGGAAAACCTCAAGGCAAGGTATATGTTCCTACAGCTCGAAAATGCCAATGCAAATACACTCGAGAGTATCTTCAAGAACTCGGGGGCTTTTGACCCCTGCAGCGTTGTCCTCTGCGATGTCTATAACAGGGTGACAAACCTGAAGACCTCAAAGGGCATCGGAATGCCGATTTTGTATTACAAGGCGGACACGGCAAAGATCGGCCATGTTGCCGATTCTTCTGATCCCGTTCTTGACGGCAACATATACGATGTGCGTGACAACCAGCAGCTCATCAATATTCCGTTGCCGTGGTCGGGCGTACTCGTTCACCCTATGGCAAGTGCCGGGACGAGTTCGATTGGCCCCATCGGAGGGCCCGCCATACCCGTCTGGCCCGGCCTGTTCTATCAGCTCACGCTTAACCCAAAGATACCAACCAAGGACAGGCCCTACAGAGCAGAGTCCTATTTGCTGCTTTCCGCCGGTTTTGACGGCGAATACGGCACAAGCGACGACGTCTGGAATTTCTGACAATACCAGTTGGAGAAGAGGTGATGAAACGGATTACGGCCTTTGCCGCTTTGTTCTTTGTGTGTTTATTTGTGAACCGTGCGGGTGCGACTGTGAGTATCGTCAAAAACGGAAGCTTCGAATACGACGGTCCTATTGCCGACGTTACCGTCGAGCAGCCACACTACTGGTGCGACGTGAATATCCCGCCGGCGAAGTTCGGCGGCTACGTAAGTTCCTTCTGGTCAACGCACGGGTGGGATGAGGGTTACTCTTTGACGCTTTTTTCTCAATATAACGTGATACTTGACGCCGGTGATATTGCGAGTGTTTCGCAGGAGGTTTTTCTCGAAGACAGCGTTCGGGAAATCAGCTTCGATTTGCAGCTTACATCCTCGGCAGGGCCCTGGGACGGTGTCAAGCGAGTCGCTGTCGTTATGCTCGACGGCAATGATATATGGGATTCCAACAATATCGTCCCCGGCCCGGACGGCGAATATATCGGACAGCAAATCGATATAAACTCGTTTGCCGACGACGCCATTCACACGCTGACGCTTGCCATAAAATCAAAAGTTACCGAAACATCCAAGCCATACGTCGAATACCAGGCAACGTGGGATTTCGTTAAGTTCGATAGCTACTGCGGCGGGCTCGGCTATCTGCCGTACGATTTCGACCGCGACTGTTACGTCGATGCCTATGATATGCAAATTCTCGCCGACGAATGGCTTACCGATGGAGCGCTCGCAGGCCGATACGATTTGTTTGCCGACGGCGCCGGTACGGTGAACTTCCGTGACTTCACGCTATTCGCATCGCACTGGTTGGACGTCAACTGCCAGGGACCCGGTTATTGCAGCGGCTGTGATTTCGACCAGAGCGGGGCCGTGGATATTAACGACCTTTTCGACCTTGCTGAAAACTGGCTTAACTACTCCGTCCTCTACAGCGATATCGACGGCGACGGCTCGGTCAGATTCGACGACTTCGCCGGTTTCGCCGGCGGCTGGATGCTCACCAGCGCCTGGCAGGAATACGGCTCGGGCAGATTTTCCGAACCGGAGCTTATCTTGCTCGGAGCCGACTTAAACGATGACGGCATCGTTGATTACGATGACCTTAGTATTTTCTCTGACAACTGGCTCGCAGGGGGCAGTTGTGTTACGGCAGACATCAACACCGACGGCATCGTCGATTTCTACGACTTCCTCGCCCTGGCCGAACAGTGGCGATTGAAAGGAACCTTGTACGATTGGAATTAAAGGATACCCAACTATTCGATTAGTGGTAACTGGAATAAAGTCAAAGGGGATAGACGTGAAACACAAACGTTCGGCATTTACGATTATCGAGCTGCTTACCGCACTGGTGATAATAGTGATTCTCATCAGCTTGCTGCTGCCTTCAATCACAATGGTACGGAGAATGGCCCGGGAAACGGCACAGAAGGCACAGTTTACAACTATGGATATGTCTCTTAACGCCTTCAAGCAGGACTATGGAGACTACCCGCCCTCAAACACCTGGGATACAGCACAGCCCGGGCTACCGGCTTACTGCGGCGCACAGAAACTCGCCGAGGCGCTTGTCGGCTGGGACCTGATGGGTTTTCATCCGAATTCCGCCTGGCGCTCCGACGGAGGCGGTTTGGGCGGCCCTTACGACCCGCCGAATCCGGGACCGGTCAGTATCCAGGCCAGAAGGGGCCCATATCTCGAACAGGCGACCGCTAACGTTTTTCGTCTCGGTGAAAGCGCAGCCGGCGTCCTTGACGGACTGTACACCAATCCTGCTCCACTATCGTCGCGTTATGTTATTTGCGATGTTTTTACCGTTAAAAAGCTCAGGATAAGCACGGTCGGAAAGACCACCACCTACAAGGCCGGCACCCCCATACTCTACTACAAGGCAAACCTAAGCGCCACAACTATGCTGAACACCCCGCCCTGGCCTGCGCAGCGATATAATTTTCAGGACAATATGGTTCTTGCGGACCTTTTCCCATTGATAAGCAAGCCCGGCGGCACGAAGCACCCCCTGAGCGACCCCAAGGTTTTTTATTCCTATCAGGGCGGTCTTGTTGACCCCAAAGTTTCCGTCAAATCCTGGCCCTACAGGCCCGATTCCTACATCCTGATTTCAGCCGGTATGGATGGCTTGTACGGAACATCTGATGATATTCATAACTACTAAACGTAAAACCGACCAAAAGGACTTTACCGTTTGTACTATGAAAGCTCGAAGGTCCAGATTGGCTTTTACCTTAATCGAGATGCTGGTCGTAGTTGCGGTTATCGCGATACTGGTCTCGGTTGTAGTCGGCCTGGCCGGGCGTATGGACAACCAGGGCAAGGAACGGCTTACTAAAAACAGCATCGCCCTTATCGGCAATGCCCTCGAGCAGTTCCGGGACTTCGACTATCAATACGCGAACGCCAACTACGCCGAGTTTCATTTTCCCCTCGACTGCAACGACTACCCGAACCCAAAAGGTATTCTCGAATCCGTACTCCAGGACGCCCTCGTCCTGGCTCCCGTGGCCGTTACCGGCTTCGGCGGCGTCGGGCCCATCGCACATCAGCCGGGCTACTCCGGCAGCGAGGCGATGTATTTCTTCCTGAGCCAGGTGCCGCAGTGCAGAAAAACACTCGACAGAATCGACAAATCGCTGCTCACGGACAGGGACGAGAACCACAATAATTTGGTCCTTAACGCAGCCGGCAGAAACTATCCACTGCTTCGATTCATCGACCCGTGG
>CAYMYK010000054.1:0-15954 GCA_964394625.1 uncultured Pirellulales bacterium
GGGCCGGACGTAAGAGTCGAAGTTGACGGCGGGATTGACCTGCGGACGGCACCAATTGTCGTATCCTACGGGGCCGACACGCTCGTGGCCGGCAATGCCATATTCTCGAAAAGCGACCGTATCGCGGCGATAGAGGCGATACGCAGCGCGTACGCACGCCGATAGATAAGACCCTTACCGGCCGGCTATGGTCGGGAAAGCCCCCCCCGCCATCCCGAGGGGATGGTGCATCAGCAAGACCCCTGCGAAAAATGGGTTGTCACAGGCGGTTAAGTATTGACTTGGAGAGCGATTTTCGGTACATTGGTAGTGGGAAGACGGTATGTCCCGCGTAAGGGGACGTGCCTGGTACATAGATTTGCGATTTTCGATTTTTGGCTTGGAAATCGGCAATCGGCAATAAGTTGATTATGGGTTCTAATGGTGGAGGTATGGTGATGAAGTCTGCGGGAAAAGCCGGTGCGCAAAAGGTTTGTCCGGAGACGGGCAAAGTAATTGAGCCAAAACGCAGGTACAGAGCCGTGAGATGGCTTTTGCCGCTCACGGGATTAGGCGCCCTGGTGTGGTTTTTAATCAGGGTGATACCGAAGCCGTCGCGGGCGATGTATCCCTGTCAGCGGGTGGCGTTTCCGTTGGCGAGCAGTTTTATCATCTGGCTGATGGGGCTGGTTGGCTCTGCTGCGGCGTATCGCAGGGCGAAGGCGTACTTCGTGCGGGCGCGTTATGTCGTGGCGGCGCTGTGTATTATAGTGAGCGTTGGATTTATATGGGCTGCGATAAGCACAACACTGGAGCGAAACGCATCGGCATGGGTAGCGGGAGATTGCAATCCTCGTGTGCCGCAGGCGGCCAATGCACCGATGGGAGTTGCGAAAGGCATCCATCCGGGGCGAGTGGCCTGGATTCATGACGCCAACGCCACCGACTGGGATTATGTGCCGTTCGGCAGTGAGCACTGGTTCGAGCCGGGGCATACGGACCAGCCGGCGGTGACGGATATGATGTCGAAGGCGGTGCGCACGCTGGCGGGGGCCGCATCGGATTCGCGGGCGTGGGAGGTGATTTTCAAATACTTCAACAGAGAACACGGCAAGGGCGCGGTCGGCTATACGCCGGGCGAGAAAATCGCAATCAAAGTGAATTTTACGACGTGCTACAACGCTGACCCGTGTGTGATGGATAAGCCCAGCGACCCGTGGTGGCAGGATGGTTACAACTGGATAGACAATTCACCCCAGCTGGCTATAGCGCTTCTGGGTCAGCTTGTGAACATCGCGGGCGTTAGCGAGAGTGACATTACGATAGGCGACCCGGGCAGAATAATGCCGAACTACTGGTATAATATGGTCGAAGCAGAGTGTCCGGGTATCGTTTATATTGCAGCGGTCGGCGGGATGGGCAGGACACAAAGTGATTGGTCCGACGTGGAGTTTCACTGGAGCGATCCTTGCGCAAGCCCCGTAGCTACGGACTACGTACCGGTATGCTTTGCAGAAGCCGACTATTTCATCAACTTTCCTATAATGAAGGACCATCCCAGTGGCGGCATCACCGTTTGCGGCAAGAACCTGTATGGTTCGCTGATACGCAACCCAACCGGCGCATTGAATCACCCCGGGTACCAGTCGTATCCTGACCCGAGTTGGGATGAAAACGACTATTACCACATGCACACCAGTTTACCAGGCTTAGCGGATCCATTTCCCGGACTACCCGATATGGGCAGTTATCGCTGTCTTGTTGACCTGTTAACGCATCCGCAGCTCGGCGGCAAGACGGTACTCTACATCGCTGATGCCTTGTTTGCGGCAAGGGGCTGGGACGGGGTCCCGTACGAGTGGCTTATGCCGCCCTTCGGAGACGGAGCAACCCAGACGGACTGGCCCAACAGCATCTTTTTGTCGCAGGACGGCGTTGCCATTGATTCCGTATGCTTCGACTTCATGCTGGAGGAGTGGCCGTATGACACCGGAGCCAATATGGAAGGTTCGGATGACTACCTGCACGAGCTGGCTTTGATACCTGACCCCTGTTCAGGGACGAATTACGATCCGGCTGGAACAGGCGGGCTGACCGAGAGTCAGGGCGTCCATGAGCACTGGAACAACGCGACCGACATGCAGTACACCAGGAACCTTGACCCGATAAACGGCACGGGTGTTGAGTTGGTGACCGAGCCGCCGACGCTTGACGAGCTCGGCGATTTCGACGGGGGCGGCGTTGATTTTGTGGACTTTGCCATTTTTGCGGCGGCCTATGGCAGCACGCCGGCAGACGGCAACTGGAATGAGAACTGTGATATCTCGGTTCCCAAGGACAATGTGATCGACGATCGCGACGCGATGATATTCTGCGAGAACTGGATGGCGGGTAAGTAGTCTAAGCAGGCGGTTAGTCGAAGCACAGACCGAGAGAAGCGAATTTTGAGCGGCTGGCGACGAAATCGTCAGCCGTTTCTTTTTATATGCTTGCATTGAAACCGGCGAAAATGTAGTATCACCGTCGGCTCGGAGAGGTGGCCGAGTGGCTGAAGGCAACGGTTTGCTAAACCGTCGTAGGGGTTCATACCCCTACCGCGGGTTCGAATCCCGCCCTCTCCGTTACGGTGGGATGAGAACACGCGCAGATGTGAGCGCAGCGAGTAGATGCTGCGCGGGTTCGACATGCCCAAGGCGGGCCGCGAAGCAAATCCCGCCCTGGCCGTTTCATATAATCTAACGTCCGGCGGCATGATGACTTAAACAAATTAGTCGAGAGAGCATTCCAGATGCGAGTGGGCTTGGGACAGTTTAATGCGGTGGTCGGTGACCTGACGGGTAATACCGAGAGAATGCACAGCGTCTATAAGCGGGCGATTGGAGCGGATGTGGAGCTGCTGGTTTTTCCGGAATTGGCGATGTGCGGTTATCCGCCGGAGGATTTGCTTTTGAAAAGGCATTTTCTGCAGGAGAATCGCGCAATGGTCGAGAAGCTCGCTGCCGACTGCGGCTCGCCCCTAAGGGGCGAGACAACGGTGATCGCCGGTTTTGCCGAGGCGTACAAAACAGCTAATTACAACAGCGCGGCTGTGCTGCAGGCAGGCCATGTCAGGGCGGTTTACAGGAAAGTTCTGCTGCCGAATTACGCCGGTTTTGACGAACGCAGATACTTCGAGCCGGGCACCGAGCCGTTGGTGGTTCGTTTGAACGAGATGAATGTCGCGGTGACTATCTGTATGGACATCTGGGACATCAATTGGCTGGCCGGCTTTCTCAGCCGGGCCGGTCAAATCGACGTTATCGTGAATATCTCGGCGTCGCCTTTTCGGTTAGGCAAGATTGAAAAAAGGCGGGAAATAATCGGCGATTGTGCGAGGAGGTTCGGCGCAGCCGTTTGCTACTGCAACCTTGTGGGCGGCCAGGATGAGCTTGTATTTGACGGCAGGAGCATGTTTGCAGACAGACAGGGCAGGATAGCGGCAATGGCCAAAGCGTTCGAGGAGGATTTGTTGATTGCCGATGTCGGGGCCGGTGACGGCGGCGTCGAGCCGGCAGCCGGGCAGCAGACGGCGCCGCAGAATATGGATGTGCTCGATGAGGTTTATAATGCGCTGGTGTCAGGGACGAGAGATTACGTCAGGAAGAACGGTTTTTCAAAGGTCTTAGTGGGGCTGAGCGGCGGTATAGATTCGGCGGTGGTCGCCGCCATAGCCGCTGCGGCCTTAGGCGCCGAGAACGTTACGGGGATTACGATGCCCTCGAGATTCAACAGTCCCGAGACAATATCGGATGCCGAGAGATTGGCGAAAAACTTAGGGATAAGCTTTCGGACTATTCCCATAGGCCCCGTCCTCGAGCGGTTTAACGATTCGCTGACGGCGGTCAGCGGCTGGGACAGCAAAGGCATCGCCTACGAGAACCTTCAGGCCAGGATACGCGGGACAATCCTGATGTCGCTGAGCAACCAGTTCGATTCACTTGTGCTTACAACCGGCAACAAAAGCGAGACGGCGGTGGGCTATGCGACTCTTTACGGCGACACGGCGGGCGGTTTTGCGGTGCTCAAAGACGTATTCAAAACGATGGTCTATAAGCTTGCCGGGCACATAAACAAGATAAACGGCCGAGAGATTATCCCGTCGGCGGTTATAAGCAGGCCGCCAAGCGCCGAGCTGAGGGAAGACCAGAAGGATACGGATTCGCTGCCGGATTACGATTTGTTGGATGAAATCCTCAAAGGGTACGTCGAGCAGGACAAATCGGCCAAACAGCTGGTAAAAGAGGGTTTGCCGAAAGAGGTGGTTCGCAGGGTCATTCGCTTGGTTGACCGGAATGAGTACAAGAGGAGGCAGTCGCCGCCGGGGGTCAAGATTACGCCGAAGGCATTCGGCAGGGACAGGCGGCTTCCCATTACGAATCGCTACAGCCCCTGGGCCGGCGTGCGGTAACCGCTCTCGTGCTTCACTGCTATTTCTGCATTCCGGCCTCTGATTTCGTTTGATTCTGCTTCAGCTCTTCCGGCGTTGTTGCCCCCTGCTCGGCCGGATAGCCGACGGGGATAATATAGACGGGCTCGTAATCGGTTCCCCTGTGGAGCAGTTTGAGTATGCTTCTTGCTTCGAAGCCGCCTATTGTTACTGAGCCGAGTCCGAGAGCGACCGCCTGGAGCTGGATGTTCTGGGCGATGTGCCCCGCCTCGAGCAGCATATATGTTCGTGACTTGTTGGCGAATTTGGTTCGCAGGTTCCTGCTTGAGCCGGTGAGGATAATATCACAGCCGGCGTCGGCGACCGCCTTTTGCTTGAAAGCGGCGCCCGCGAGTCTGACACGTATGTCCCCGCTTTGAAGCTGCTGCAGCCGGTGTTCCCGGGGCTGATAGACGAACAAGCCGTCCTGCGTGGCGAAGTATAGGGTTATTGGATAGGTTGCGCCGGCGGACGGGGCGGTTCGCAGTCCTTTTTGTTTTTCGGTTATGCCCTGGCCGGCCCAGGCCAACTGGCCAAGCTGAACGTAATCGAGCGGCTTGTTTATAAACTCGCGAATGCTGCGACGCTTGCTGATTGCCTGTTCGAGAGCGACCGGGCCGGTCAGCCGTGGAGCGGCGAGCTGAATTGTCTTTAGCTGTGCGGCTCTGCGGTTTCCGACCGCCGGACATATCGTCGGCAAGGCCGCGACGGTCAGGACGACGAGAGCAGAGCGTGCAATGCGCCGCAGGGCCGACGAGTGTAAAGTCTTGTGAACTGTCATTAGTCTTCTCCTGTTTCAATCACAGAGCCGGATGTCTGCCTGGGATGCCGGTAAATCAAATGAAGATTTCGTATATATATGAGCGTATTGAGCGAGAAACCAAGCATAAAGATGGGGTTTTTGATGTGAATGGAATAGCTGAGCAGAATGCCGCTGCCTACCAGTGATATCCACCAGAACGCCGTGGGGACGTGCGACTCTTTTTTGTACTCGCTCACGAGCCACTGCAGGATGAATCTACAGCCAAACGTCAACTGTCCTGCAAGGGCCGCAGTCGCCCAGAACGGGTCGCCGACAATTTGCTCGGCTATTGCGCTTTTGAAAAAGCTGATTATCGAATCCAACATAACCTTTCTCCAAATTTGATTAACCGGCGGTTACATCATAAGCCAAAGTCTGTTAAAATCAAAGGGTGGGATTCGCAAAATGGTCTTTTGCTGTCCCGGCTTGCTCGTGAAAAAGCGGATTATTAACAAATCCGGACGGTTGTTATGAAACTATCGCTTCGGCAAAAGGTAATGTCGGTGCTGCTGGTTGTTTACTGGATAACCATTTTTGTTCTTGCGCACAGGCCGATACCGCAGTGGGTCTATGAAGCGCAGGTCTCGGACAAGAGCATACATTTCATAGCGTATCTGATTCTGGTTTTCCTTTTGTGGTTTTCTGTCAGGCCGGACGAAAAGGTCAACCGGCGAAAGGCCGCAGTTTGGTGGATTGTTCTTGTGATGGCCGTCTATGCCGCCGCCGATGAGATAACCCAGGGCTACGTGGGCCGGCACTGCGACTTCACCGATTTTCTCGCCGATATGGCGGGGACTTTTGCGGGGCTGATTATGCTCGGCTTTTTGAGCTTCTGGCCCGGCCTGCTCGCGGTAATATCGGCTTCTATATTCGGTATTACAAATCTTGCAAAGGCCGACGTGTACGAGATGATTCCCGTCGGCGATACCATATTTCACATTGTTGCCTATGCGGCCCTGACGGCCGTGTGGCTAAAGGTGATGAACTCGTTTGCGCCGCATCACCGGCGCGATGTAAAACGGCTTGCTGTCGCTTTAGCCGGTCCAACGGCATTTTTGTTTTTTGTCAAGGCCTCTTCGGCTGCCTTAGGCAGGTATTTTCGATGGCCTGATGTGCTTATCTGCCTTGCGGCGATACTAATTGTCGCTATCGCAGGACAGTTGGCCTCGCTTACGAACCGTACAGATGATTCGGCAAAAACGCCTCGCCGAAAGGACTCAGTTTCGAGCTGAGCGGTTTTTGAAGGGCGTGTAAAGCGGGTCGCCTATCAGGACGAGCTGCCAGGAGTTGAAGGGTTTTGTCCGGTAGTATGCCTCGACGAGACATCTGCCGTCGAACAGCTCGAGGAAGAAATCTTTCGGTTTTGGAAAGGAGTGCAGGTACGGCTCGGCGACGGCGCCGAGCGTGGCGGTGATTCCGTCGGCGAGCATAGCCGGACACCACTGCCGGCTGTCGGCATCGTGCAGGTCAACCGCCTCCAGACTGGCGATGTGGTAGCCGATAGCGCCATCGACAAAGTCGAATGCATCCACATAGTGCCGCAGCCGGTACCAGCCGCAGTAAAGGGCAGTCCGTGGACAACTGCCGGGCTCGAAGAGCTTGTCGGTACGCTCGGCTCTGACGAGAAGTCGCGTTCGGAACCTTGTAAGCATGGCAAGGTCCCGCAGGGACTGGTCATACCGCCCAAAGGAATTTTGCCCGTCATCGTTGGCTATGCCGCGTGAGTCAATGCAGGCGGCGCCCTGCAGGCCGGTTTGCTCGGCGGCTATCGATTTATCAATGAGCGAGCGGGCTATTTGAGCGCTCGGCCCATCGAGGCGACAGACCATAAGTGTTTTTATATCAAGATACCGCACGCTCTTTTTGAGCCGGTTTGGCCGCCAGCGATACAATTCATAAGGCCCGAACAGGACCATCGATAGCTCGCTGTCCACGCCGGCGTTTGTTTCTTTGCCGTTTATGCGGTCGATGTCGGATTTCAGCCGGGAGATTATGAGCTTGACCTGCCTTTCCTGCTCTTCATTGGGCTCGCTGGTGTCGAGGGTTTTGTTCTGTTGTATCTGCTCAAGGTCGTTCTGCTGCTGCTGGAGCTGCCGGCGGAGTTTTTGCAGACGTTGCTCCTGCCCGGTCAAGGGGGCTCTTGGGCCTACCCTGTAAGGCAGGCCATAAACAGTCAGCAGGCATCTTATCCTGCCTGAGAATTCCGGACGTGACAGCTTTTTGCGAATCGGCCCTGCAAGCCGCCTGTCGTAGTCGTCCCTGCTGATGTCGTCGCTGAGCGATGCCCCTAAAGCCAGTGCGAGTACATTTTCTTTCGGGACATTTCGTTTTGAACAGTAATATACGGCAACATCCATTGAGGACTCTATGTCCTTGTTGGCTATCAGAAGTATCTCTTCCGGCTCCAGCGCAAAGCCCGCTTTGCAGCACAGCAGGAGAATCATACTCAAGATTGTTGTTCTATGCGTCATTTCTCAACGAGCATACCTTCTGTCGTAAAATAAGCTGCAACGGGATGTATCGGAAGGAATAAAGAAGATATGAACCATCCTGAAAGCTGCCATACTATTCGGGCCCATACGACCTGTAGGGCTGTTCGACTGGATACTCTCGAATCACCTCCTCATAATCGTCGAGCCAGCAGGCGCCGGGATTGCTCTTGAAAACGAGCAGCCGCCCGCTGTCGGAATCTATGGCTGCACGGTGATACCTGAAATAGACTGCGTCCCGTGCCTTGCCGATTACTTCTATCTTGCCGCTCGAATGTGACATTACAAAGTGTGCCCGCTTTGCAAGTCCGGAAACGAGCGATTTCGCTTTTTCTATTATCTCGTATCCTTCTTCAATGGGCACTGTGTACGGCTTGTTGCCCAGAGCGGGGCGGCACTGGAAGATGTAGTAAGGGGCCGCACCTATAAAAGACAGTCTGGCAAGCAGCTCGGCTAAAACCCGAGGTTCATCATTTACGCCTCTTATGAGCGGCATCTGATTGGCTGTAATCGCACCGGCACGTTGGAGTATATGAACCGCCTTTACCGCCAGGTCCGTGAGTTCGCGTGGATGGATAAAGTGGGTCATCACATATATCTTCTTATCGGCGGTACTGTAGTTCTTTACCACCTCAGCCAGAGCCGGGTCCGCAACAATACGGTTCGGATTAAACGCCGGCACCTTTGTTCCTATCCGAATTATGCGAATATGGTCAATTTGCCTCAGTCGCCGAATAATGTCATCGATTTTCGAGGTCGTAAGTGTCAGCGGGTCGCCGCCGGTCAGCAGCACATTGGTTATCTCAGTGTGCTCTCTTATGTAGTCAAACGCTGCGGGCAGGTCATGCACATACTCGCATTGGCGGTTTATGAAGACACGCTTGCGGAAACAATACCTGCAGATACCATCACAGACGTTACTTACCATTAGCAGAACTGTGAAGTTGTACTTGTGCTCGAGCCCGGGCATCACCGTGTAGGCACTTTCGTCCGAAGGGTCAAGCCGGCCCCACTCGTCAAGCTCCCCGGCGATAGGTACTATAATCCGCCTTATCGGGTCGTTCGGGTCGTCCCAGTTGACGAGTGACAGATAATACTCGTTGCCGCGAAACGCAAACACATCGGTAACCTTCTTCAGTGCTCGCCGTTCGGATTCGCTCAACTGCTCTAATTGCTCTATCTGTGTTATGTATTTAGTCGTTTTGCTTAGCATCTCTTTATCCTGTCGCGTCTTACGCCGAACCTGCCTTCTCGCGTACTCATCATTTGCCGCCCCTGCGGATATTTTAGCAACCCCGGGGGCAATCTGTCAAGACCGGCCTGTGAAAAAGAACGGGCTTTTCGACGGACGGCTAATTCAAGCTCAGCGGCGGTGCTGTTGCCAATCACGGATTGCTGCAAGATTTTCCCGGCTTGCAGCGATAATCTCGTCCTGTTTGAACATATAAACACCGGCGGGGCAGGAGCCGACGTCGGGCGTAAGCGTTTCATTTTTGAATATGGAAATGAGTTTTGCGGGGAATCCGGCACCGCAGAGGTGCGCACAGGGGTAACCTCCGCCGAAACGGGGGTTTATATCGAGCAATTTCGGCCCTTCGCTGTCCACCATTACATCGACATCCACCGGACCAAAAAAATCGAAGGCCTCGGCAATCTTCAGCCCGAATGCCACCAACTGCTTATCGTCGGTGCTGACCGCCTTGTCGGTCTCACCGGCTCGCATAGCGATTTTCTTCTTGCAGAACACACTGATGGGCCGGCATTGCCTATCGCCGAACAGGTCGTAATTGTACTCCTGACCGGTCACACACTGCTGTATCATCGGCTCGGGGCAGGTCTCAAATGCGTATTTGAGCTGACCTATATTGTTGCAGTAAGTTATGTTGGCTGATGCGCTTCCCTTTCGCGGCTTAACAACCATCGGCCAGCTTAGCTTGCCTCGGGAAAGCAGCTCTTTGGCCTGCTGTATGGTAATAACAGTCTCAGGCGCCCCGATACCGGCTGCTTTTGCGAATTTATACGTCAGGTACTTATCGAATGTCGTCTCGATTGTTTTGGCCGGTGAGACAACTACCATTACACCGTCACGATTGAATCTGTCGCGATTTGCGGCGAGAACCTCGAGCTCCGGGTCGATGAGGGGCACGACGATGTCGATATTGCTGCGGCGGCAGAGGTTAATGAGCTGCTGAACGTAAACAGGGTCGGTTACCTCAGGCAGCAGCGCCGTCTTGTCGCAGTAGTGAAACGCCGGAGCATATCTGCTGTTGTCGGCACCCCAGACCTCACCGTCGTTTTTCAGGGCATCTCTGAAAAACCTGACCAAATATCCTCGACGACCAACACTCGATAACAGAATTTTCATTGCCGTCTGTACCCGCCGGTTATTAAGAGACGAAAATCAGCCGGGCGATTCTAACGGTTATACCTGAAAACGTCCAGACATCTTTTGGCTCGACATACGTCCCGGACAATGATAGAATACTGTGCATAAGGTGTCTCGCTCGTATTCGGGCGACATTTATCAGCGATAAGGTGTACGGATATGTTTGGCGAGTTCTTAGGGCCTAAAAGACCTCTTGGCTGGGCGTTTCAGTTTTGGCCCGTGCTGGTGGTGTCCTTTGTCTGCGCGCTGGCTGCCACTTATTTATGCAAAAGAATTGCCCTGAAATTCGGCATCGTTGACAGGCCGGACAACCTCGTAAAAACTCACAAAGAACCCATTGCCTATCTCGGCGGTATCGGTGTCCTCGCGGGCTTCACTGTCGGAATCCTCGCCGGGCTGTATCTGCTCAGGGAAGAGCAAATCCTCTCTTCGGCAATGAAGTGGCTTTTCGGGATTCTCGCCGGTGCCGCTATCGCGTGTTTTGTGGGACTCTTAGATGATATTTTCGACATACGCCCGGGCAAGAAGATACTTGGCCAGGCGGTTGCCGCGGTTGCCCTGATTGTGACCGGGGTAAGACCGGCCCTGCACTACTTCACAAGTCCTTTCGGCTGGCAGATGCCGCAGAACGTCGAGCTGATTCTTGGGATACCGGTCGTCGTTTTCTTTGTCCTCGGCGCGACCAACTCGCTTAACCTGTTAGACGGCCTTGACGGACTTTGTGCCGGTGTAACCGCCATAATCACAATCGGGCTGCTGCTGATAGCGGTTCATCGTTCGACCTGGGGTTTCAGCGACGTCGGGGACCCCGTGAGAATAATAGTCTGTCTGGGACTGGTAGGGGGCGTCTGCGGCTTTCTGCCGTTCAATCGCCACCCGGCCAAAATCTTTATGGGTGACGCCGGCTCGATGACGCTCGGCTTTACCGTAGCGGCTATTATGATTCTATTCGCGGAAAAGATACCGAGGTGGTGGATGGCCTCGATAGTCGTCTTCGGACTGCCTATACTCGATACCGCAACCGCCCTGGCCAGGAGACTGCTCAACAAAAGGCCCTTGTTCGTCTCCGACAGGGGACATATTTACGACCAGATGATTGACCGAGGAATACCACTGAAGAAAACGGTAGCAATATCTTACCTGCTCGCGGCAATGTATGCATTGATTGGCGTGACTATCAGCCAGATTAGAACCAGATATGCATTGATAGTGTATGTAGCCGTCTTTGTAATTTCGGCCCTTGTAATCTGGAAAAAGGATTTTCTAAAGATGGAGGGCCTGCGCGGCGCCCGTCGAAAAAAAGTCAGTCCTTCTGAAAATGATTAGTGCTCGCCACATAAACGTTGCTTGTAATGCCGTGGTTGTCCATCTGTCCGGCAAGCTTAAAGCCCAGTTTCTCATACATCTTATTGATTGCTTCGATTTCAACCGCAGCGAATATCTTCAGTTCTTTAACCCCTCTTCGTGCGCTTTGCTCAAAACCTTTTTTAACCAGCCTCGTGGCTAATCCCCGTCCTCGTGCTTCTTCAGAAATCACCATTGAAAGGAATTCTGCGGAAGGAAGGTTTAGTTTCTCTATTCGAGTCGGATAAATCAGTGTCTCAAAAACCTTTTTTGCAGTCTTAAATGAAAACATTTTGAAGGCCAGCGAAAAAGCGAACTTGAACCCGCCCTTAAAAATCACAGACCTGTAAAGCGCGTCAATATCCGTCGTGAAAGCTGCAAATCCAACTATATGTTCACCCTTTTTTGCTACAAATCCAAAACCATACCGGCTCTTTGCAATCTCTCTATACAATGCGCTTACAAAATCAGCACCGAGAGAGCTGAGGAAGCCGGTGCCAATGCCGGATATGTGCAATTTGGCAACTTGTCGTGCGTGTTCAGGCCGCAATTGTACAATTTCCACATCTTCCATCTTCCAACAGGCCTAATTCTTTGTCCCTACAACGAAGCATACGTTTGTTGTTGCGGTTCCGCCGATGTTCAGGACGGCCGCCTTTTTTGCCCCCGGGACCTGGTAGCCGCCCGCTGTAGCCGTGACCTGTTTGTAGGCATCGAGCAACTGCCTTGCCCCTGTCGCACCTACGGGATGTCCGCAGCCGATAAGCCCGCCCGATGGATTGACGGGCAGCTTGCCGCCCATCTCGATAACTCCATCCTCTATCGCCTTGAACGACTCGCCCGGTTTTGTAAGGCCGAAATGGTCGATAGCCATATATTCCGAGGTCGTGAAACAGTCGTGCGTTTCTATCACGTCCAGGTCCCGGCAGTCCTTGATACCTGCACGTTTGTAAGCGTCTGTTATTGCCTTTCGCGTCATTGGAAGCACATAGTCGTCCTCTGCAGAATCGGCCACCTTGCTCGCAAACTCGATATGAGCCGTGGTATGGCCCCAGCCGAGTATTCGCGGGATGTCGCGGATATCAAGTCCCCTGTGGTTGGCATAATCGGCGGCGTACCGCTGTGATGCCAGGTACAGACAGACCGCGCCGTCGGTTATCTGAGAACAATCGGTGACTTTGATTCTGCCGCTGACGACCGTGTTGTATTTGCCGCAGGTGCCGGCGTGCTCGATGTTCATAAACCAGTTTCTGGTCTGAGCGTTTGGATTGTGTCTTGCATTGGCGTAGTTGATTTCAGCGATTCGAGCCAGGTACTTGTTATCCAGCCCGTAACGCTTGTCATACTCGTCGCCGAGCTGGCCGAACAGCTTTGGAAATGGAAACTCGATGCCGGCACATTCCTTTTCGTACCAGGCCGCCGTGCCCAAGTAATCTCCGCCCCTGGCCGAGTCAACCGTCTTCATCTGCTCGACGCCAATCAGGCATATCAAATCATAAATACCCGCCTGGATATACGCCATTGCGGAAAGGGCGGCAACTGCACTTGATGCACAGGCATTTTCAAAGCGAATCGTGGGCAGCCCAACAAAATGCGGGTCAAAATCCACAAAGAACGCACTTAAATGGCCCTGCATACAATACAGCTCGCCGGCAAAATTGCCGACAAAGGCAGCCTCGATATCGCCCGGCTCTATTTTCGCGGCCTCGATACTGCCCTGATAGGCCTCTCGCATCATTGCGGCGATGTGCTTGTTTTCGCGACCCCAGTTGCGGGCAAAGTCCGTCTGGTAGCCGCCCAATACATAGACCTTCTTATCTTCCATTCTGTGACTTTCCGGTCTTTTTCATTTTGCGACGAAATACCTGCCGGCTTCGAGGACTTCCATCGCTGATTTACGCTGCCCATCCAGAGTGTCCGGCACAGCCAGACCTTTCCTGTCGAGCAGCCGCCGGACGGCGTCTTTGCCGCCCAGCATCTCTAAAATAATACTCGGCGAGGCCCAGTTGAATCCGAAAGACATTACCCTGTCAATTCCGCCTATTGCGAAATTGCTTTCTGTAACCCGGCCGACCAGTGAATAGGCGTAAGCAACGTACGTACAGAGAATGTCGGTTACTAACTCGGCTTCTCTGCCCTGCGCTGCCGTGATTGTCTCGAATGCTTCCCGGTACATACCCATGTGAATGAAATGTTTTGCCTTCTCGACAAAGGCAATGTGCGGCTCTATCGCAGGGATGTACTGACGCGTCGCGGGGTCGATATAGACATAGCTGCCGTTCTCCAGCTTCTTGTAGAAACCCGCCCCTTTCTTATTGCCCAAGAGACCCATTTCTATCATCCTGTTGACATAGTCCGGCAGAACGAGCCAGTCGTGCATTTGGTCGTTTGTATTCTGCTGCAAGCTCCTGATAATCGCCCTGTGGATATCCAGCCCGACCAAATCAAGGGTGGCTAAGGGCGGCAGCAGCCGGCCCGTGTATGGCCCGACCAGGTAATCCATCATCTCCACGCCATACTGCTGAGCCAAAGCCGTTATCCGTGCGAAAAGCAAAAAAGCAATTCGATTGCCGGCAAAGCCCGCGACGTTCCTGACCGGTATCACCACCCGCCCGAGTCTGTCCTGCAGGAACAGACGCATAAAATCGACTACTTCACCGGCTGTATCATTGTGACCTGTAACCTCACACGCCAACATCCTGCCGGGCGGATTATAAAAATGGGTCGATAGGAAGTTGCGCCTGAAATTTTCGCTCCGGCCCTCCGCAAGCAATTCCAGCGGCAAACTCGACGTTGTAGTGCTCACTGTCGAATCAGGCCTTCTGACCGCCTCGACTTTTTCGTGCAGGCCCCGCTTAACCTCCACATCCTCTGTCACCGCCTCGATTACCCAGTCCGCCTCAGAAACCGCTGAATCGAACATTTTCTCATAGTCACCGCATGTTATGTTCCTGGCGATTACCTCCGAACGCGCCTGTTTGATAGCCCTGTCCAGCCCCCGATGAGAACCTTCTTTGGTTCTGCTGAGAAAATACACCCTGATGCCGTTTTGGGCTATAACCCCCCCGACCAAGCTGCCTACCGTTCCGCTCGCTCCAAGCACAGCCACATTTTTTATCTCTTCAATCATACTCATCTAATTGCAGTGCCGGTTATTCATCTGCCTTTCTCAGCTCCGGACAGGCCCGGTAAAACTCATCTCGCAGCAGCCCTATCCGAACCACGTCTATTCTCTTTTGCCCGATGCACTTTTCTTCCCTCAGTGTCCCTTCAATCTTGAAAGCAAGCCGCTCGATAACCTTAATAATCGCGATATTTTCCGCCCGGATGTCGGCCCATATCTTGTGCAGGCCAAGATGCTTAAATCCCCAGTCAATCAAAGCCGCGTGTATCTCAGTGCCAAATCCTTTGCCCCAGTAGGCCTTTTCGCCTATTACGCAGAAACACTCCGCCGTCTTGTGAACAGGGTCGATATGCAACAGTCCGGTTATGCCTATGGGCCTGCCCTGCCTGGTCTCAATCACAAAGTCGTACCGCGAGTTGTCCTGTTTGTGCTCGTCGAACCATTTCAGCGTCTTTTCCAGGTCCAGATTTTCTTCGAGAAGCAGTGTCTTGCTGACCTTCGGGTCATTGAACCACCTGACCTTGTTGGCCATATCGTCTCTTGTTGCCTCTCGAAGCACAACCCTGTTACCGACAATCCTCATCACAACTGATACTCTACGTACCCAAAAAATGACCCGTTATTCAAAACTATAGTTAGCAAACATATCTTCGAGACGCTGTCTTGTTCGTATTTGCCTGTAACCGTTCTTGCCTTTGACCAGTATCGGCGGAGCAGTATTGATAAAAGGCGGCGAAAGTACAATAGTATATGCTCCGACGTTGTCAATTTTTATATAGTCACCTTGCTGTAGCCTGATGTCGGTTATTTCCGTCAGCAGATAATCTTTCTCCATACAGGTCGAACCAGCCACATCGAAGGTTGCACGTTCTTTGCCGGGCGCCGCCCGAATGATTTTATATGGCTGATTCCTCTTGTGCAATGTCGGCTTTGTGCTAAACGCACTGCCATTCACAGTGACAAACACCTTGTCTCTTATGTTCTTGACGCTCACCACCTTCGTAATAAAACTCAGCGTATTGGCGGCCATGGCGACACCCGGTTCCAGCACCAGATAAGGCCTGGCGGCCTGTACCCACTTACTCTGCTTTAGAATTCCACATACGGTTTCGGCGTATTCGTCGAACGAGGGCGTCTCTGTCCACCTGAACTGCGGCGGAATATAGCCGAAAATCCCTCCGCCGATGTTAATGTACTCCACACTCTCAGGCAGATACCTCGAGGCGGTGTCGCACAGTGTCTGCGCAATCTTCTCATAGCACCAGAGTCCCCTGTCTGTTGTGGATGTGTGCCCGTGAAGAGAATTGATTGTAATGTTGCCGCTTCCGCTGAGACGCCCTATTACTTCTCGAATGTCCCTGTCAT
>CAYMYK010000055.1:0-15682 GCA_964394625.1 uncultured Pirellulales bacterium
GATTTCCAGCCGGGCAGGTGGTACAATGGGGATATTGCTCGCGGCGACGGCAGGGGTATGCTCGAAAAGCGGCTTCAAAGGATGCTGCTGACCGAGCGTGAAGGCGCAACGATTACCGCCGTGGGAGATGTCCCGGAACAGAAAGATGCACGGGTCAGCTTAACGGAAGGCAAGACCGGGATGGTAATGTTAGGTGCCGGCGTGACCAGTGACAGCGGTGTTATCGGCCAGCTTATGTTTGAGCAGCGCAACTTCGATATCCACGACAAGCCGAAGAGCTTTATGGATTTTATCACCGGCAATGCCTATAAGGGAGCCGGCCAGAGCCTGCGCATTTCGCTGGCGCCCGGAACGCAAATGAGTGAGTATTCGGTAACTTTCAGTGAGCCGTATCTTAACGACAAACCAATCGGGCTTGATTTGTCCGGTTCGAGCTGGATGCGCTGGCGCGAAAGTTACGACGAGCAGCGGACGAAGGGATACGTAGCCCTTGAGAAGCGATATAAGAACAAATGGCGCAGGAGTATCGGTTTCAGGGCGGAGAACGTCTCGGTCAAGGGTCTGGATTCGGATGCGCCTCAGGAGATTATCGACGTTCAAGGCGACAATATTCTCGCCGGCGTCCGGCTCGGCGTCGGCAGAGAGCTTGTCGACGACGTGTACAATCCGAGCACAGGGCACAGTTTCAATCTCAGTTACGAGCAACTCGGCGGGGACCATACGTTCGGCATTGTCAGCGGCGTTTACCGCAGGTACACGACGCTTTACGAGGATTTGGCCGAGCGAAAAACGGTTTTTTCGACGAAGCTTCTGGCGGCGACGGTTGTCGGCAGCGCCCCGCCTTTTGAAAAGTTTTATGCCGGCGGCACGGGCACCTACGGGATACGCGGCTTTGAGTATCGCGGCGTCAGCACACGGGGCCTTCAGACGGGTATTACCGACCCTAATGTCCCGGAGCACAAAGACCCGATAGGCAGTGACTGGATATTTTTAGCCGGCGCCGAGGTAACAGTGCCGATTGTGAGCGAAAATCTTTCGTGGCTTGTATTTGCCGACAGCGGCGCGATAGACTCGGGCGGCTTTCGAGCGGCGGTGGGCACAGGAATCCAGATACTTATTCCACAGTGGTTCGGGCCTGTGCCGATGCGGTTCGAGCTGTCGGCGCCGCTTATGAAAGAGGAGCAGGACGACACGCAGGTATTCAGTTTTTCTGTCGGAAGACTGTTCTGATTGCTGATTGATAAATGATGAATTGTGAATTTGGTGATAACGACGGGAAGGACAAATTATGAAAACAACTGCGAGCGTTGTGACGGTTGGGATATTGACGGCGGTCCTGGCCGGGGTGTGTTTCGAGCAGAGCTGGGCAAACTCGACTGAGCAGACCAACTGTCCGAAAATAGGCGTCGTGAGTGTTCGCACAATATTCCAGCAGTGCAGGCGCACCATCAAGCACCGCCAGCAGTCGCTTGCCGAGCAGAACAAGGTACAGGCCGAGCTGGATAAGCTCTCGAAAGAGGTGGACCTCGACAAGGCCGGGTTGAAAACCCTCAGGCCGGGCAGCGATGATTACTCGGCCCTGATGAAGGAGCTTTTCGACAAACAGGCGAAATTCCAGGCCAGGCAGGAGTACTTCAAGCAGCAGATGCAACTGAAAGAGCAGGCCGCCATAGAGCAGCTCTTTAACGACCTGCTCACAGCTACCGAGCAGGTTGCGAAAGAAAAGGGGCTGGATTTGGTGCTGGAGCGCAGCGAGCCGGAGTTCCCTGCGGCCGGCAACAATGAGCTTACGCTGACGATAAGCACGCACAAGGTGCTTTACGGCGGCGGCTGTGAGGACATAACGGATGCGGTGATGGCCCGGCTGGATGCCGCGGAGTGAATGAGTGGATGACCAGACGACAATCCCCTTGAGACGGCGAGGCCATAAAATGACACTTACGGTTGCACAATTGGCACAGCGCCTTGGCGCAGAGCTTCTCGGTGAAGGCGACGCTGAAATTACCGGCGTTGGCCCGATAGCTTTAGCCGATGGCGGCGCCGTGACGTTTGTCTCCGATAAGAGACACCTGGCAGAGGCGAAGAAATGTGCGGCGGCGGCGGTGATTGTGGACGGCAGGATTGACCGGTTCGATAAGCCGCAGCTTGTTGTCAAAGACGTCAACGCGGCCTTGATAGAGGTCTTGAAGATATTTGCACCGCCGCTGAAGGCCCCGGCCGAGGGTATTGATGCCAGCGCTAAGGTTGCAGAGCGTGTTGAAATCGGAAAAGGTGTATCTGTCGGCGCCAACGTAGTGATTGATGAGGCAGCGGCGATAGGAGACAATACGGTAATATCGAGCGGGTGCAGGATAGGGCAGAATTCAACCATAGGCAGCAACTGCCGGCTCGACTGCAACGTCGTTGTTTATCACAACTGCACTATTGGTAATAATGTTATAATTCAGGCGAACAGCACCATCGGCTCGACCGGTTTTGGGTATGCTTTCATAGACGGGCAGCACCGGCTGATTCCTCATAACGGTACGGTGGTGATAGAGGATTTTGTCGAGATAGGCGCGAATAGCTGCGTTGACCGTGCGAAGTTCGGCGAGACGAGGATTGGGGCGGGCACAAAGATAGACAATCTCGTTCAGATTGCCCACAGTGTAGTAATCGGCAAGTGCTGTCTGATAGTAAGTCAGGTCGGCATTGCAGGCAGTTGCAAGCTCGGTGACGGAGTTGCCCTGGGCGGTCAGGCCGGCGTGGCGGACAACATCGAGATAGGCGATGGCGTGATGGTCGCAGGGCGGAGTGGTGTGATAAGAAATGTTGAGCCGGGCAAGCGGATGTTTGGGATGCCGGCGAGGGAGATGCGAGAAGCATTTCGTGCTCTTGCGATGGTTTATCGTTTGCCGAAGTTGGCTGAACAGTTGAAGCGTCTTGTCAAGAGGGTTGATAAGCTTGAAGCTGCAAAAGACGATACAAAATGAATGCTTGATAAGCGGCAAGGGTTTGTTCGGCAGCAAGGAGGCGAAGGTGGTGTTTAAGCCGGGCCCCGCCGATTCGGGAGTGGTGTTTGTACGGACGGATGTGCCGGAGCGGGTTCGGATAAGGGCCGTTGCTCCGAACATCGCCGAGCGAAGCAGACGGACGACGATAAAGAAGGGCTCTGTCAGCGTAGAGACGGTCGAGCACTGCCTGGCGGCCATAAACGCTCTGGAGATTGACAATATCCTCGTAGAGGTCAACGGCCCGGAGCTGCCGAGCACGGACTGCAGCAGCAGCGAGTATTTCAGGGTGCTCAAGGCCGCCGGCCTTGTCGAGCAGCAGGTGGCTCGAAAGTGCTTTGTGATAAACGAGCCGATAACGGTCAGTTCGGGCCAGGCGTGCATATACGCACTCGCCTACGCCGACGACCGGCTCAATATCACCTTTGACTTAGACTACGGCGGGCACACCGGGATAGGCAGGCAGATAGCAAGCTATCGGCTGACTCCTGAGGTCTTCGAGAAAAATCTGGCGCGGGCGCGAACCTTCCTGCTGGAGCCGGAGGCCCGGCAGTTCCAGGCACGCGGTATGGGCACGCATCTTGGCCCGCGCGACATCCTGGTCATCGACTCGGACGGGCCAATCAAAAACAGCTTCAGATTTCCCGACGAGTGCGTAAGGCACAAAATCGTCGATTTAATCGGCGATATGGCGCTTGTCGGCAGGCCGGTCAGCGGCAGAATTGTGTCGTACAGGAGCGGCCACTCCCTGAATCAGCAGCTTGCCAGGAAGCTGTACGAGGCGGCTGAACGCCGTGAACGAATGGCCAAATCCGGCACGGATGCCCTTTTGGACATTCGGCATATCGCCAGGATTCTGCCGCACCGATACCCGTTTTTGCTGGTGGACAAGGTAATTGAGATTGAAGGCGACAGGTTTATCAGAGGTATAAAGAACGTAACTTACAACGAGCAGTTTTTCCAGGGGCATTTCCCCGGCACGCCGATTATGCCCGGTGTCCTCATAGTCGAGGCGATGGCTCAGCTTTCGGGCCTGCTGTTCGCACAGACGCTGGAGCACACGGGCAAATTAGCGGTCCTGCTGAGCATGGACGGTGTGAAGCTTCGAAAGGCCGTAGTACCGGGCGACCAGCTTATCCTTACCGCCGAGGCAGTCCGGTCGAGAAAACGCACCGCCCAGTGCCGCTGCAAGGCGTTGGTTGCCGATTCGGTGGTTGCCGAGTGTGAGATAAGGTTTATGCTCGTTGATAATGAGAAGATTTAGGGCTGTAGTTGCAGGCCGGTCAGTTGAATTTGGGAATGGAAAATGGCTGAGATACACCCCAGTGCGGTGGTGGACGCAGATGTTAAGTTAGCCGATGACGTCGTTGTCGGACCCAACTGCTATATCGACAGCGGTACCACAATCGGCGAAGGCGCCGTTCTTGAGGCCAACGTTGTTGTTGGCAAGGCGGTGAAAATCGGCAAAGGCAACCGTTTTTGTTCGAACAGCGTAGTCGGGGGCAGGCCGCAACTGCTTGGCCTGCGCCCGGACGATGCAATCGGCGGCATCTCGATAGGGGACAACAATATCATTCGCGAGCAGGTCACAATCCATCCGAGCATGTACGCCGGCAAATTTACAAAACTGGGCAATGACAATTTGCTTATGATAGGCGTGCATATCGGCCATGACTGCACGCTCAAAGATAAAATTGTGCTGAGCAATTTTTCCCAGATAAGCGGACACTGCAAGATAGAGACCGGCGTCTGGCTCAGCGGAGTGGTGTGTGTGCATCAGTTTGTGACGATAGGGGCGTGGTCTTACGCGGCCGGCCTGGCCGGGATTAACCGCGACGTGCCGCCCTTTATGATTGTCAGCGGCCATTACCCCTCGAGAATTCGCGGCGTGAACAGACGCGGGCTGGCGCGAGCCGGGCTGAACGAACAGCAGCAGCAGGAAATATTGGAGGCCTATAAAAGACTTTACCGCACTGGAGCACCGTTGCTGGAGGCGGCAAAGAAAATGGCCGCCGAAGACCAGCACGATGAAAATGTCAGGGCTATCCTTGATGCGATAATCAGAAGCGCTCGGCACCGGTTCGGCAGGTACCTCGAGCAGTTCAGGGACTGAAACGGCCGGGCGCGGTTTGCCGGCGCAGCTTTTGTACAGAGATTCGTTATGCAAAAGATACGTACCGCAGTAGTCGGGGCGGGCAAGATGGGACAGATTCACGCCCGCGTTTACTCGAAGCTGCCTGCCAGTGAGCTTGTTGCCATAGTTGACACAGACCAGCCACGCGCCAGGCGGCTGGCAAAAAAACACAAATGCAAATGGTACAGCGACTGTGCACGGCTTTACGACGGCGTTGACGCAGTTACGATAGCCGCCCCCACCACCGAGCACTATATGCTGGCTAGGCCGTTTATCGAGCGAAAAATTCCTGTTCTGATAGAAAAGCCCCTCGCCGCCGACCTTGCTCAGGGCGCCGAGATTGTCGCCCTCGCCGGGCAGACCGGATGCCTCGTGGCGGTGGGGCATTCCGAACGGTGCAATCCGGTCGTCCAGGCGATAAAACGCCTGGCCATAGAGCCGAAGTTTATCGAGGCGACACGCATCAGTCCATATCCCTTCCGCTCGACGGACATAGGGGTCGTGCTGGATATTATGATTCACGACATCGACATCATCCTGTCGCTGGCGGCAAGCAAACCGGTGAAAGTGGATGCGGTCGGCGTCGGTGTCATTGACGACAATGAGGATATATGCAGCGCCAGAATAGAATTTGCCAACGGCTGTATCGCCAATGTTACCGCGTCACGCCTGGCACTGAAGACCGAGCGAAAGGTCAGGGTTTTCAGCAGACAGGCGTATTTGAGCGTGGACTACCTTAAAAAAACCGGCACGGTCATAAAGGCCGAGCCGAACGTTGACGTCATAGAAAAAATCAGAGAGCTGAAAAAAAAAGGCAAATTCAACCTTCTGAAGACGAACTGGGCGAAGCTGCTGCACGTTGAAAAGCTGGATGTGGACGATACCGAGCCGCTTCGACTCGAACAGGAAGCGTTTTTGAAGGCGGTGGCGGACAAATCGCTCAGCCCCGAAGTCAGTGCACAGGAAGGCCTGGCGGCGATGGAGTGCGCCGAGCGGATACTGGCGGCAATCAAAAAACATAAGTGGGATTAGCGGCTGAGCAAACGATAGAGGGTGTTTTTTTTAGTGTGAGTTTTACAAGGTGCTTTTTATGAAATACAAATCGAGGATGTGTTTGTTTCTGGCCGTTGTCACGACGGCGGCGATACTGCCGGTCGGCTGCGGCACGGGCCGGGAGAAAAAAAAAGTTGTGGGAGAGAAAATGGTGAAACTTCAGACAAGCAAAGGCGATATCGTAATCGAGCTCGACGCCGAAGATGCGCCGGTGACCGTTGCGAACTTCTTGAAGTATGTGGAGGATGGTTTTTACGACGGGACGGTATTTCACCGGGTGATACCCGGCTTTATGATACAGGCAGGCGGCTTCACCGCTGATATGCGGCAGAAAAAGACCCGCGAGACCATTACCAGTGAGGCGGGCAACGGGCTTAAAAACAACAGAGGCACGATTGCAATGGCACGCAAGAACGACCCCGACAGCGCCGCGAGCCAGTTTTTTGTAAACGTGGTCAATAACTCCTACCTGGACTATGTCGAGGGTCGCAATCCCGGCTATACGGTGTTCGGCAGGGTCGTGGAGGGAATGGACGTGGTCGATGCAATAGCGGCTGTGAAGACGACGACCAGAGGTGGTCTTCAAAATGTTCCCGTCGAGCCGGTGGTGATAAACTCGGCGAAGGTCGTTCCGGCACAATAGTATCGCAGGGAAAGAATACTCCGTCTTGCTAAGTAGGGGGTCTTGTTCATACTTCGAGGCGAATTTTGCTGACGAACTGATGCGCCAGGCGTGTCGGCTCGGGCAGGCGGTATCTTGTCGTGCAGGCGAGCACGATTCTGATTGCGTCTTTCAGCGTGCATTTGTTTCCCACCGAGACGAAAATGGGCTTGACCGAAGCCCGCGTTCGCAAAACGGCGCCGATTGTCTCGCCGGCGTCTATGAGCCGGCTGTGACCGCCTTTCTGCTCAGGAGGTTCTTCAAAAACGCCGGTGAGCCGGCTCTTGGCGCAGCCGATAGTCGGTGAGTCGAAGAAAAGCCCCAGGTGGGCGGCCAGGCCGAGCCGGCGCCGATGCGCGATGCCCTGGCCGTCAATTAGAAAAACGTCCGGCCTGCACCGTAGCTTTTTCACCGCCGCGATGCACACGGGCGCCTCGCGAAACGAAAGCAGACCCGGAATATACGGAAACCGCACCTTCCTTGTGGCGCTCTTCGTTTCGATAATCTCAAGGCCGGGCAGCTCGAGAACAACCGCCCCCGCGACAATGCGCTTACCGCCTTTTGTGAAGGCACAGTCCAAACCTGCGATACGGTCCGGTTTTTTTGTCAACGGTATGAATCGGACCTGCGGTGCAAGCCGGCTCTGCAGCCGGCGGGCCTGCGAGTACGACAGATTCCAGTTGTGCAGCTTTTTTACTTTCATTAGAGCGCCTGTTCCACTTCCGAGAGCTTCTCTTAGTCGGCTGCCGTGTGTCAAATACTAAATTTAAGGATTTTAGTATTAAATTAGTATATGCGCACGAAGCGGGTTATTCCGATAAAATGGCTGATTAACAGGTTCATCTGGAGCAGGCCGGTTAGCCGGTGGTGTTGGGATAGCGGGCGGCTTTCTCAGCGGTGCAGCTTCTGGAGCCAAAAGAAGTAGAACAATCCAATATCGTCGTAATCGACCTCGCCATCGCCGGTCACGTCCTCGCCAAAGCTAAGCCAGTTGGAGGCGAGCACGGCATAGTCTTTGAAATTGATTACTTTGTCGCCGTTGAGGTCGGCTTTTTCGGCCCAGTACCAGCTTGTGCCAAGCAGCCAGTCGCTGGCAAACAGACCCAGGTCCTGTATCCCGACGGTTTCGCTCCTGTTGAGGTCGGCCGGCGACAGCTCCCCGACGAAACGGAAATCGCGTGCAAAGTACGCAAAGTCGGTCAAATCGACGATTCCGTCATTGTTTATGTCGGAAAGCAGTGCCCAGTTCGGAGGGGGAGTGCTTGCCTGGATTGTCTGGCCGAATGCGCCCATATTGGTCCTGTTGGTGGTGTAGCCATACTCCTTGAGCGTCGGCGAGCCGGGGTTGCCGGCGTCGATGCAGGGGCTGGTGATAGTGCCCAAAGTCCAGCCGTTGGCGTCTGTCCACTGCCAATCCTCGCTTTTCAGGTGGTATTCGTCGTTATCGGGGTCGATAAAGCAGGGGTCCAAATCGAAGTTACCCAGCCCCCAGTCGATATGGCAGCCGGCCTCGAGATAGGCCTGCGCCGGGCCGGCCCGGACATCGGAGTAAGAAATAGACAGCATCGAAGAGCTTGAAGCGCTAAGCACCGCCAGTTCGGGACCGTCGGAGGCGGTATTGCTCCAGAGGATGGAGTTTATCAGTTGTGCGCCGGCTGCATTGTCGCAGCACAGCGCGCCGCCTATGTTCCAGGAGCTGTTTGCAGCGAAGGTGCAGTTGATGATTCTCGGCTGTGAAGCCGAGCAGTAGATTGCCCCGCCTCTGGCCAGCGCGGTGTTGTTGCGGAACATGCAGTTTTTTATCGTGGGGCTGCTCTCGCATAATATGGCGCCGCCGTCATTTTGATAGCCGTTGATAATGGTGAAGCCCTCGACTACGGAGTTTGCGTCCTCGCCGCTGTGGAAGTAAAACGCCCTGTGTTTGTCCATCAGCGTGCCTTGGCAGTCTATAACGGTTGTTACAATGGCCACGGGGTCGCTCGAGCGAACTGACCGGACGGTGATGGGCTTTCCATTAAAGTCGAGCTCGATATTGCCGGTGCCGGCATAGCTGCCGGGTTGGACGACAACATTGCCGCCGTTGACGGCAATATCGATGCCTTTTTGTATGGTCCTGACCGGCAGTTCGGACGTCCCCAGTCCGGTGCTGTCGCTGCCGTCGTTTGCAACGTAAACCCGCGCCTGTACCTTGTAAGTATAGACCCAGTCGGCCTGATAGCTTGGCACGTCGTTCATACCATTGACTAGTTGCGGCGGCAGAGTCGGCAGTTGGACGATGTCGTCAACGACATCCATTCCCTGTATGACCTGCCCGAAGACGCAGTAGCCGATGCCGCAGGGGTCGTTGTCGAGGTCGAGGTCGGTGTTGTCGGTTGTGTTTATGTAGAACTGGGACGTGGCCGAGTTCGGCTCCTCGGTTCGGGCCATTGCCACGCTACCTCGCAGATTGCTCAGCCCGTTGTAGCTTTCGTTGATTATTGGGTCTCGCAGCCCCTCGGTTACAAGCCAGGGGCCGTAGAGTGTGCCGCCGCTGTTAACGGCCCAGTAGCCGCCGGCCTGGACAATCCCGAAGTCCGGGTCGTTTATGACCCGGTGAACGATGAGCTTATCGTAGAAGCCGGCGTTGACGTACTGCAAAAAGTTATCGACCGTTATTGGGGCCTCGGCGGGAAACAACTCAATCGTTACAGCCCCGAGAGGGGTATGCATTACCACTTTTGGCGTGGTTTGGCTGGGGGCTATGATATAGGCGTCCGCCTCCGCGCCAACGGCCAAAAACGCCAAAAGACCAAGACAAACAGTATATTTCACCCTCGCACCCATTTTGAAAAGCCGCACAACCTGAGCGCCACGATACCGCAGCCCAAAAGCACACCATTATTATACGCAAACGCAGCCCTCAAGTCAAGCCGAATGTGCAATTGGGCCTTGTGCCCGGCAGGCCGGTGAAACAGGCAAAAAAGCTTTCCCGGCTGAGTTCGATTTGTTACAATCATTAGTTTGGTTGTTATCGGAATTTCGGGTTTTTCAGTGGCGATGCGTTTCGGTAAGGTTTTATGGCTGGGCAGGCGGAAAAAGCGATTAATATTACGGCTGCGGCCGAGCACAACCTCAGGAATATCAACCTGAGCATCCCCCGCGATAAGCTGGTCGTTATCACCGGCATAAGCGGCTCGGGCAAAAGCTCTCTTGCATTCGATACCATTTATGCCGAGGGCAGGCGCAAGTACGTCGAGTCCCTCAGCTCATACGCGAGGCAGTTCCTCGAGCAGATGCAAAAGCCCGACGTGGGCGAGATAACCGGCCTTCCGCCCACGATTGCCATCGAGCAGCGAAGCGCCGGCGCCAATCCCCGCTCGACGGTGGCCACCACCACCGAGATTTACGATTACTTCCGTCTGCTTTTTGCAAGGGTCGGCCTGCCCCACTGCTGGGTCTGCGGCAGGGAAATTACCAGCCAGCATTCCTCCCAGATAGTCGATTCGATACTTGCCTGGCCCGAAGGTACGAAAGTCCAGATATGTGCCCCTTTAGTGCGGGGAAAAAAGGGCGAACACCGCGATATTTTCAGGGCGGTGCAGCGCGAAGGTTTTGTCCGTGTTCGGGTTGACGGCCGAATTTACGATGTGACTGCCGTCCCGGCTCTTAATAAAAACAAAAAGCACGACATAGCCGCCGTCGTGGACAGATTGATAGTCAGAGATTCCGTCCGCATTCGCCTGGCCGATTCGGTCGAGACGGCCCTGAAACTGGCCGACGGCATTTTGCTGGTATTGGTTCAGCGGCCCGGCTCGAATAATGCCGGCTCGGACGCCGACTGGCGGCAGGTCATTTACAGCGAGAAATTCGCCTGCCCCGAGCATCCACAGGCGTCCCTGGAAGAGCTTAGCCCCCGCCTGTTCAGCTTCAACAGCCCGTACGGGGCGTGCAAAAGCTGTGACGGCCTGGGCACAATACTCGAATTCGACCCGGACTTGATTGTGCCCGACAAGACGGTCTCTTTGGAAAACGGCGCCGTTGACGCCTGGCGCAAGGGCGGCAAGAGAATGAATATCTACTATAACCGGCTTATCAAGCGGTTCTGCAGAAACTTCGGCGTCAGCAAATCGATTCCCTTCGCCCGGCTGGGCGAGCGGGTACGCAGGATATTGATGTACGGCACGACAGCCGAGGACGAACGCGAATACGGCGTCCGGTTCGAGGGCGTTATTCCCAATCTTACACGACGGTGGGAAAATACCAACAGCGAGTACGTCAAGCAACGGCTGCACAGCTATTTCGGCGAGCTGCCCTGCCGGGCGTGCCGCGGGGCGAGATTGAGACCCGAGGCCGTTGCGGTAACACTGGGCGGCAAAAACATCCACGAGCTGAGCAAAATGAGCATCGAAAAGGCCCAGCGGTTCTTCCGAAGACTCCGGCTCGATAAGGAAAGAACGCTCATAGCGGCCCAGATATTAAAGGAGATAAAGGCCCGGCTGGGCTTTATGGTCGATGTCGGGCTGGGCTACCTGACGCTGGACAGAAGGAGCGGCACATTAGCCGGCGGCGAGGCACAGAGGATTCGCTTAGCCACACAGGTCGGCAGCGGGCTTGTCGGCGTCTGCTACGTGCTCGATGAGCCGACCATAGGCCTGCACAAACGCGACAACGACCGGCTGCTCGGGATTTTGAAACGCCTGACGCGTATCGGCAATACCGTAATAGTCGTCGAGCACGACGAGGACGTAATAGCCGCCGCAGAACACATTATCGATATCGGCCCCGCCGCAGGCGCCGCAGGCGGCGAGGTCGTCGCGCAGGGAACCTATAAGGATATCTTAAACTGCCGGCAGTCGCTTACGGGCCAGTACCTCAAAGGCAAAAAGAAGATACCGCTGCCGTTGGCAAGACGAAAATACAACCTGAGAAGGTGTATCGAGGTCAAACAGGCGGCGGAGAACAACCTCAAAAATATCGATGTGAAGTTTCCCTTGGGCGTGTTCGTCTGCGTGACGGGCGTTTCCGGCTCGGGCAAGAGCACGCTGGTCAATCAGGTGCTGCTGCGTGCTCTCAGGCGCCGGCTTTACGGCTCGCGAGACCGGCCGGGAAAGCACAAAAGTATCCTCGGCGCCTCTCAGATTGACAAGGTAATCGAGATAGACCAGTCGCCGATAGGAAAGACCCCCCGGAGCAACCCGGCTACCTATACGGGCGTCTTCGACGAGATTCGCAAGCTGTTCAGTAAGACTCGCGAGGCGAAGATTCGCGGCTACAAACCCGGCCGGTTCAGCTTCAACGTCAAAGGCGGACGATGTGAATACTGCCGAGGCCAGGGCACAAAAAAAATTGAAATGCACTTTCTGCCCGATGTATATGTTACCTGTCAACGCTGCAGAGGCACTCGCTACAATCCCGAGACGCTTGAAGTTACCTATAAAGGCAAAAATATCGCCGACGTTCTCGGTATGAGCATTGCCGAGGCGCTGAAGTTTTTTGCAAATTTCCCGACGATAGTGCGGTTCTTGCGAATGTTAGACAATGTCGGGATGGGTTATATGCAGCTTGGACAGGCCTCGACGACGCTCTCGGGCGGCGAGGCCCAGCGGGTCAAGCTCGCCTCTGAGCTGGGCAAGGCCGCGACCGGACATACGCTGTATCTTCTGGATGAGCCGACCACGGGACTGCATTTCGCCGACATTCATAACCTGCTCAATGTCCTCCAGCGGCTGTGCGATTTGGGAAATACGGTGGTGGTCATCGAGCACAACCTGGATGTTATTAAGATGGCCGATTATATAATCGACCTTGGCCCCGAGGGCGGCGACGCCGGCGGCGAGGTTATAGCAGCCGGGCCGCCCGAGGAAATTGTCAAAACCGAAAAAAGCTACACCGGCAAATACCTAAGCGGCAAACTCCGGCTTACCCGGCGGACCAAAAAGGCAAAAGCAAAGGCCGGTTGATACCGGCTCTCTAACGACAGGAGCTTTGCGTGGAATATCGAACGCTAAAATGGGTCGGGTCGGTGGACGGCATGCTGGAGTTGATTGACCAGAGAAAACTGCCCGCCGAGTTCGTTAAATTACAGTGCCGAGATACCGGGCAGCTTTTCGATGCGATAAAGACGCTTGCGGTTCGCGGCGCGCCGGCGATTGGCGTGGCGGCCGCCTACGGGCTTGTGCTGGCGCTGAAGCAGCCGGGACTTGACGATGTTCACAAGGGACTGGGCGTTTTGAAGCAGGCAGCCGATTACCTCGGCTCGTCGAGACCGACGGCGGTTAATCTTTTCCGGGCGCTCGAGCGGGTAAGACGCCGAGGCGAGGCATTTGCAGCGGAAAATCCGGCCGCCGGCCCGGCTGAGCTGCGCAAGGTTGTTCTGGCCGAGGCGCACGCGATATGCAGGCAAGACGAGCAGATGTGCCGGCAAATCGGGCTTAACGGCGAAATGCTTATCACAAACGGTGCCGCCGTCCTGACTCACTGCAATGCCGGCGCCCTGGCGACGGCCGGGCAGGGGACGGCCCTGTCGGTGATGTTCGAGGCGCATAAAAAGGGCAAAAAATTCAAATGCTATGCGGATGAAACCAGGCCCCTGCTGCAGGGCGCCCGGCTGACGGCATGGGAATTAAAGCAGGCCGGCATAGACGTTACCGTTATCTGCGACAATATGGCCGGGATGCTGATGAAACAGGGTAAAGTCGATATGGTCATCACCGGCGCCGACCGCATAGCCGCCAACGGCGACGCCGCTAACAAAATCGGTACCTACGCCCTGAGCGTCTTGGCCAAATGGCATAGCATACCGTTCTATATCGCCGCTCCCTCCAGCACCTTCGATTTGACTATCGAAACCGGCGGGCAGATACCAATAGAATATCGCCCCGCCGACGAGGTGCGTTTCTGCGCCGGCACACAAACGGCGCCGCAGAACGTAAAAATTTACAACCCCGCATTCGACGTAACCCCCGCCGAGAACATAACTTGCATCATTACGGAGAAGGGGATAATACACAAACCAGATAACGGGAAAATACGCGTTCACCTTGCTGGAAGCGACGTAGCATAAAGGTTACGCCGCCTGGGGTAATGATCTTGACATTTCTGCGAGGATTGGGTATGTTATAGGGCGTAAATTTTTTTCGAGGCAAGTTTTTTTTGTGAGGGAAGACCGATGTGCAGAAGGATTCTTTTTGTCATGTTGCTTTTCGTTGCCGCAGAGGCCTTATGTGCCGGTGCGGTTAGGCGGGTTCCGAGTGAATATGCGACTATACAGGCGGCAATAGATGCCTCTGCCGATGGCGATGAGGTGACGGTTGAGCCGAACGTCTATGTTGAGCAGCTCAATTTTCTGGGCAGGGCGATAACGGTTCGCAGCGAGGGAGGTGCGGCTGTGATAGACGGCGATGACGATTTTGCCGTGTCGTTTTTCAACGGTGAAGGGCCCGGCAGCGTGCTTGAAAACTTTGTCATAACCAACAGTTATATGGGGATATTCGCAGCGGGGACATTTCCGACGATTCGCAATGTGACGGTTGTGAATAACCGGTATGGTGCGGGGGCGTATGTGGACGGTGTGCCGGATATTCGCAGCAGCATATTCTGGAACAACAGCGAGCAGGACCTTGTTGATTGCGTTGCGCAGTATAGCTGCATCGAGGACGCAAACGACGGGCAGGGCAACATAAGCGCCGATCCGCTTTTTGTGGACGCAAATGCCGGCGACTATCATTTACTGAGCAATCGCGGCAGGTACTTGCCGGCACTTGACTTATGGGTTGTTGACGAAGTGACCAGCCCGTGTATTGCAGCAGGTGATCCTATGGGTGATTTCAGCGCCGAGCGGACACCCAACGGTGGGCGCATAAACATGGGTGCGTATGGCGGAACGGGCCTGGCAAGCATGAGCGAGTGGGAAATCGACGGGGATATGGATTTTGATGGTACTGTGGATTTCAATGATTTTTCAATCTTTGCCGACAATTGGATGTGTACGTCCGAGCGGGCATATGAAACGTGGAGCCGAAGCGTATGTGCGGCAAATCTGAGTGCGATTGGTAAGGCGTGTCTGTTGTATGCGAATGATAATGAGGAGGAGTATCCGGAGCCGAACAAGTGGTGTGATTTGCTTGTGATGTACGCGGATGTGGAACCAAACCAGCTTCGTTGTCCCGGAGGCCAAGGCGGGCCGGGGCATTATGCCATTAACCCCAATGCCGGCGTGAGCTTATCGCCGGAGATGGTTCTGCTTTTCGAGACGACGGCGGGCTGGAATCAGTTCGGCGGGCCCGAGATTATGACAACTGAAAATCACCGTGGCGATGGATGCAATATTGTGTTTAACGACTGCTATCATGTGGAGTTTGTGCCGAAAGAGCGGTTCGGGGAGCTGATTTGGGAGTGAGCGCAACTCACGGCGCCTCCGGCGGTTAGAGAGCGAACGGGGGGCTGTATCAGCTTACTGCGATGACCTCTTTTAGCTCGGGGATTTTCTCTCGCAGGAGCCGTTCGATGCCCATTTTCAGCGTCATTTGCGCCCCGGGGCAGCCGGCGCAGGCCCCCTGCAGCCGGACCTTGACGGTGTTGTCGGCCTCGGTCGATACCAGCTCTACATCGCCGCCGTGGCTCTGCAGGTTCGGCCTAATTGCCTCGATTATTTCACTGACCTTCTGCTCGAAGGTTTTTTGCTCGGTATTTTGGCCGCAGCCGCACTCTTCGCACATTATATTTCTCCAGAATTCAATTGTCCAAATCCTCATTATACCGATTGAATTTGCTAAAGCGAAGGAATTTTCGCACGTTTTTTGACCAATATAAAGGGTGCATCAAAAAAAAGTGGCGCATTTTTTGTGGATATGGTATAGCACATAA
>CAYMYK010000056.1:0-15458 GCA_964394625.1 uncultured Pirellulales bacterium
ATGTGGCGTACTTGACAAACGACACGCTTTCAGAGATGACACAAAAAAGAGGTTTACGCCTCGTGAACGGCTACATCACTTTTATCATTTTCGATTGGCTGTTGTCAAGCTCTTAATGCTGCTGAACTTACAATCGCCGGCCGGCCCGGCCCGCCACAGGAGCGGCGATGAAAGACAGGCGCTTCGGCAGCCAATAATTCGTCCGCCTGCAGCGTCTTTGCACTTTACTATTACGCTTGCCGGGAGTATTGTGTCATTATCCGTTTCGAGCCGAAACTCTTTTTACGAAAGGGCTAAATTATGAGAAAAACAGCTATATTGTTTGGCAGTTTAGCAGTTTTGTTCTGCCTCGATTCCGCTAAGTCCTCGGTTGTTGCCGGCGGCGCCGAACCCGAGCGGCTCGCCGAGGTCTTCTCTTTTACCGAAGGCCCCGCCGCCGACGACAAAGGGAACGTCTATTTCACCGACCAGCCCAACGACAAAATCTACGTATGGTCAACCGCCGGCAAGCTCTCGGTCTTTCTCGACGGCTGTGGGCGCTCGAACGGCCTGTACTTCGACTTAAACGGCGACCTGCTGGCCTGCGCCGATTTGCATAACAAACTTGTCTCTTTCGACAGCAACGGCAAAATGACCGTCCTTCTCGATAATTACAGGGGCAAGCTGCTCAACGGCCCGAACGACCTCTGGCGGGACCGTAAAGGCGGCATATACTTCACCGACCCGTTCTACAAGAGAAGCTACTGGGACAGGGGCCCGGCCGAGCAGCCAGGCCAGTATGTCTATTATCTCAAGCCCGACCGCAAAACCCTCGTCTGTGTCATAACCGACCTCACCCAGCCGAACGGCATCATAGGGACAGCCGACGGCAAGACACTCTATGTTGCCGACATCGGCGCCGGCAAAACTTACAGCTATACAATCAACGATGACGGCACACTCTCGAACAAAAAGCTGTTCTGCGAAATGGGCTCCGACGGTATGACCATCGACAGCGCCGGCAACGTGTATCTTACCGGCAAAGGCGTCACCGCCTTCGACAGGACCGGCAAAAAAATCGACCACATCGATATTCCGAAACGCTGGACCGCAAATGTTACCTTCGGCGGCCCGACATTCGATACGCTGTTCATCACCGCCTCCGATTCGCTCTATTCGGTAAAGACCAAAACACACGGTGTCACATGGCAATCCGCCGGAGCTAAATCTCTCATCGCACCGGGTGCGAAACTCGAAAAACTAAGCGGCGGCTTCAGCTTTACCGAGGGCCCCGCCGCCGACAACAAAGGGAACGTCTATTTCACCGATATCCCAAACAACCGCATCCATATATGGTCCACCGACGGCAAGCTTTCCACATTTCGTGAAAACTCGGGCGGCGCTAACGGCCTGTACTTCGACGAGAAGGGAAATCTTTATGTCTGCGAAGGTAAGAACCGGCGAATCTCAAGAATAGATACCAATGGCAAAGTCACCGTCCTCGCCGACAACTACAAGGGCAAAAAGCTGAACAGCCCCAACGACCTCTACCGAGACCACAATGGCGGCATATACTTCTCCGACCCATACTATGGCCGCGACAGAGACCAGCTCCAGCAGGACGGCGAACACGTCTATTACCTGCATCCCGGCGGCGGTGAGCTAATTCGCGTCATTGACGATATGGTAAGACCCAACGGCCTGATTGGAACAGCCGACGGGAAACTGCTCTACGTCGCCGACCACGGTGACAACAAGACCTGGGTCTATAGAGTAAATTCCGATGGGACACTTTCGGACAAGAAGCTCTTCGCGCCGGAAGGCTCCGACGGAATGACCATCGACAAGGAAGGCAACATTTATCTGACGACCGATGCCGTCAAAGTCTATAATTCGAGGGGCGAAAAGATTGAGCATATTGAGATACCCCAGCGACCTTCCAACGTCTGCTTCGGTGGCCCGGATAACAAAACGCTCTTCGTAACCGCCCGCACCTGCCTCTACGCACTGAGAATGCGGGTAAAAGGTCTGTAATTACAGGGACAACCAAATATGTTACCACGTAATAATCTTTTGAATCGGCGGCGTTTCCTCAGCCGATTCGGTTCAGGCATTGCCGCCGTCGCACTCGGCGCAAATTCCCTTACCTTCTCCGGCTGCTCAAGCCGGACAAATGGCAAATCCGCCGCGCCTGCACCCGAACCGCCCGGTGACAAACAGCTCTTCCACAAACTCACCGAACCTGCCAATGTCACCCTTATAAAGGGAAACGACCGGCGCGAAATCGTCTATCAGTCCCTCAAAATGCTCGAAGACGATATCCTTGCCTCCATCGGCGACAGGAAAATCCTGATAAAACCCAATATGGTCGCCACCAACCACTCTCTCTGCGCGACCCATCCCGACGCCGTGCGAGCGATTCTGGACTTTTTGAGACCACACTACAAAAAGCAAATCATCATCGGCGAGGCGACCGCTTTCGGGGATACATTCGACGGCTTCAGAAATTACGGCTACCTGCCGCTCGAAAAGGAATACAACGTTAAACTAATCGACCTGAATCGCACGGCTTTCAGGTACTATTACGTCTTCGGCTGGGGCAACCGCCCACTGCGTATTAGAATCGTCTCGACCTTTTTCGACCCTGAAATCTACATTATTTCCGCCGCAAGAATGAAAACACACGACCGGGTCGTCACGACGCTGTCGCTGAAGAACGTACTGCTCGGCTCGCCCGTCAGCGACGGCCGGGGCAACGACAAGGAGCTTATGCACACCACCGGCCGAGCCGTCAATACCGTCCTGCACTACAATATGTTTCACCTTGCCCAGCAAATCTACCCCGACCTGGCCGTCATTGACGGCTTCGAGGCGATGGAAGGCGAAGGGCCCACGATGGGGACGCCCTTCGACGCCCGCATAGCGCTTGCAAGCCGTGACCCGCTCGCCGCCGACACGCTCGCAACGAAAATCATGGGCTTCGAGCCCACCCGTATTATGTACCTGTCGGCTATGAACCAGGCCGGCATGGGCCAGGGCGACCTCGATAAAATAAACGTCCTCGGCGCGCCGTTAAGCCAATGCCAGTACCATTTTAAGCCGAACCGCCACATAGCCGAACTCTACAACCTGTAATCCCTGAAGTTGGTCTGTGTTATGAGCAAACCCGGACCCGACATCCGAATCGGCACGTCCGGCTGGTACTACGACCACTGGAAGGGCCGATTCTATCCCGAAGACCTGCCAAAATCCAAATGGTTCGGTTACTATGCTCAGCACTTCAACACCGTCGAGGTCAACAATACCTTCTACCACCTGCCCAAAGAGCAGACGCTGAAAAACTGGCACGTCCAGGCCGGCGAAAACTTCCTCTACACCATCAAGGCCAACCGCTACATCACCCACATAAAGAGACTAAAAGACACGTCAGATGCGCTCAAACGCTTCTTCGACGCCGTCGCCCTGCTGAAAGAGAATCTCGGCCCTGTGCTCTATCAGCTTCCGCCTTCGCTGCACAAAGACCTCGACCGTCTTGGGGCCTTTATAAAACTCCTTGGCAAAAAGCCACCCGCCGTATTCGAGTTTCGACACAAAAGCTGGTACGAAGACGACACCTTCGAGCTGCTCGAAAAACACCACGCCGCCTTTTGCATTCACGACCTCGCCGGCTGTGAAACGCCTCGCACGAGCACCGCCCGGACAATCTACGTCCGTTTCCACGGGACCACAGGCCGATACAGCGGCGACTACACCGACAAAATGTTAGCCGGCTGGGCCGAATGGATTCAGCAAAACGCAAAGTTTGTTAAAACCGTCTATGCCTACTTCAACAACGACATCTCCGCCCACGCCGTCAAAAACGCAAAAACACTGCTGCAGCTCCTCTCGAGGCCCTGACCCGAAATAGGGCACAGCTACAGAAAAGTTGTTGAAACTTCCCGGAACAACAGGCGATTCTCCTGTCAAAAACTATGCCAAACGCTAAAATACCGGTTATACCTTAACTGTGGAATTCCCTATGGCAAACAAGCAGGACAAAACAAAAGCAAAGATCGAGCAGCTCAGAGGAATCCTGAAAGACAACAGGAATATGGTTATCCTGATGCAGGATAACCCCGACCCCGACTCCATCGCAGCCGCGGTGGCGCTGCGCAAAATCGCGAACTCGCTCGCCGACGTCCAGTGCTACATCACCCACGGCGGGACCGTCGGGCGGGCAGAAAACAGGGCCCTCGTGCGATACCTCTGCCTGAATCTGCACGACTGCGACAAAATCGAATTCTACAACTTCGACCTCATCGCTATGGTCGATACCCAGCCCGGCACGGGAAATAACTCACTGTCGTCGGACCTCTGGCCCGATATCGTCATAGACCATCACCCCTGCCGGAAACAAACAAGACAAATCCCGTTCAGCGACGTCCGCAAGTCCTACGGCGCCACTTCCACCATACTCGCCGAGTATCTCGACTGGCTGAAAATCATCCCCGACAACCAGCTTGCCACGGCCCTGCTGTACGCCATCCGCTCAGACACCCAGGACCTCGGTCGGGACACCGCCGCCGCCGACATAAGGGCTATCGAACGGCTCTATCCGCTCGCAAACAAAAGGATGCTGAGCGAAATTCAGCGGGGCGAAGTCCCCCGCGGGTACTACCAGATGCTGGCCGACGCGCTCAAAAACGCCCGCGCCTGCGGGCCCGCAATCGTCACAGGACTCGGAAACATCGACAACCCGGATATGATAGCGGAAGTCGCCGACCTGCTGCTCAGGACAGAGGAAATAAACTTCACTATGTGCACGGGGTTCGCTCAGCAGAAGATGTTCATTTCCGTAAGGAGCTCGAACGAGCAAAAAGACGCCGATACCGTCATGCACAAAATTGTCGCAAGAAGAGGCGCCGGGGGCGGACACCGGGCCTACGCCGGCGGACAGATACCACTGAAAAAGAAAACGAAATCCGAAATGGCAAAGCTCGAGAAAATCGTCACTCAAAAATTTCTCACCGCCGTCGGCCAGAGCGCCGCAAAACCCGAAAAGCTCATCAAAAGCTGACATCGCAAAGCTCAGCGGCAATAATTCGGCGTCCCTTGCCGCCGAACCACAAATAATAAACTATAAAAAGATACTTTGACCCGGGACAGGCCTGTCTTAATCAAGCACATTCAGCCCTTTTTGTACCGCATACTCGCGCACCTGTGCGACCTCCTCGGCGCTCGGCCGGCGGCTGATTGTGGAATGTTCCGCCGCCTTAAAACAAGGCCGGTACTGGCCCATTACGTTGATTGTCGTATGGCGACTAATCTTTTCCGCCAGAAAATCGATAATTGCGAAACTGCCCGCCACCCTGTTCGGCAGCACAAGGTGTCGTATTAAAAGCCCGCGTCCGGCAAGACCGTTTTCAAGCTGCAAATCCCCCACCTGCCGGTGCATTTCCTTAACCGCTGCAAAAGCAACCTGGGGATAATCCGCCGCATCGCAAAGCTCCTTTGCCGCTGCCGAATCCGAAAACTTGATATCCGGCATATAAATATCCACGTACCCGTCCAGCAGTCCGAGCGTCTCGACCGACTCATACCCGCCGCAATTATAGACTATCGGCAGCTCCAGGGCCTTTTGCCTCGCCGACTCGATTGCCGCCGCTAACGCCCAGCCGACATGTGTCGGCGTCACAAAATTGATATTGCTGCACCCGCGGCTCTTCAAATCTAACATAAACTCAACCAACTGCTCGATACTCACGGCCCGGCCGCGACGAAAATGACTGATGTCGTAATTCTGACAGAACGCGCATCCCAGGTTACAGCCCGCCAGGAATATCGTACCGGAACCACCGCTGCCGACAAGGACGCTCTCCTCCCCGAAGTGCGGCCCGGCCGAGCTTACCACCGGCATATCAGCTATACCGCAGAACCCGGCCTCGCCCCTGCTGCGATACGCATTACACCTGCGCGGGCACAGCACGCACGGGTTCATAAGCTCCCGGAGCCGTCGTACCGGCCCGCTGTATGAATCTGCATTGTCCGGCAAAAAAACCATAGAAAGCCCGGATTATTGTCTCCTTATGACATTCTCCCCGAACCCGCCGGCACAATCAACACTTTGTTTACAGCCAACCCGAAATCTCCGCTCTTGCCGGCGCTGCAAGAAAGCTCACCTCGCCCCACAAACCCGCTGGCCGAGCCGTTGACCAATCGCCGATTCTTTATTATCATCGCTGTCGATGCCAACGTAGCTCAACGGTAGAGCTCTGGTTTTGTAAACCAGTGGTTGTCGGTTCGAATCCGACCGTTGGCTTTCAGAAACCCGCGAATGATGCTCACCCGGCCCGTCGTCAGACGGGCGGGGTAAAGGTGGGTCGGCGGGATGTGTTGCAGGTGTTGATTTGCAGAGGACGGCAATGGCTGAGGACTTAGCGAAGGTCAGGCGGATACTGGTTCGCGGGCCGAACTGGGTGGGGGACCTCGTGATGGCAACGCCTTTTTTCGATTGTCTGCGGATGAACTTTCCGGATGCACAGATAGCGTGTGCTGTTCGGCCCAACCTTTGTGACGTAGTGAAGGACGGGCCCTGGTTTTGCAGGACGATTGGTGTCAACGACAGGGGCCGGGGCGGACTGCGGGAGATGGCGCGGCAGATACGTGAGTTTGGTGCGGATATGGCGGTCCTACTGACGAACTCGGTTCGCTCGGCGCTGGAGGTTTGGCTTGGAGGTGCAAGGCGGATTTACGGTTACAGAGGTCAGTTTCGTGGGGTGTTTTTGAGCGGCGGGCCCAGGCCGGCAAGAGTGGACGGCAGGATTGCGGCAATTGCAATGCCGCAGTACTATCTTGAGATAGGCCGGTGGCTTGGTCTGCGGATGCCGGAGCGGGTCAAGCCGAGTTTGTATATCGGGGCCGAGACGCAGAGGCGTGCGGATGCGTTTTTGGCGGGTTACGGGGTCGGGGCGGATGAGTTAGTGATTGGATTGAACCCCGGGGCGAGCTTTGGGCCGTCAAAGCGTTGGCCTGCGGAGTATTTTGCCGAGCTGGCCGAGCTTATCGAGCGGCGTTTTGGAGCGAAGGTGATTTTGTTTTTCGGGCCCGGTGAGGAGGAGATAGCAAAGCGAGTCGCCCTGACGAAGGCGAATGTGATTGATACGAGCGGCGACAGGGTGGATTTGGATTTATTGAAGCCGTTAGTGAAGCGGTGCGATGTTTTTGTGACGAACGATACCGGGCCGAGGCAGTATGCGGTGGCGTTTGATGTGCCGGTGGTTGTTATGATGGGGCCTACTGACCCGGGATATACGTCGAACAATCTTGAGAGGACGGAGGTTATCCGTGAGCAGTTGGATTGTATGCCCTGTCATAAAAAGGTCTGTCCGAGGGGGCATGAGTGTATGAGGAGGATAATGCCTGCGAGGGTGCTGGAGGCGGTTGGTCGAATGTTAGAGAAGTGGAATTAGAGGTTATGAAGGACGTCGGGTACACAGAGCAGTGGCTTTCGCGGGCTGAGGGCGAGCGTGACAGAAAGAAGATTTTTCGGCTTGCGCGGAATGTGGCGCACAGTTTTATGGACCGGTATCTTCAGAGGGGCGAGTACGAATCGGATTATATTGATTCGCTCTGCGAGATGGGGACGAGTTTTGAAGAGCCGGTTATGAATGAGCCTGCGTCGTCGGCACTTTTTGAGATTATTGTGGAGCAGTTGTGTGACGAGTTTGAGCAGCGGCATTCGGAGACCTACGATAAGGTTATGGCGCAGGTGGTCGGCTACTGCTGCGGTCGCGAGTCGGGGCGGCAGATGGCTGAGAGATTGCGGCAATTCGGCATAGAGGGCGAAGAGGATATTATATCCCGGGCCTCGGCGGTTCAGGAACGTATGGTTCGGTGGGATTCGAGCCGGCCTGTCGAGCGGGTGTATATTCTGTCGCGGGTGACGATTGGTGCGGACGTGGCGATTGTGAGCGTCTTAGTGCAGCGGCTGTGGGATTTGTTTGCCGGGGCCCAGATTGTGATTCTCGGGGCCGAGAAGCTGAAGGAGATTTTCGACTGCGGCTCGAAGGTGAGGGTGCGGGCGATAAAATATCGGCGCAGGAGCGGGATATTAGACAGGTTCGAGAGCTGGATGGAGGTGATGAGGATACTTGACGAGGATGGGCGGACGGCGGGCGGCGATTTTTTGGTGATTGACCCGGATTCTCGTATATCTCAGCTTGGCGTGCTGCCTCTGGAGCGGACGGACAGGTATTTATTTTTGAATACCCGCAGAGACGATGTTGAGGACGGGAAGTGGTCGATGGCGCAGATAACGAACCGATGGGTCGATGAGACGTTCGGCGAATCGGGTTTTCGCTATCCGCGGGTGTGGCTGAGGAGGGATGCCATGCGGACGGGTCGAGCTTTGATGCGAAAGATACGACAGGATGGGCCACGCCGGATAACGGCGATAAATCTTGGGGTGGGCGGCAACCGCAGCAAACGGTTAGGGGCGGAGTTTGAGAAGCGGCTGCTGCTGGAACTGCTGGCCGAGCCGGAGACGGTGATTGTTCTGGACGAGGGTTTCGGGAGCAGGGAGCACTTGACGAGCTCGAAGCTGCTTGCGACGGCGGCAGGCAGAGGACATTCGACGGCGCAGGTGAGCTTTGGGGATTTCTCGGCAGTCGGTGAGGGGACACGGGTGATTGCGGTGCGGTGCGGTATCGGCGAGATGGCGGCGTTGATAGCCGGCAGCGACGACTACATAGGATATGATTCGGCGTTTCAGCACATAGCGGCGGCGCTTCGGGTGCCGAGCGTGACGGTGTTCGCGGGGACGAACAATCCGCGGTTTATTCGTCGATGGAGCGCCTACGGTGACACAGCGAGCCGGATTGTTCACGTCAACACGCTGAGCGGGTCGGGCAAACGCGATTACGAGCAGATAGTGGAGCGGGTGGTGCACGAGCGGGATTCGATTGGGCGGGCGACGGGTGTATAACCTATGCGTCGAGTGTGGAATGGAACGACATTACTGTTTTGGTTATCAGGGAAGGAACATAAAGGGTTTTGTTCAACTGCCGTCGGACAGAGCGGGGACGTTTCAGAGGCGCTGCGGATGGCTGTATTTTATCGTCGCCATTCGGGTTTGCGGACCATAAGGGGCGGCATTTTGGCGGTATTTGGCCTTCGGGTGCGGCCGGAGCCGCTTGCCGCGCAGCGGTAAAAGCGGACGGCAAAAAGTCGGGGCTTTATTCTGAGCATAGTTTTCTGTGTTTTGCCAAACACCGCCGGTCTCCTTCGGCTCTGTAACAAACGGTATGTTTGCGCTTGTTTATCGGCGCAATTGCGGCGCGACTTTAGGGGCTGGATTGGTGATTGGGATGTGAAAATATCTCCGGCGGGGCTGTTTTTTGCAGGGGAACCCCTGATATTTGGATGCGAAATACCTTACAGGGATGAAAAAGGGGGCGCCGGTGGTTTATAATACAGACGTTGAAAGACAGGCCGGATGAAATGGAAGAATATAAAGAACAAGTTTTTGACAGGCATAGTAAAAAATAGCAGGCAGGACCGGCTGGGGGAAAAACGCTGTACCGGTAATGGCTTCGGAGTGAAGGGTGTGGAAAAGAGGTAAAAGATATGAAGTTTACAATGCAGCAGAGGATTCTGGCTTTGGAGAGAGAGGTTTCGGTGCTTCACGATACGATGAAACTGCTTCACAGGATGCTGAAAGAGCAGCGGGAGCTTATCAACGATTTCATCGTTCAGAAGGTTGCGCAGTCGAATCACGGACAAAGCATCTACGGCAGCAACGGTCGCCCGGGAAAGGAGATATTTACCTTCGTGTGCCGGCAGAAATTCGAGAAGATTGAGCAGGACGTGGTGAAGAACCGCAAGCTGATAGAGAATCTGCGCTTCGGATTGAGGGCTGGGTGATATTTTTAGCTTCTCCTCCCATTATTTTAACATAGCTCAGGGCTATTTGGATAGTTCTGAGCTTTGTTTTTTTATGTCGAGGATTCTTTTACATCGCGGGCACCGGACGGTGTGTGCTTTGTAATCGGGTGGTATTTTGAGTTTCAGCCCGCAAAGGCAGGTGAGGAATACGAAGCCGTTTACCCTTCTCATAATGTCGCCGATTTGGCGGAGCTGTTTTTTTGTTTTCTGTTCTTTTTTTGCCTGTTCGGAGGCCTGCCTAAGGGCGACGTCTTCTTTTGTCAGAGCGGCCGGGGGGACGACTGTGGAGTGCTTTGTTGTTTTTGTGAAGGCGTCGGAGTAGTCTTTGAATGATGCGCCCTGTGCCATAGAGCGGAGGATTTTGATACGCTGTGAGATTGGAGGATGTGTGCTGGTGAGGTTTGAGAGTCTTCTTTGGCCTTTCTTTTTGAAGGGATTGGCGATGTACATCGGGGCGGTGACTTTATTTGCGACGGCAAGCTGCGGCGAGGGGTCTTTTGCGATTTTTTCGAGTGCCGAGGCGAGTCCTTCGGGGTAGCGGGTCAGGCGTGCGGCGCCGGCGTCGGCGAGGTATTCGCGTTTTCGCGATAGGGCGAAGTAGAGCAGTTGCGCCATAATTGGAGCGAGGATGGCGGCGATGATAGCAAGAAGAGCGAGGACGAGGGTGGCCTGTCCGCCACCTTTGCCGCCTGAGGAGTATCTTCTTCGCGAGCCCATCGAGCTATAGAACATACCGCGGAGGAAGATTTGCGAGAGGATGACGATAGTGCCGAGCATAACGCCGGCCAGTGTTACGAAGAGGATGTCACGGTGGAGGATGTGGCTTACTTCGTGAGCGACGACTCCCTGGAGCTCGTCGCGGTTGAGTCGGGCGAGCAGGCCTGCGGTGACGGCGACGGAGGCGGTTTCGGGGCTTCGGCCTGTTGCGAAGGCGTTCGGGGCGGGGTCGTTGATGATATAGACCTTAGGCATTTTCGGCAGTGATGCGGCGATTTTCATTTCCTCGACGATGTTGAAAAGCTGCGGGTGGACGTCGTGGGTGACGGGCGTGGCGTGGCTTGCGTGAAGGAGAATCTGGTCGCCGGCAGAGAAGCTGACGAATGTCATAAAGAGCCAGACGGCGGTGGCAATGATAATGCCGGTGAAGCCGCCTCGCGGGCCGAAGAAGCCGAGTCCTATGACGAAGCCGAGCGCCAGCAGCACCAGGGCCATCACTGTGAGCAGTATGATAGAATTCCTCTTGTTTACTCTGATTAGTTCCCACATAGCGTCAACGATTCTCTCCGAGCTTGATCGTTTTTGGCCAGCCGGGATACTGGGAGCCGGTGTTGGGGTCGGTAGGGTCGGCGTATCGCGGCCAGCATTGCATTGTGATAGTTCTGTCTGACTTGTTGAGCTTTACTATACCGTAGCCGGGCATATTGTCGTGCAATGCTCTCGGTTCCTTTCCTGTTGGGCCGTTCGGGTTTGCGGCTGCCCAGACGGTGATGTGGTTGCCGAAGCCGTCTTTGTATTGGCCCGTGTAAGGCGGCATACCGGGCTGATGGTTGCCGCAGGGGTGGGGTGGCAGCCATGAGCGGGGGTAGAAGTTTGCGATTGAGGGGACACAGAAGGACCATATAGAGTCATCCCAGTCGTCGGCGCCGTGGTGTACGATTGAGGCGAGGTGCTGGTCGCCGGCGATGTGGAAGACGTTGGCCTTGCGAAGTATGCGCAGAGCCCTGTTACGGGCGGACTGAGGCCAGCCGTCGGAGTCGAGGTCGAGGTCGAGCTTGTCGTGGTAACTGTCGCGAGTCTGTAGGTTGCAGAATATGGTCTGTGAGAGGAGGACTTTGAACACAGCGTGGTTTGACCAATCGGCGGTCCAGTCGTCGAGGAAGTCAAGCTGTCTTTGGCCAAGGAGTGGTACGCCGGGGACGTCGGCACTGTCGGCGTCGTAATACGGCGTGACGATGTGGGCGTCTTTGATGACGGCGCCGGGGACGAGGTTGAAGTCGCCTTTGAATTTTCTGTCTTCGATGATTGCGAAGCTGATTCGGCCGTAGTTCATCGCGGTGTAATAGACTTCGATGCCGCGTTCGACCGGAGTCGGGTCATAAGGGTCGGGCAGGTGTGAGGTCTGGGTGCGCTGGAGCATATTGACATTCTCGGCGGGCCAGATGTAACCGCCGTCGTGCCAGGAATTCGGTGCGAGCCGGCCCGAGCAGCCGAAGAGGTTGCCCTGGAAGACGTCGTGGTCGTCGGGGATTGTGACGGTGGGGATGTCGCGGGCGAGGTCGCGAAAGGCCCAGCACCACAGATACCATTTGTATAAGTAGTCGAGTTGGCCGGTTTCTTCGGGGAAGGGTTCGGGGCTTGTGGGGCTGTCGCCTTCATAGACCTGGTCGCCGGAGAAAAACAGCAGGTCGGGTTTTTGCTTTGCGACGTGGTCAACGATGTCGTTATGCGGGAACCATATTGCCGCCGGGGTCCAGGGGATGCCTCGTTCGACGCCGGGGTGTTTGACATTGTGGTTTCCGGTGAATGCGGCGACTGTGATGATATTTTTGTCTTTTGGGTTGTGTTTGACGGTGCCGGAATAGGTGTAGCGCTTTAGCGAGTCGTTAGGTGGTTTCAGGTCGTAGCCGATAGTGTAAGCAGTATCTTTAGTGTCATCCCAATCGAGGATTTTGAATGTTGCGATGTAGCCGGGGGTAATGATGTCTGTGGCGACGGCGTTCGGGTGGCCGTGCTGTTCAAAGCTGAGCGTTACGGAGTGGTTGTCGTTTTTTCCGAGGGGCATCATCTGGGCGGTGAGCTTGAGCGTTTTTCTGCTGAGAGTGTACATAGCCGACAGGATTGGGCCGGCGTTTCTTTCGGGATGCGATTCGAGTTTTGAGCCGGAGACGGTGAAGTTTTTGAACCAGAACCGTGCGGTGGGCTGCTTCGAGCCGGGATGTGAGACCAGCGCGATATTGCCGACGAGGCGGGCCGGGTCGATATTGTCGAGAGAGACGGCGGCGAGGCGTTTTTGCGATTTTGGGTCGAACAGAGCGAGCCGAAGCGAGTAAGAGCCGTCCCGGGGCAGTGCGAGCAGGGACAGGCGGAATTGTTGGGGTAGTTTTGCGGTTTTTTCTGAGTGTACGAGGATTTGGCCGATGGGTCTTTTCTTCTTGGAGAAGTCGGCGATAAAAAGAGCGCCGTCGGTTTTGACGCCAGCGAACAGGCCGGCACCGGTGTTTGGGCTGTGGTGGATAAGGGCGGCGGCGCGGTAGTCGAGTTTGGCCCCTGCGCCGATGAGAAAGCCGGCGGCGGCGTCAGGAGCGAGGTGTTTGTTTTCGTCGATAAGCCCCAGTTTGACGGTCATATTGAGCCGGCCCGGTCTGTCGGCGAGCCGGCGGGTGAGCAGGTGCACGGTACGCATCGGCTTTGTTGGTCGTGCTTCGAGGCATTCGAGCCGGCCGTTGGCGATTCGCCAGTCCTGGAGGCGGTTTGCCCAGTATTCGGGGCCTACCCAGGTTCGTTCGATGTCGGCGGGCCAGGCGCTGACAAATGAAGGGCTTGTTTTCTGCGGCTGCGCGCAACCCGCGAGGGCCAGCAGAATCGCGGCGTGTATTACCGATGGATGTATCCTTTCGGTCATTGTAATTGGCCCCGATAGATGTTACGAGCTGAAATCGACTTTTGGCACTTCGCGTTCTGCGGGTGCTTCGATTTCGAAGAAGTCGCGTTTTGTGAAGGCGAACATCCCGGCGACGATGTTCGAGGGGAACATCTGAATCTTGTTGTTAAAGTAGAGGGTCTGGTCGTTGTATGCCTGTCTCGAGAAGGCGATTTTGTTTTCGGTGCTGGTGAGCTCTTCCTGTACCTGGAGGAAGTTGGTGTTGGCCTTGAGGTCGGGATAGTTTTCGACGACGAGCATAAACTTGCTGAGCGCTTCTCCGAGTGCGCCTTCGGCTTTTGCGGCACCGGCAACGCCTTTTGCGCCCATCGCGGCGGCGCGGGCGTTGGTGACGGCCTCGAGTGTTCCCCGCTCGTGCTTCATATAGCCCTTTGCGGTCTCGACCAGATTCGGGATGAGGTCGTGTCGGCGTTTCAACTGGACGTCAATCTGTGACCAGGAGTTATCGACCTGGTTGCGGCGGCGAACGAGAGCATTGTAGATTCCGACGACGGAGGCCACCAAGATTACCGCCAGAAGCAGAATGACTATCAGGGTGATAAGTGTTGTGCCCATAATTTATCTCCTTTGCTTTCTGTATTATTTTGCGAACAGCGTTCTATAAGGCATTTTTGATTTCGTCGAGTGTTACGTTGAGTGTTTCGATGGTGATTTTGTTCAGGTCTGGTTCGGGGCCGGCGAAGTGGAAGACGCGGTGAGTGTGGGAAAGGGCCTGGCCGGGGGCCAGCTCGATTGCTGGCGAGGAGCTCTCGATTTCGTAGAAGGGCCCCATAATGTCGCCTGCTTCGTTCGGGCCGTCGTTGTAGGAGTTGGCGACATCGCCGGTGAAGGGCTTGTCCTGGATTTGCCACATCGAGTTGACGTAATCGGTTACGCCCTCTGGTTTTGAGTACTGTATGATTGTCAGCACCTTGTTTCGTGCGTCGTAGCTTCCGAGTACCGGCTTTGCCCGCAGGGGCGACAGGCCGATTTTGCTGCGGTATTTTCCGTCGGCCCTGAAGAATAGCAGGTCGTCTTTTACCACGAGCCGGTCCGGGGGCACTTTGCCGAAATAGCTGTCGTTGACCTTGGGGCCGAGTTCGGATTCCGGGCCCGGCTCGAAGCCGATGACAACGGTTGTCTCGGGCGAGGGATTGAACATACTGAGAATCCAGATGGACAGCAGGCCGGTTTTTTTGGACCATTTTTTTCGGCCATTGTTTGTAATTTTACTCAGTGTCTCGTAGGCGACGGCGCCGACGGAATCGGGCAGGTTGATTTTTAGTTTTTTGGCGGCGGAGTTTCTGCTGAGCAGCCGGACGGTTCTGTCGATTTTGATATCGAATTTTGTTTCGGAATAATTTTGCAGTGTGCAGGTTTTGGTAAAGACGGCTTTACCGGCGGTTTTCGATACGAGCTCGAACGGTTCGGTGTCGATAACGGGCGGGACCTGCCAGTGGTCGAAGTCGAAGGGTACGCCCGGGGCGAAGTACAGTGCGAACTGTCCGCCTTCGGGGCCCATCCAGAAACGTTCTTCGCCGCCGAAGGCGTTGATGTGTTTTTTAGTTTTTCCGGAGGCGATGAGCTTTTTATTTATCCAGCCGAAGCTGATGCCGTCGAGGCCGCGGGCGGTGGACGTCATAACACGGCCCTGGTAGGCGGGTGCGAGGGCGATTTGTGCGCTGCCGGTTTTGTCGGAAAGGACGACGACGTCGGTGTGCTTTTTGAGAAAGTCGAGGTCTTCGCCGAATTTTGCAGTGCCGCCGTTCATTTGAGTACATCCTGTAAGTAAAAGACACGTCAGAAGTGTAAATCTTTTAAGCAAAGCTGTCATTTTTTTCTCCCTGGCAAGGTTTTTGGCATCGAGTTCACCGGGTCGAGAATTTGAAGACGGTTGTCTGGTCGTACTTTTGGCCCG
>CAYMYK010000057.1:0-15430 GCA_964394625.1 uncultured Pirellulales bacterium
ATATGGGGTGCTTTGAGATTTTGAGGACCCTTCGTGCCTCTTCGACGGTCATCTCGGCCTGCTGTGCAATTTCTTCGATGGTTGGCTCTCTGCCCAATTGCTGCAGGAGCATCTTGCTTGTGGTTCGCAGCCGGCTCATTGTTTCAATCATGTGGACCGGGATGCGGATGGTGCGGGCCTGGTCGGCGATGGCGCGGGTGATGGCCTGGCGAATCCACCAGGTGGCGTAGGTGCTGAACTTATATCCCCTGCGGTACTCGTATTTATCGACGGCCCGCATCAGGCCTGTGTTGCCTTCCTGGATGATGTCGAGAAAGCTGAGGCCGCGATTTCGATATTTTTTGGCGATGGATACGACCAGGCGGAGGTTCGCACTGGAGAGGATTCTCTTTGTCTTTTCGTACTGGCCGAAGACGCGTTCTATGTTGCGCAGCCGCCTGTTGAGCTGGGCCGGCGTTTCGGTAATCAAGTCCTGCAGACCGGCGAGCTCCTGTTTCATTGCCTCGATATCTTCGGGTACGTATTCGTTGGTGGGCCCGGCGGCGATTATGCTTTCGATTTGCTGCATTTTTCGGGTGATACCGTGTAGCTTGTCCTTCATCGGCTGAATTCTGCTGGTTCTCAAGCTGAGCTCTTCAAGGAGGGTGGCGATTTTTCGGCGGTTTCGCATAATTCGCCTCATTGTGGGCGTGACTTCTTCTGCACCGTCGCCGGCCGCCGAAAGCTCGATGTACTTTTTAAAGAGGCCCCGGTTTATGCCCAGCAGCTTATTGACGGTATCGAGATTATTCGGCATACGTTTCCTGATGACGCTTCGGACGAGGTTTTCAGCGGTGCTTATCTTCATTGTCCGGTCGAAGGAGAGGGTGCCTTCCTGCACCTGGCGGATGACATCGACGGCGTTTCTTGCACAGTAGTCGGACTCAAGCATTTTTCGGCGAAACGCCATCCGTGAGAGCTCAATTTTTCGCGCGAGCGAGATTTCATCCTCTCTGACCAGCAGCGGAATCTCGCCCATCTGCGTCAGGTACATTCTAATGGGGTCGTCGATTCGGCGGATTTCGGAGCTGGCAAGCTCCTTTTCGAGGAATTTATCCTCTTTAAGCTGCTCGGCGTCTGCGGCGTCTTCGGAGACCTCGAATTCTTCTTCCTCATCGTCTTCGGGGTGGTCGGGTGTGTGCTTTTGGACGTCCGCTTCGTCGATGAGCCGTATTCCAATTTCGTCGAACTGAGCGAGAAGGGCGTCGAGGCGGGCCGGGGTGGCGGTATCTTCCGGGAGCTGTTCGTTGAGCTCGGTATAAGTGAGGTATCCCTTCTTTTTTCCCTTTTCGAGGATGGCCTTGATTGTCATTTCGCCATTTTTGGTTTTGTCCGGTTTCGCGGTCGGCTCTTTCGGGTTGGCGTTAGTGGCCGGGGGCCGGGTGTTTTGAGTTTTTTGCTGTTTGGCACTTTCGGTTTTTTTTGTTTTTCTTTTTTTTGCCGCCACGATTGTTTTCCTCTGGAATTCGTATTAAATGCTTTGTTGCATACTCAAACGGTCAGTTTGAGATTTTTGGTTTTGGTTTTTGCACTCTCAGACCATACCCACACTGCGGGGGTTTTGTCTTTCGGTATTTTCTGTCAGGCGTTTTATAAACTTTTTTGGGTCCTTGATTTGGCTAATTCTGGTTTTTTCTTTTTGTTTTTGTACGAGCCGGACTGCATCGAGCGCGCCGTTGAGCCGGGCCTTGAAGTTTCCTTTTTGCTCTCCGGCGTCTGCAAGGGCGACGATGAGGTTTGCAAGGGCTGTGGATTCGGTGCGAGCGAGGATGTCGGTAAGTTCCGGCCGGGAGTCTTGCTCGAGCAAATCGAAAATTATGACGGCGATTTGCCTTAGCGGTGGTACGTCGAAGGTATCGGCTGTTATCGGGAGTTTTGAACTTTTGAGCAGGGCCGGGGCGTTGAGCAGGACTTCAAGGATTTCTCGCTGTGCGTTTGCGGCGAGGCCGGCGCCGAGGTCGAGCTTTTCGGCCCTTTGGTTTTCGAGGGCGCTGGTTCGGGAATAGCCGGCGGTTTTGGAGGTTCGTGCAATTCTGCGTCGCAGCTCGGCGTTGAGCTGATTCGGTTCGAGGGAGACGATTTTTGCGAGCCGGTTAACGATTAGTCCTTTCTCGATGGCCGGCAGATTGCCGGCGTAGATGCCCGCAGTGACGGCGTCGAGGAAATCGTCAACGGCCTGCTTTTTGCCTGCGATGGTGTCGTTGGCGCCGAGGTTTTCGACGAGTCGATTCCATTTGAAGGTGAAGACATCGACCGGGTTGCCGATGAGCTTTTGAAAGGCGTCTTTGCCTTCTGCGAGGAGGAAATCACAGGGGTCTTTTTCTGAGGGGACGGTCGCAAGCGCAATGTCGATTCGAGCGGTGAGAGCGGTTTTCAGGGCGCGGTTTGCGGCCTCTATTCCTGCGGTATCGGCGTCGAAGAGCAGGACGATTTTCTTTGCGTAGCGACGGAGGATGCGAGCGTGGCCTTCGGTGAAGCTTGTGCCGAGGGAAGCGACGACGTTTTTGAAGGCGAACTGGTGTGCCATTATGCAATCGGTATAGCCCTCGACGACGACTGCTGTTGCGGCGGCGACTATTTTGTGGTGGGCGTGTTCGAGGCCGTAGAGTGCGTTGGATTTGTCAAACAGTGCCGTTGCGGGAGAGTTCACGTATTTCGCTCCCTGCCCGGAGAGGGTTCGTCCGCCGAAGCCGATGGCGCGGCCGGTGACATCCGTGATGGTGAACATCAGGCGATTGACGAACCTTCCGGTTCGGCCCGGTACAATCAGGCCGGCGGCGAGGAGGAGCTTTTCGGATATTTTAGCGCCGGCAGCGGCCCTGTAGAGGTGGTCGGGTTCATTAAGGGCAAGGCCGAGCCGGAACTTTTTGATACTGTCGGAGGAGATTTTTCGTTCGGCGAGATAGTCGCGGGCGGATTTACCTTTTTCTTTATCGGCGAGGTTTTTGGCGAAATATTTTGCAGCCCAGGAGTTCAGGCGGGCAAGCTCGTTTGGGTCGATGTCGTATTGCGAAGTGCGTATTGGGTCCCGCGTTGTGCGGGATTCGGGTATTTTGATTCCGGCTCGTTCGGCGAGGCGTCTGACGGCCTGCGGGAAGGAGAGATTTTCTCGCATCTGGACGAATTTGAAGACGTCGCCGCCGGCGCCGCAGGCGAAGCATTTGAAGATTTGCTTTGTGGGGCTGACGTTCATAGAGGGCCGGTGGTCGTCGTGGAAGGGACAGACGCCTACCATTTCACGTCCCTTTCTTTTGAGGGCGACGTGCTCGGCGATGACATCGACGATGTCGTTTGCCTGCTGGATTCGAGTTACCATACTGTTATCGAATACGGCCATAGGTTCAGGGTCTGTTGCTTTTTGGTATATCGCGCCGCCTGAGGCGGATAAAATTTTGTATATCGTATCTCGCCGGAATTATGGCTGCTGCGGCACCGGACGCGCACAGTGTTAAATGCGGCGTTACGAAGCCGTGTCGGGACGAGCGTTTTGTAAAAACGTCATAAGAATTCTGTAGGTGAATGAACACCGGCCCGGTTCAGCAATCAATCCATTCGACTACCTTAATATAGGGCCGATTCGGCGAAAAGTCAAGTCGGGGTCAAAAATTGCGTTTTCAGCATTAAAAAAGGACATTGTAAGGCAATTGGACACCCGGTGAGATAAGACTGTCGGAGATAATATCTAGGCCTGGCGGGCAGGGCGGGATTACGCAGATTTCGAGCCCTGAGCCGGGCGGAGCCGAACGAAGTGAGCCGGAGAATAGCAATTGATACCATCGGGGGGTATGCTGTAGAAGACATCCGAACGGTTACTAAAAAAGCCCTAATGGTCCCATAAGAAACATTTCTGCTGAAATCACCCTGTAAATGTGTCGATAATTGGCTTTATGAGCGAGCAGATAAGAGTTCTGCAGGTGGATGATGACGAGGTCGATGTCAAATTAGCCAAGCGTGTCCTGGCCAAATGTTCGCGTCCAATCACATTCGACATCCAGTCGGCGGGGACGCTGGCAGATGCCGTTGAGCGGCTCGGCAGCAACGAGTACGACATTGTCCTGCTGGACCTCGGCCTGCCGGACAGCAACGGCATTGAAACGGTTCAGAAGGTCATGGAAGTCAATGCCAATGTTCCCATAGTGGTTTTGACCGGTCTGGAGGATGAGGAAACAGGTCTTGCCGCAATAAAAAGCGGAGCTGCGGACTACCTCGTCAAGGGACTGTCCCTGGAAAACTCACTTGTCAGAACGATTCTTTACGCTATCGAGCGCAGAAAGGTTGCCGAGAAGCTTCGCGAATCGCAGCAGATGCTCCAGTTGGTGACGAACAGCATACCGCAGGCGGTCTTCTGGAAGGACCGGGATTTCGCCTATCTCGGTTGTAACCCCAATTTTGCCCGGCACGCAGGTGTTGAGAGGCCGGAAGATATTGTCGGCAAAACCGACTACGACCTGGCCTGGCGCAAAGAGGAGGCGGATTTCTTCCGGCAGGTTGACCGGCGGGTTATAGAGACAGATACGCCGGAGTATCACATTATCGAACCGGAGCTTCAGGCGGACGGCAAGCAGGCCTGGATAGATACAAACAAGGTCCCTTTACATAACAGCAAAGGTGAAGTCGTAGGCATACTCGGCACATACGAGGACATCACCGAGCGAATAAAGGCCGAGCGAGATTTGCAGATAGCCGAAGAGAGATACCGGACAATTTTTGAGAATTCGGCTGTTGCAATAACGATGGCGGATGAGCAGGAGCGTCTGATTTCCTGGAACAAGTTCACGGAAGATATACTTGGGATGGACAGGGATGATTTGTATCTCAGGCCGGTCAGCTCCCTTTACCCGCAAGGTGAGTGGGAGAGAATAAGGACGCACGACGTCAGGCAAAAGGGAATGCAGCATCATCTGGAAACGAGGATGGTCAGGAAGGACGGGCGGGTAATCGATGTGGATGTTTCACTGAGCGTGCTGAAGGACTCCGAGGGCAGAATAACCGGTTCAATCGGTGTAATCAGAGACATAACCGAGCGCAAGGAGGCAGACAGGAAGATAAAGGAGGCGATGGAGTTGAAATCACAGTTCATATCGACTGTATCGCACGAGCTTCGGACGCCGTTGACGATAATCAAGGAGGACATCGCAATCATCTTAGACGGCGCCGCGGGAAGAGTCAAAAGAAAACAGGTGGAGATACTCGAAATAGCGCAGAGAAACATAGACCGGCTGGCCCGGCTGATTAACGACGTCCTCGACTTTCAGAAGCTCGACGCGGGAAAAGCGAAATTCAACATGCAGGAAAACAACATAAATGGTATCGTCGAAGCAATTTACAGGACAATGGCATCATCGATAAAGAAAGAAGGCGTCGAGCTGCGGCTCGAGCTGGACGACGGCATTGCAAAAATCAGATGTGACAGCGACAAGGTAGTACAGGTTCTTACCAACTTGGTGAGCAATGCCGTGAAATTTACCGAGCAGGGAAGTATAACAATCACGACGCGCAAGATAGAAAAGGCCGTCAAGGTATCTGTCAGTGATACGGGCTGCGGTATTAAACAGCAGGACCTTCCGCGACTATTCCACAAATTTGAACAGCTTGGCGCAGGCGGCAACAGAAAGACGGGGGGAACCGGTCTGGGCCTTGCAATATCCAAGGAGATTGTCGAGCAGCACGGCGGACGAATCTGGGCTGAATCAGAGCTTGGCACCGGGACAACGATTCACTTTTTGCTGCCGGTAACGTCCGTTGTTCGCGAGCCGGAAAGTGCCGGTCGCCGCCGGGAATGAAAGACCCGCCTCGCCCCCGCTTAGCACATAAGATAATTTCTGCAAGCATCAGCCGCCGTCTCGCCCAACTCATCCCGGTGACTGATACGAATTACCGTCAAGCGCCGCTCAAGACCTTCTTTTCGAGGGCATTCGAGATTTTATCTTTCAGCTCGGTAAAATCGAAGGGCTTGGAAATGTAGTCCACAATGCCGTAAGAAGAGGCGGTTGCGATGTCGTCCATTTCGCACGCGGCGGTGACCATAATCACGGGGATGCCCTTCAGCTCGGGGTTTTTGGCGAGCTGCTCGAGCATTTCGTGGCCGTTCATAACGGGCATACTGGTATCCAGCAGAATCAGGTCGGGTTTTTCGCTTGCCGCTTTTTCCAAGCCCTCCCTGCCGTTGCCGGCGGTAAGGGTTTCGTACCTGCTCCACTCGAGGTGGTGCTTTATGGTCTCGACGTAATCGGGTTCGTCATCGACGATAAGTATTCTGGCCCTGGCGGCCTTCTTTTTTGGCTTGAACAGTCCAAACATCCTCACTTCTCCTTAAGATACCGTCCGTGAAATTCTCAAACGTTCACTATTCACGGAACAACTTCACAGATTTTTATTAGCAAAATCCGGCGTATTGGACTGGGCTCATACAGCTATCTGGACGGTTTGGATTTCTGCCGGCTCTGCTTCAGGGTCAGGGCCGAGCTGCTCTTAATCTCGTTATACCTGGCCATTGCGTTATCGTCCGGCTGCTCGCCCTTGTGAATGTGGGGAGAAATCAAAACCAGCAGCTCAGAGTTTTCAACAATCTTTCTGTCATTTGAGAAAATAAACCCAATCAACGGCAGGTCCCCGAGTATTGGGACCTGGTACCTTGTATTCTTTGTTTCTTTTCTCCTCAGCCCGCCCATCACAATGACCTGTCTGTCTTCCATAAGCAGGGTGGTACTGGCCTGTCTGGTATCGATTACAGGGACATCGGCAATCGATACGCCGGTATCCACACTCTGAGTGGGTTTTATTTCCATAAGTATTTTTTCGTCTTCGGTGAGCGTGGCCTTGACCTGCAGGGAGACGCCGACTTCTTTGAACTCCGTCGATGTCAATTCCCCTCCCAGAGAAGTGCCGGTTTTTTCCTGATATGGTATTTCTTCGACTGTTTTAATTTCCGCCCGCTGGCCGCTGACGACGAGGACGCGGGGGCTGGCAAGGATTTCGATATTTCTTTTTTGCTGAAGCAGATTTACGACATTGCGAATCGTGCCGCTGACCAGGGAGAATTCGCCGCCGAGGCCCGTGGTCATATATGCGGTCGCATTGCCAATCGTATCGGCGTCGGCCTTTGTCGATTTGAGCCGGTCGGGCCAGACCATTGCCTGTCGATACGCCAGGTTGTATGTCTTGTCGGAAAGAATATCCCAGTCAACTCCGATTTCGGTATCGTTCTTCAACTGCACGTCGATTATCACAACCTCTATCATAATCTGCCTGGGAGTTTGGTCGGCCTTTTTGACTTCGGTGAGCATACTTTCGAGATTTTCCTTCGTATCGCAGATAATGAGCGAGTTTGTGTTGTCATCGACGGCGATACTGCCATACTCGGAGGACATTTTGTCCATGGCGGTTTTCAGATTCTTGGCCCTTAGAAACTTCAGGACTACAGTTGCGATATACAACCGCGGCCTGGTGCCGTTGGGCTCGATAGCTCCGGCCGGCGGCGCAGAACCGGCCCCGGAAGCCGGTTTGCCGAGCTGGGGAATTTCAGAGAAAGGATTATCTCGCCCAACCTCCACACCGTTAATATCTTCGGATTGTGCCCACACCGGCGCAGACAGCAAACAAACGGTGCTTAGACAAACAATCGCAACAGTTAAACTAAAAATCACACTCGCGTATCTTGCCTTATCCATCGTCCGCCATCTCCTTTCCGGCAGCTATGTACACCGTGACAGTCATGTCGCACCTCAGCAGCCCCGAGCCCCTGCCGGCACCTTCCATCTGAAGCGAATCTATCCATACCTTCTCGGGCCTTGACTGTAATCTGCGAATCAGTTCCGTAATATCCCCGTAATCACCGGCAATACTTAATTGCATTTTTCCGACCTCTATGCCTAATTCATCTTTATCTTTGCCGGACTTTTCGCTGCCCGTACGTTCAATCAGCTTAACCGTCCGGAGCGTACAGCCGCACTGAGCAGACGTTGCCTGAATGTCGCTGAAAAATTCCTTCGCCCTGTCCGGGGAAAACAAACTGTTTTGAAAAGGCAGCACATCATTTTCCAGTTTCCGCAGCTGCTGTCTCTTTTCCTCAACGTTCTGCGAAAGCCGACTCTTTTTGTCGCTCATATCATTCAGTACCGATTCATAGCGCCACGCCGCCGACAGACAATTGATGTGCGGGCCGGCTAACCGGCTGTAAAGACCCGCTGTCACAGCCAGTATCACTGCAATAAGAAGAGCGTTTCTCGACGTTCGATTCGCTTTTATAAAATTATCAATCTGCACCTGCTATATCTGCCTTTCTGCGTGCCGGGCTGCAGCTAATTTCATATCTAATCGGCCCCGGCCTGTCTCCGGTGTTTTCTGTCTTAACCAGCGAGGCCGAGCTTATATGTTTTGACTTATCGAGATTGTTGACGAAGAGTTCAGCGGCCCTGTAAGTAGCGGCCTGTCCGGCGAGCAGTATCTTTGCCTTGCTCGTGCCGGATAACCTGCTCAGTTTGGCATATCTCGGTATTGCCCGGCTTATCTCGTTAAGAACCACAGTCCAGTCAACATCGCTGTGTGAATCATAAATCTTCTTCATCCGCCCGGGGACGGCAGAGAGCTTTTCAATCTGTTTTTTTATCTGCCGTCGCTCTTTAAGTAAAGATTCCGTTTCAGTGCCGGGCTGTGCGCTAATCTTTATACGGGATATTCTACTATCGACTTTATCTGTCATCTTAGACAGACCACCACCGGCAAGGAACATAATCAGCCACATCGCCGCCGCTATATTGGCTGCAACAAGGGCGTGAGTTTTGAGAGTTCTGAGCTCGGCGGTTTTCTTCGCAAGCAGGTTTATTCTCGAGGCTTTTGTGGTTTTTTGCAGAAGTCCCATAGCAAGGCCGATGGCGACGGGCGAGGGCGCCCCGGCGGCGACGGTCTCTGCGGCGGCGTTTACCGGCGTATCGAGCCAGGCATCCTCGGCGGTTCTAACGTCCAGGCGGTCACACGCGACAAGGCCGCTGAGCGTTTCTCTCGCATCTTTGACCGGTTCGACGGGATCCACAACTACGGTGACATCCCAGATGCCGCGATTGTCCGGCACTTCCACATCGTAAAAGCGGATGATTTGCCCTATCTGCTCTGCAAGCTGCGCATACAAATCCTGATTATCTTTCACCTGTTTGGCCAAAACCTTCGTTCTTACGAAGTCTATCGCCTCTTTTCTCAAGACGCACAGTGTCAGAACTGTTCCGGCCAGTATGCACAAGAGCACATTAGAGTCGGATTTGCCTGCAATTTTTTTATCGTGAAACGCCCTGACATAGCTCAGCAGCGCCGGCTCAATCACTTCAACGTCCAGACCGGCATGACTGCACACGCCGGCCAGCTCTATCATTCTTTTGTTGTCCGTTGTTGCCGCAAGGATTCGCAAGTCGCCTCTGCCGCGTGAGCCGACTCTGCAAAAATCCAGCGCGATATTCCGCGACGGCAGGGCGATGTACTGTTTGACCTCGTTGCGAACGTACTGCCTTATGTTCGAGGGAACCTGCTCTGGCATATCGATAATCTGGACGACCGCGGGAGCCGCAAACAATGATACCGCCGCCCGCCTCGCCCCTATTCCGTTGCTTCTTTTCAACTCCCTGAGCATTTTCGAGAAGAGCGCCGGACTTTCGATGTTGCCGTCCTTTATCACCCCTGCGGGTACGGGCGCAGCTGCCGCTTTAACGAGACGGAAGCCGTCCCTGCCGTTCTTCAAAACGGCTATACTGACACTGTTTTCACAAATGTCTATTCCCGCGGCTGTTCTGCTTTGAAACATCATTCGTTAATCCTCAGATGGTCGATTCTTATCACGTAAGGCGGCCCACTGCTTGCTACGGTCAGCTCGGCCTTGACCCTGCTGCTAAAGCCCTGCGAAGAATTGGCGTCGGAGATTACGTTGGGCTCGGGCAGCGCGCCTTCGACGGTAACGGTATAAGTGCCGCCGTTGAATGCCTCGGTGAAACCTGCAATCGAGCCGGTGTTTCTGATACGTGCCAGGGCGTCGTTAAGGCCGGCCTCGGCCGTGGCAAGCGCCTCGGTCGCATACATCTGATTGCGCATAACCTGGATTTCCTCGGTCGTCATCTGCAAAATACCCATCGTAATCGTCGCCAGAAGCGCAATTGCGAAGACCGTTATCAAAAATACCGAACCGTTTTGTTTGTCTTTGGGCATAAAGTAACCATTTATGGATATATCTGTGCCGAGATTTCAACCTTAACGTAATCCGTATATAATTCGTTTGCCTTTCCGGCGGTGCGCCTGTCATTGGAGCCGACCAGCAGCGTAATCGTATCTTCGCCCGCTCCGCCGATGTAGTTGGCTGCCGCACTGTTGATGGTTGCCGTCAGCACGACCTCGGCTTCGGTATCCGCCGACGCCTGAAGCTGTTCGTAATTCGAGCCGCTATAATTCCAGATGTACAGCGTAGCGCCGTCGGTCTTGCCGGACTTGGCGTTGATGCCTTTTCCGTTCCAGGTTAATGCAATCCGCCCGACGTCGCCTTGATTCTCATCGATTTGAATCACAAATCGCATCAGGGCGTATTGACCATTTGCCGAGGCGTCGAATATATGAAAGAGACCGTCATCGGCTTCAATTTTGTCGTATTCGCTCGAGCTCAAAACCGTCGATGGCGTCGTCTCGTTTGTCGGCAGCTTATTGTTCTGCCCGTCGTAAGCAAATATATTCGTCCCCTGAACCCGGACGGCGTAATCGTAGGTGCTTTGCCCGCTGCCGCCGGCTGCATTATTGCCGTTGGTGCGAAGATAGACACAGGTACTGAAAATCTTGTCCTGAGCAACTGCAGCCGAATTAGTCACGCTCGTATCGACCTTCACGACACGAATCAGGTTGCAGTCCGTTACCGGCGAAAGGGCCGTGTCCAAATCGCAGGCGTCGTAGCAGGTGAACGTCAGCGAGCCGACCGGCCCGGCCAAATCCGACAGGTTGCCGACAACGCCGAACTCGACATAGTTATCCGCGGCAATATCGTACCGCAGTGTATTGCCGTCGTTGTCCTCGAACTCGATATATCCGTCCGTATCGCTCGCCTGCGAGACCGCCATCACCTTGACCGCTTCCGACAAATTGCGAGTAACGTGGTCCATAAAGACCCTGCCGTTCTGAATCGCCTCGGCGGAGCCCTGCTTCGAGTCCCAGCTATGGCCTATGACGGCAAACTGCGGCAGTATGGCCGCGAAGATAATCGTCACCATAGCGATGGCTATTATCAGCTCCACGATAGTCAAGGCCCTGCGAGAACGTTTTGTGTCGATGCTTAGATTCATTTTTTTAAGCGCATAGTGTCTTTGCCTGCTAAAGCTATTTTCGGCATAAAACAGAGACACCCTTGCCCGCCTCTCGAATTATATGACACAAAAGCAGCAGCCACAGAAGATGCTGAAAACCGCGCTCCCCGCTGACAAACGCCCGTTTTTATAAGACATTTCCGGCGGTAACGACCGGGAGCTTCTTTGCTTCGAGAAAAGGTCCTATAAGCTTACCATCTCTTTGCGACGTAAGTGGTGAGCGTAATCTCGGTCTCGCCGGCCGATAGGGCGCTGTCGCTGTCGGCGTCATAGCCGGCCGAAACAGCTATCGTCCGCAAATTCGGGTCGGTGTCATCGGTTACATTGCAGAGGTATCGGCCGTCCAGGGACAAATCACTTTCGGCAAATGTATCGGAATAATGATAAACCGAACGTGCCCTTATCTCATCAAGCTTGCCCTGGGTGAGTATGATGCTGCGAGTCTTACGCTCGATTGCCGTCGTACTGAGTTGTGCATTGGTCAGCCCCTTCAGAATCGGAACCAGCGCGACAATCAAAAGTGCCGAGGCAATGACCACTTCAATAACACTAAAGCCCCCGGCCAGGCGTTTGCCATTTGTTTTGTTCTTACCAGTCGTCATTTCTCAGCTCCGCCGACAATTTTCTCAGCCGCCGGCGCATTTTACCGCGCCGGTCGCCGATACGATTGTTATTGTAAAGGTCCTGCCCTGCGACGAAATTGTCAGTTGGGTATCGCTGCCGCTCAGCAGATTACCAAGAGGCCCGAAACCGAACACGCTGCCGCCGGTGCAGGTAATTGCCGAATCAATCGTTTGGGTATCTACCGTCGCGCCGGTATTGTTGTTGACTATCGAATAGCTTTGATAAGGTGTTGAGCCGACCATAACAAGTTTGAATCCCGTCGAGTTGTGTGCGGCATTCGATATTGCAAGCGAGCGCGTCCGGCGAAGGTCGGTAACAATTTTCTTTGCAACGGTATGGGCCTGTTTGCGGTACAGAGTACCGAACTGAAGCCGGGGCACCGTTATGAATGTCAGGGCACCGACAATCAGTATCACAATCAGCAGCTCAACAATGCTGTATGCTTTTTTGCATCGAGCCATTATACTCACCCGGGCCGGACAATCAAAAAGGACAGCCGCCGAGTCGCTCGGCAGCCATCCTCGTTTGTACACATTGCTGATATCTTATCCCGTTGTTCGCGGGGTTATGTTTCCTGTCAGTGAATGTGGTCGGGGACCCTGTGGATAGTCGTGTTGTAGGTGTAGGCGGTGCCGAACGGGCACGTCGGGGCGCCGTCAGGAAAATAGTTCACATCGCCGGTCACATCCGTCAGGGCGCTCGGATAGGACCCATTGTCCACGTTGTACATCTCAATGCATGTGTTGAGCGTGTCAACGTTGGTCTTGCAGGCGTTGATTTTGGCGGTGGTCGCACTGGTGGTAATTCTCGGAATTGCGATGGCCGCCAGCGCACCGAGAATAATGACGACAATCAACAGCTCAATCAGCGTAAGAGCTTTTCTGAATCGCATTTTTTCACCCTTTAAAAATCCCTGCGTAACTATTCGGTTCAACACGGCAAAAATCGACACAAATCAGGGCTGACTTAACGAAAAACGGATTTTCGGTTTATCAAAAACCCTTCTTTTTCTAATTTTTATGCTCAAGGTCTAAAAAGGCGAGCCAGTGTTATCGGGCCTTGAGCCAAGCAGCGGCATTAAGAAGAATCGCGTCGTTCAATCGCCGGTTATTTCAAATGTCCGATATAATCGAACATCGGCAGATAAGCGCCCATCAATATAAAGCCCACAATCGCCCCCATAATCAAGGTCAGCGCCGGCTCCAGCTTTACAAGTAAAGACGCAATTGTCCTGTCGATGTCCTTATCAAGAAGGTCGGCTCCTTTGTTCAGCATCTCGGGCAAGGCCCCGACCTGCTCGCCCGAGCCGGCCAGCTGCACTATTGTCGGCGGAAAAATATCATACTTCTTCAGAGAATCGGCGATGCCGTTTCCCGCCTCAATCTCTTTTTGCAGGTCTTTGCTAATCCGGGTCATCATCCTGTTATTCGCCACCACCGCCGCCATATCAAGCGACTTGATGAGCGAAACTCCCACCGAGCCGAGCATTGCGAATGTCCTCGTAAAATGACTGACCACAAGCATACGGCTGAGCTTGCCAAACACCGGCATATTAAGCTTGAAATAATCCCATTTTTCCCTGACCTGCGACTGCTTCGAGATATGGCGAAAGAGGAGCACCGCGCCGGCGACAAAAAGAGCTATCGCCCACCAGAAGTCTCTGATAAACGAGCTTGCCGCAATCAGGGCAAAGGTGGGGCCGGGCAGCGGCGCGTTCACCTGTTTGTACAGCTTCGAGAAAACGGGAATGACAAAGGCCAGAAGAAAACCGACGACACCAAGGCACATTGCCGTGACAATTACAGGATATGCAAACGCCGCCCTGACCTTTTGTTTCAGCGTGAGCTGTTTTTCGAGATAGGCCGCCGTCATATCAAGCGCCTCGGCGAGTTTGCCGCCGGCTTCACCGGCCTCGAGCATCCCGATAAAAAAATCGGAAAATATCTTCCTGTGTTTTTCGAAGGATGCCTTCAAGCTCGACCCTGTTTGCACGCTCGTTCTTATATCCGAGATTATGCGTTTGAACGCCTTGTTGTCGCTCTGGCGTTCGAGCGTCTCGAGACATTGCAGGATACCCAGCCCCGCCGAATACATCCCTGCAAACTTGTAAGCAAATGTAACGACGTCTCGCCGGCTTATCCTGCCCCGCCTGCCGGACGCTTCTTTTTTGCGGCGTGCCTTCACAAGGACATAACCCATTTTGTCCAGCTCGCCGCGCAGGGATGAGACACTGTTTATGTCCTCATACCTTCCGGGAAACCTGTCGCCGTTTCCATCTTCAGCGATATAGGTAAAGACAGCCATCAATCCGCCCTCACATCCACCACGCGTATAAGCTCCTCGTATGTAGAGGAGCCGTTGAGAACGTCATCGACAGCACTTTTGGTCAGCGTTTTCATACCTTCCTTAATCGCCTGCTGTTTAATGTCGCCGTCGCCGGCGCCGTCCACAATCATTTTCCTGATTTCGCCGGATACGGGCAGTATTTCGTACACTGCTTTGCGCCCGTGGTATCCGGTATCACGGCAGGCGTCGCAGCCCCGGCCCCGCCAGAGCCGTGTTTTCTCGTCCGGCAGATGCTTACCAAACAGCGCCGCAAGCTCCCCCTGGGTGGCCTCGTAGGCCTGCTTGCAGCTCGGACAGGTGGTTCTCATAAGCCGCTGGGCAACCGAGCCTAAAAGGGCCGAAGCAACAAGGAAAGGCGCGACACCAAGGTTGACCAGACGCGATATGGCGCCGGCGGCATCGTTGGTGTGCAGCGTGCTCAGCACGAGATGGCCTGTAAGAGCCGCACTAATCGCTATTTCCGCCGTCTCGCCGTCGCGTATCTCGCCTACTAATATGATGTCGGGGTCCTGCCGTACTATGCTCCGCAGCGACGAGGCGAATGTGACGCCCGCGGCCGGCTTGACCTGAAGCTGCGTAATGCCGTCCAGACGATATTCCACGGGGTCCTCGACCGTCACTATGTTTCTTTCAGGCGTATTGAGAAGCTGCAGAATTGAATAGAGACTCGTTGTCTTGCCGCTGCCGGTCGGGCCTGTCAGAAGGAGCATACCGTAGGGGCTGGAGATGAGGTTTCTGAACTTTTGATTATCATCGGGCAGGGGCACGATGGTGTCGAGCGACCATCTCAGGGCGTACTTGTCGAGCACCCTTATCACAATTTTTTCTCCGCCGGTAGCGGGCAGCGACGAGACTCTCAAATCATATTCCCTGCCGTCATGCCGAACCGCCATATGTCCGTCCTGGGGAATCCTCTTTTCGGATATGTCCATATCCGCCATTATTTTTATGTGCGATATGACCTCTGATTGTGCCGACGCCGGTACGTTAATGGCATCGTGCAGAATACCGTCAACCCGGTAACGCACCCGCATATCGGATACCTGCGGCTCGATGTGAATATCGCTTGCACGGGCGTCAATCGCCCCGTTTATTAT
>CAYMYK010000058.1:0-15068 GCA_964394625.1 uncultured Pirellulales bacterium
CTCACCATCGACTACAGGTACACTCAGCGAAGGCCCTAACAGCGACGCCCGCACGTGCGAATGCCCGTTGTCGTCGTGCCAGGTCTTCTCGTGCTCGTATCGACCGTTCCGAGGCGCTATTTTCTCGAACGCCGCCTTCAAATCGTAATTCACCAATCCCGGCTCGTACTCGGTCGTCGCAATCGCAGCCGTCGAGCCGACATTGAACAGCGTCGCCGTCCCGTCTTTAATCCCTGATTCGGCAACCGCTTCGAGCGTCTGCTCGGTAATATTGACGACATCGCAGCTTCCCCGTGTCTTTAACCGTATCTTCTTCGTCTTTACCATAAAGCTATGATATACAGGATATGCCCGCCCTGCAACATTTACCCTGCCCCTCGCCGCCTGTTGCCCGCTGCAGCGGCCCTAATTCGACGGCTTGGCGCCCCAGCTAAAAGTCTCGTACGTCCTCTTGTCCTTTGTAATGACAATCTCCCCTATAGCCGTGTAGTCCGGATAAAGCCATCCCCTCACATACATGTATCCGGCCCTGTTGTGGCTCGCCCCCGCCGCCGGCTCGCTCTCCAGAAAAACGTATGTCCCCTTCGTTATAAAATAAAGTGCCGACCCACCCTCACTTTGTCCCGCAACAAAACCCACATACGGTTTCGAGGCATCGATGGTCCCCTCGAAGCTTGCCGCCATCACGACGCGGTGGACCCCGCTGCCGGCAGTGTACTCGCCGTTCCATACCCCCTTGACCAGCCCATCGGGATATATCAGCAGATTCAATTGTCCCCGCCGCTGCCCGGCTTGCTCCGCATCGGCCTTGTATCGCAGTACCCGGGTGATTAGCCCTTTGATTTTCGACGCCTCAATCTGAACGGCCTCGGCCCCGGCAAGAATCCGAAACTCCTCGTTCCACGGCAGGTTCGGGTTGCTGCTCACCATCACAAAGCTCTTGCCGACCCACGCCAGCACCGCCGTCATCACAAGCAGCAGTGCCGCCAACCGCAGCCATACGGTATAGACCGGCCTGCCGGCATCTGAACTATTTGCCATACTTATCGACCTGTGTGCCACGCGATTACCCCCAAACGTCTGACTCTACCTGTGAGAACGGCTTATGGGACTGTCAATGCCCTTGCTCACCCGGCTCGGACGCAGATTTCCGCCTTTGTTGTTTATCGTATCTGCGGTGGGTGCTCTGCACAAAATTTGCGTTTTTCCCCTGTCGGGGTTTCTGAAACCGCACTGTCACCGCATTATCGGCTGTTTTTTGGGCAGGGGTGAGTCTCTTAATCGGCGAGGCGGCGGAACGGCGTTCAGGGTCTGCGCGACCCTGTCGGGCCGCTTGAATTGGTCGGCGGTTTGAGGTTTAGGTAGAACCCCCGGCATAAAGCCGGGGGCTTACGGCGGAAAATTGGGTTCGTTTTGCGTAAAAAGGTGTGATTTGTAGAGAGTTCTCGACAAATGTGGAGCAAACAAAGGATTTTAGACACTGATTTTTGAAAAAGTTCAAGGGCTGAGAAACAAAAGGTAATATCTTGTAAATACGTGGCCATTGTTGAAACCTCCGAGTTTAGGATACAGTATTCACTCGACCTGTCGAGTAACGGCAAGTACGCTCGATTTCTCATTACTGATGGGCTTCCCGGCGGCAGCTATGCATGGGCTTGGGACAGCACCGACATACTCTCGCTGGGTGCATGGCATCACCTTGTAGGTACGTATGACGGCATTACAGTCTGTTTGTACCGCGATGGCGTTCTTCGCGCAGCAAATGACCCGTCACCGCCTCATCCGGCCACGTTCTCGATTGGCAACAACAATATGCCTGTCTGCATCGGTGGCCGTTTCACTAAGAATAACTTCAAAGGTCTTGCTGATGATGTCAGAATATTCAACAGGGCCCTGACGGCAGACGAAGTTACTCAGCTTTACATCGAAGAACTAACAGAACATCACTGACAATTTTGGTTCAGCCGTTCTGGTATGGCATGAATAGCTGCTCAAGTGCCGCTGTTACGGCTGTACCGTCGATGCAGCAATAATCTATGTCATTGGGCGCGTTAAAACCAACAAGCAATGTGCGGGTTATATGGTGTATCTTTTCAGGTACACGGCGGGAAAATAACAGGGGATAGTCTGAGTTTGTGCGGGGATTTGTTGGGAGAAGGGGGATTGGAGGGACTTTGTGGGAGGACTACCGGATTGTTGCATTTTGAAGAAAATTGTGGTAGTAGAGGTATCAGACAGTAGATTCGGGTCAGATGCTTATTTATCAGTTTTATCATTTATGGGGAACCGGCTATGAATAACGAAGAGATGGGGCGAAGAGATTTTTTAAAGGCCGCTGCTGTTTGCGCTGTGCCGACGGTAATCGGCGTTTCTGCACTGTGCAGGGGTAGCAGCGTTGCCCCCAGCGAACGAATTACACTGGCGGCTATCGGCAACGGCGGTCGAGGCACGGTTGTGCTGGACCATTTCATGACGTTCAAAGAGGTACAGTGCCTTGCCGTATGCGATGCACGGCAAGACCGACGCGAGGACGCCAAAGCCCGTGTGGATGCACATCATGGAAACAGTGATTGTACTGCCTATCACGACTTCAGGGATGTTCTGGCACGTAATGATATCGATGCGGTCTTAATTGCCACGGGTGACCGGATGCACGCGATTTCCTCTATCATGGCGGCAAGGGCGGGCAAGGACATTTATTCCGAAAAGCCAATGTCACTGACCATCGAAGAAAGCAGGGCCGTCGCTGATACAATGAAGAAACTCGCAACGGTCTATCAGTGCGGTCATCAGCGTCGTTCAGTGGACTCTTATCAATTTCAGGTAGAGGTCGCTCAAAGGGGCATGATTGGCAAGGTGCACACGGTGATTGCGCAGGTGTGGGAAAGCGGAATGGTAAGGCCGCAGGGCCCGGCACCGATTCCGGACGGATTTGACTACAATATGTGGCTGGGGCCGACGCCTTATCATCCCTTTATACCAAGGCGTGTTTATGGCTGGAACGACTTCTGGGACACCGGGGGAGGGTCGATGATTGGGATGGGATGTCACTATACCGATATTGCTCAGTGGGGTCTCGATAAGGATGATACAGGGCCTGTCGATTACGAAGGCACAGGGGTCTTTGCCGAGAACAATTTTGCCGACGTACCCATTAGCGGCAAGGTGACTTGTACGTACGCCGACGGGCTGAAGCTGGTACTTCAATCCAAAGGTCTCTTTGAAGAACGGTTTATTCGTTTCGTCGGGACCGAGGGCTGGATTCAGGTGGACGATGAAACGAATGTGGTTACTGCAGAACCCGAATCGATATTGAGGTATCGAGGCATATCATCTCGGAGCTGGGCTCATACGGGAGAGCATATTCGCAATTTCCTGGATTGCATCAGGAGCCGCAGGGAGACCGTGTGCTCGGCTGAAAAATCTCATCGGGCAACGACTGTCGGGCACATTGCTAATATATGTCTGCGTCTGGGGCGCAGCCTGAAGTGGGACCCTCAATCGGAACGATTTGTCAATGATTCGCAGGCCAACGCAATGATTTCGAGAGCGATGCGGCCACCCTGGCGACTGTAATAAACTCAACGAACGTAACCGGTCAGTTTACACACTGTAAAAAGGATAGTGAGATGAATGATATAAAAACATACTGCGTCTTAGCGGCGGTCGCACTATTGATATTCTGTTCTCTCGTTCCTGACACGGAGGCAGCAGCTTTCACCAAACAGGATGTTGACGAACAGCTCGAGCAGTTGAAGGATTACGAATACCAGGCGGATCCGAACGTTCTGCGCACGATTGAGGCAATTGTGCGGCAGTGTCAAAATCAGGGCGAATTCAGCGAATATGTCGAACAGGAAATGGCAGGGTTTCTGAAATCGGATGCTGCTGCTGAGGGCAAGTGGTTTGTATGCAAACAACTTTGGATTATTGGAACAGAGATTTCAGTGCCCTCGCTTGCAGAAATGCTGGCAGATGAAAAGACGGCGGAGATGGCCTGTTTTGCCCTCAGAAATAATCAATCTGCTACGGCCGGCGAGGCCCTGCGCCAGGCGCTGCGGGACGTCGGTGACAATACCAAAGTCAGAATCATTAACATTCTGGGAGACCGCCGCGACCGGGAGAGTATTCCAATCCTGACCAAGCTTGTATCGAACAACAATGCAGACGTGGCTGAAAGTGCCGCAGTTGCTCTGGGAAAGATTGGCGGCGAATCCGCGATAAAGGCATTGGAGAGATTTCGCTCAAGCACCGACGCAGGAATGAAGGCCGTGGCAACAGAGGCATACTTGCAACATGCCAAATTTCTGGCGTTGCAGGGACGCGAAACTGAGGCGCTGTCGATTTATAATGAGCTGCTGAAAAGCGACGATGCACTGTTCCGTCGGTCTGCTCTGTTGGGCATAATGAACATCGAAGGCCCGGAGGCACTGGCTCGCGTCAAATCAGTCCTGTACGGTGATGACGAAATGTTAAAGAACACAGCTATTGCCAACAGCCCACGACTGAAGGCGGAAAACGTGATAAGCGAGCTTGTTGCAGAACTGCCTCGATTGGAGGGCCGGCAGCAAAGTCTTCTTATTTACGCTTTGGCTGAGACAGGCGACGCATCCGTCAGGCCGGCCATTACTGAAATGACACAAAGCCCCAGGCCCGAAGTTCGGCAGGCCGCCCTTGAGGCGCTGGGAATTATAGGCGACAAATCTTCGGTTAAGACGCTCTGCAAAGCCATTGCAGACGACCGAAGTGCCAGGGAGAAGAATATTGCCCTGGCATCTCTGAGAAGGATTAGTGGCGCCGGAGTCGAGAGCGCTATCATTGATACTATGCAGACCGCGGAGGCACAAACCCATGTCGAGTTAATCAGGGTCCTCAGCGACAGGCGTGCATCCGGTTCAGTCCCTGCATTACTTGACGAGGCGTCCAGCCGGGATAGCGATGTGTGCAAGGCCGCATTCAGGGCCCTCGGCAAGTTAGCTGGTGAAAAGCAACTGGCGATTCTGATTGAACGCTACTTGAATCTGGCGGATTCGGATGACGGCACGGGATGTCGGTCAGAGGCAGAAAGGGCAATTATCGCAGTGGCAAAGAATATCGGTAATGAGAATCAGCGAGCTGATGAAATACTGGGCGTATTCGAAAATGAGCAGCGTTCAGGCGTCAAATGCTCTCTTCTACGCATAGGCGGCATAGGCAATGACAAGGGACTAAAAGTGATTCAGCAAACGCTGAGTGACAAAGACGAACAGGTCCGTGACACGGCGATTCGCGAGCTGGCGGCCTGGCCCAACACGCAGGCGGTGGATAGTCTTCTGGATGTTATGGCCGAGTCTGCGAACGATACGCATCGTATATTAGCGTTTCGTGGATATGTGCGATTGCTCAGACTGGGTTACGAGCGGCCCACAGAGGAGACACTGGCGATGTATGAAAAGGCACTGGGGTTTGCGAAACGTCCTGAGGAAAAGAAGCTTGTATTGTCGGGACTGGGCAACATTGCAGCACCGCAAGCGCTTCAGATTATAGAACCGTACTTAAACGACGAGGCGGTTGCTTCCGAAGCGGCAATTGCAAGAGACAAAATACTAAGCCGGATCGAACAGGCCGATAAGAGATAACATCAACATAATATGAATGGGCGCCGACAAACTTGATGAACGAGTGAAACTCAAACTCAGTGATTCAATAGAGGGTTTTCCATGGGATATCAAGCATTGCCCGATTGAAATGCTCGTCCCAGCCAGAAAGATCAAAGACTGGCGGATCGAAGAACACGATACTCTCAAACAATGGCAATGGATCGGTGGCGAGTTGAACAAGAATAACATTGTGCAAGGACGTTTTTTGCTGACACCGGAATTGCCATATCCTGATACGGTAAAGGCCAATCTGGAGGATGAACTGGAACAGTTACTCTGGTTCCATACGGATGCACGAAACTCAGAGTCACAATCTTCCCGGACGAACTACGGCGGAATTGAATGCGGTGTCGCATGTTTATGCCCTTTGACAATTAGAGTTAAGGGTATGGTATTCAAGACGAACAGGTATTATAGCAGAACAAAGATGAAAAGGCCAATCGGCAGCGTGTGGTGCCGATTGGCCCGGGTATCTTTAGCAGCAAAGCCGCCTTGTTTTAGAGCAGGATTTGCTCTTTTTCGGAGTCGAACTTGGCGATTTTTCCGGCGCGCAGGCCCATCATTGCCATTTGGCAGGCGGTCTGGACGCAGTATCCGAGGTCCATCGGGCTGAGGGTTTTCGGGTTGCCCGCCCGGCAGCGTTTTAGAAAATCACGCCAGAATTCGACCTGGTCTTCGCCGTGCTCGATTTTGAAGCGCTGTGGTTTTTTCTTTGAGGCCTCGACGAGCCAGTCTTCGGCCATTGGGATGAAGACAATCTGATTTCCCTCGATGGTGAGGGTACCTTCCCAGCCGCGGATTATGGGGATGCGGCTTCCGGCGCCTCTTGCGCCGCGAGGATTGAAGTTGTTGCCCTGGGTTCCGAGTACGGCGACGGTGATACCTTCGGGATAGTCAACGAGCATGTTGAAGGTATCGGGGATTTCACGTTCCTGGTAGCGGTACTTTCCTCCTGTTGCAGCAACCATAGAGGGGAACTTGACGCCGAGCATATATGCGACGGGAGTCAGCGAGTGCGGGAACAGATCGGTGGATGGTCCGCCGGCGTAGTCCTCGTACATACGCCAGCGGAAGTATCTGCTGACGTTGAAGTCTCGCTTGGGAGAGTCGCCGAGGAATGCCTGCCAGTCGAGGTCTTTGCCTGGTTTGGCGTTGGTATCGTCGATATGCATACCGCGTTCGCCCCAGTCGCCGACGCGGAAGTAGCCGCACTCGGCGTGGATGGGCCGGCCGATCAGCCCGGCGGCGATGAGTTTTTTCATTTGGTGCCAGGCGGAGTCGGACATACCCTGAGTGCCGAGCTGGAAGACCCGGCCTGATTTCTCGACTTCTTTGGCGAGGCGTTTTGTTAAATCGAACTGTCGCCAGTGGGTGACGGGCTTTTCGCAATAGACGTCTTTGCCCGCCTCGAGTGCGTCGATGGCCTGGTAGCCGTGCTGGTGGTCGGGAGTTGCGATGCAGACGACATCGACGTTCGGGTCTTTGAGCAAATCGCGGTGGCTGGTGTACTGCTTTCCGCCGTAGCCGTCGGCGGCCTTTTGCATTCTGGGTCGATAGGCGTCGCAGTGAGCGACAATGTCAACGGCTTCGCCGCCGTCGTTTTTTAACCAGTGGACTGTTTGCATGTGGCTGTTGGCTCGGCCGCCGCAGCCGATGAAACCGACGCCCAGTTTGTCATTTGCGCCGGCCCTTGCACGCGATGTCCCTAACACGGCAAACGCAGCAGCGGCAGTCGAGGCGTTCTTCAGGAACCGGCGACGGTTGAGTTGTGAATTGTTGCTTTCGGTATTCATATTTCACTTCCTTTCTGTTTCGATAGTCAAGTAAGCAGTATCACAGCGGTTCAGTCCCGGCTGGAGGGGTTTGTCGGCTGCACTTCAGCAGATAATCACGGCTCTTCGCCAGTGCTTTTTCCATTTCGTCCGGTTTAGGCTCGTGGTGCATGAACGGGTTGACGTACCATCGATAGTCTATACGAGCAAGTTCGGCGAGCCAGGGTTTGAAGTCGGTGGGTCCCAAGCCGGGTAACTGTTTGACTGACTCTGCGTTTTGCCAGGCATAGAAGAACAGAAGCTGCTTGCCGGCGATGTTTATTGCCTGCTCCACCGATTCTGTGCGTTGCTGGAGGTGATACGGCGCTAGAGCAATACCGAGGCGTGGATGCTTGTTGAGGTCCACAAGTGCCTTGAGCGAATCGACCGAATCCAGCAGCGAATTGCCGTGGTTCTCGATGGCAATGTAGGAATCATACTTTTCAGCCAAATCGAGCTGCGGTTTGAGAGATTCGAGGAGGCGTTTCATATTCTCGGTCAACAGCTCGGGCTTGCAGGATTCGGCGCTGCCTCTGATTACGACGCAGCCGCCCAGTTTCCCAAGCATCTTTGCGTAGCGCTCATAGCGGTCACCATACATTGAGACCGCATAAAGTTTGAGCTTATTGTCGGTGAGGATTTGGGCGAATTTGTCGGCCCCGATATCTTCAAGCACTTCTTCGAGATGTCGGCATGGGCCTCCCCAATCGAATTTTGCCCAGATATCGACCGCCTCAAAACCGAGCCGGCCAATGATTTGACATGCTTGCTCAATGGGCAGTGACCTGAAATGGACGGACGACGTGGATAACTTCATCTGCCACGGTTCGGTGGAGCGGCTGATATTGCTCAGGGATACTGTGGCTGCGAGAGCAGTACCCAGGAAGGCACGCCGAGTCAGTTGCGGCTTTTTGCTGTTGTCGTTCATATCCAATTCCTTTCCGTTTCGGTCTGACGTGCTGAATATCAAAGCAAAGACTTAAGATGTTTTACGCTTGCCTCTGCCTGAGCGACGGTGCCGCATTCGACACTGAAAACAATGTCACGTGGAGCGGATTTGCAGATTTCGATGATTTTTTTCCAGTCGATGACGCCGTCTCCGCAGGCGCAGCCGGCGGGGGTGCCGGTAACTTTTCCGCGTTCGGCCTGTGAGTGCCGGACGGAGATGTCCTTGGCGTGGACGTGTACGAGCCGGTCTTTGATACTTTCGAGCCAGACGATTGGGTCCTGGCCTGCGATGTAGCTGTTGCCGGTATCGAAGTTGATGCCGATGGCGGGTGAGTCAACGAGGTTGTACATTTTGTCGAGTCCTTCGGGCGTTTTGCTGTACTGCTGGTGCGGCTCAAGGCCGATGAAGACGCCGCGTGGTTCGGCTACTGCGGCGGCCTCGGTGAGGGTATATTTCATCAGGACGAAATCCTGCTCCTCGGTGGTCCACTGCGGTTTTGGCCCTTCGTCGGTGGTAACACCCGGGGCGCCGGCTTCGGCGGCAAAGCGGATTGACTGTTTGAGATAGTTAAGGCCTATGTCGGGTTTGCACAACGGCGTGTGAGAAGAAAAGGCGGAGAGTTTGACACCGGCCTTTTCGCACATTCGTTTTACCCGGATGGGGTCATCGGACATCGAGATAGTTGCGTAGTAGCCGGCTTCGCTCATCAGCTCTCTTCCCAGATGTACCCACGGTTCGACATATTCATAGCCAAGCTCGGCGGCCTTTTCGAGCCCCCATTGGAGGGGTTTGTCTTCGTGGCGGATGAATTCGAGATTTACTCCTATTGCGACTTTTCCCATTTGAATACCTCCTTTAAGTTTTGATTCAATTTTTTACAGATGCCATGGACTTCTCATTGTTCGGGTTATGTATCGCTCGGCGTCTTTGTCGCCGACGATTTTCTCGTTTTTCGGGTCCCACTTTATGCTGCGTTTTGTTCGGACGACTATGTCACTGAGGTGACTTATGAAGTCGGATTGGACGGCGGTCTCGATTGGGCTGATAGGGTCTTTCCTGCTTATTACGCACCGGGCGAAGTTTGCATAGTGGTTGTTGCTTTTGTAGAGGTGGATGTCGGTTGGTTTGAGGGTAAGGGCGAGCAGATCGGGCGGGTCGGCGTAAATGCCCGCACGGTCAACACTGACCCAGCCCTTGTCGCCAATGAAGGTAGTGCCGTGGTCGTTCATTGGGCGGTATTTGCGAACGATACGGCCGGCGACTTTCATGCTCATGAACTTCATCCTGACACCGTTTTCGTAGGCGCAGTTAATGTCCCAGTCGAGGGTTGTATCGAAGAGGCCGTCATGCGGCAGGGTGCCGGTGCCTTCGTAGATGACCGGAGCGGTATTGTCTGTGTTGTTGCCCCATTGAGCGATGTCGAGCGGGTGAGCGCCCCAGCCGGCGATAAAGCCGATGGCATAATCGTAGATGTGGTATCCACCTTTGAGCCCGTCGGCTCGCAGACAGCGGTCGGTATTGAATGGTTTGACCGGAGCCGGGCCGAGCCAGAGGTCATAATCGAATCCCTCTGGTACAGGTTCCGGTTTCGTCGAGCCGCCGCGGGCGCCGCCGGAACACCATGCGTGGATTTCCTTTAGTTCGCCGATGTATTTGTTTCTTGTTAGCTCGCAGGCGAATCGGAAATTTCGGTCCGAGCGCTGCTGCGTTCCATACTGGAAGACGCGGTTGTAGTCTCTGACGGCTTTTCTTGCGGCCTGGTCCTGCTCGATACTGAGCCCGAGGGGTTTTTCGACGTACATATCTTTTCCCGCCTTTGCGGCGAGGATGGCAATGGGTACATGCCAGTGGTCGGGCGTTGCGACGACGACGGCGTCGATGTCGTCGCGGGCGAGAATATCTCTGAAGTCATTGTAGGCATCACAGCCAATACTTGATACCCATTTGTCACGGCGTTCTTTGATGGGGTCTGCGACGGCGACGGGCTGGGCCTCTTTGACCTGGAGGAAGGCGCCGAGCAGGCCGCTACCCTGGCCTCCGACGCCGATGTGGCCGAGCGTGACGCGTTCGGAGGCGGGGGATTTTGTTTCGCTGCCCAAAGCGGAGGTAGTTATCACATAGGGAAGTGCGATTGCACCGGCGGTTGATTGAATGAATTGTCTTCTTGTAAGTTTAAGCTGTTTCATTTTTGTCACCATTTCAATTTACTAAAAGATTGCCATTGGTTTTCGAGCATGCTGCGGTCTGTTCGTCCGGGGTGGATGAGGATTCTATACTTGAGTGTGAGTGTGTCGTTTGCCTCTAAAGTGTATGGTTCGTGGAACAAAAATGCGGGGCTGAAGTATTTCATTCCTTGTCCGAGGATTATGTACCAGGGTGTTGGGTGGCGAGGGTTTGAGGGGTGGTCGAATATGGCGATGCCGGCTGGTTTGCCGGGCGTCGGCTCGATGGTGTAATCGCACCAGCGGGCCTTGGCATTGTTAAATTCCCTGTTGTAAGTATGTTCTTCGCTGTCGATGGCCTGCCAGTTTTTTGCGCTGTCTGCGAGGCGGACGGACAGGCCAGCGTAGCCGCCCCAGGCGACGCCGTTCGGCTGGCCGAGTATTGGTGTGCGTTCGAGGACGGCGTCTTTGTCTTTAGCGGTGAAGGTGCTTTTCCAGTCGATGTAGTAAATTCCTTTTTCGTTGGGCGGGCTGATTTTTAGCAGTCGTTTTTCCGTAAGGACGGGCGGTTTTCCGCGAGGATGGTAGCTGATGTGGATTTCGATGTCGGCGCTTTTGTCGGAATGTGGTTTTACTTTGACCTTTGTGATTTCGTTTCTTCCGTTGGCGAGGTGAGAGACTTTGTCTTCTTCCCAGTAGTTAAGTCGGTTGATGGTTTTCCAGGACCACCACAGGCCCCGGTGCCATACGTGGTCGGGCGGTCTCAGCTCGGTCAGAACGGTGCCATCGGTGAGGGCAACAGGATGGAAGTATGGCTTGTCCTCTTTTTGGTCGTAGTTGAGCTGCCAGACGATTTGGTCGTCTTTGGTGAGTGCCAGCGATGTGTCGGTGTGCTTCCAATTGTACGGTGCAATCGAGGCAGGCGGCAGGGCAGAGCAGCCGGTTACCAGCGTTGAGACAGCTATCAGTGTGATTAAGCCCTTTGCGTGGGTTTTGAGGTTTTGCATTTTTATTGGCTCCTTCGACGAATGCCCGAATTATAATTGGCCGGTTGGGCCTGTGTAAAGTGATTATTTTTCGATGGATGTGTGAGCGGCAGGGAAAAACTGAAGCCCGCCGGAGTCGAGCTGCACAATAAGGCCTTTTTGAGGGTCCAGACCGACGCAATTGCCGGTGAACCTTCTTTGGTCGTAAACGACTGTGAGGCGGTGATTTAGCTGTATGCTGAGCTTTTGCCATTGCTCGATTAGTTTGCGGTCGTTTTTTTCTGCAATTTTGAGCCATCGCTCGACCGAGGTCAGTAATCTTTTGGTGAGCGAGATTCTGTCGGTGCTTGTCCCCGTTTCCAAACGCAGGCTTGTAGCAATTGCCTTCAGCTCGGGTGGGAAGGAGTTTTTTGCCTGGTGACAGTTGATTCCGATGCCGATGATGTGGGCCGTGTGGTTTTTGAATTTTTTTGATTCGAGCAGTATTCCGGCAACTTTTTTATTGTTCAGGATGACGTCGTTGGGCCATTTGATTTTTGCGTGGTGTTTTGCGGGTTTGCCTATAGCTTCGGCGGTTGCGACGGCGGCGGTGAGCGAGAGCAGCTCGGCCTTGAGCGTGGATTCTGTGAGCAGTATTGAGCAGAGGATGCTGTCGGCGCAGCCGCTTTGCCATTTGTTTGAGGAACGACCTCTGCCTTTGGTCTGTTCCTCGGTTAGTATTACGAGGCCGTCGTTATTCTTGTTTTTTGCATATTCGGCGGCGATGTCATTCGTGCTTGTGGTTCGATTATAGACGAGGATTTTTCCGCCGATGCGCTTAGTTTTGAGATTTTTCCTTATTTTGTCGGGGTCGAGCGCATCGGGCGGTGACATAGCTGTGCTCATCCGTCCAGTCCGATGTCCACGGCGGTGGCAGAGTGGGTTATAGCGCCGACGGCGATGCGGTCAATGCCGCACTGTGCGATGGCGGAGACATTGGTGAGTGTGATGTTGCCGGAGGCCTCAAGCAGAGGTTTTTTGCCCTTGCCGCACATTTCGTTTCTCTTATAGACGGCGTGTTTTAGCTGCCACTGGCCCATGTTGTCGAGCAGGACGATGTCGATGCCGGGTATTTCGAGGACGTAGTTTAGCTGGTGGTCAACGTGGTCAACTTCGACGGCGATGAACTTTGCGTTTTTCAGTTTTCTGGCCTCTTCGACAATTTTCCGCAGTCTCGGCTGGAAGTTTTTTCCGAGCTGTGCGATATGATTATCTTTGATGAGGACGCCGTCGTAGAGTCCGAGGCGGTGGTTGTATCCTCCGCCGCACCGGACGGCGTATTTTTCGAGGATTCGCCAGCCGGGCAGGGTTTTTCGCGTGTCGTAGATTTTCGCTTTTGTGCCCTGGATGGCCCGGACGTACTTTCGCGTAGTGGTGGCTATGCCGCTGAGCCGCTGCAGGAAGTTCAGCGTGACGCGTTCGGCACTGAGGATTTTTCGAAGGGGCCCTTCGATTGTGCCGAGCTTGCATCCGACATAAGCGGGCTGGCCCTCATCGACGAGGACTTTCAGCTTCAGCCGTTTGTCGTAACGTGAGAGGATTTCCCTTACAATGTTCATACCACTGACAACTATTTCCTCGCGTGATATGACGTTATACTTCGCAGTAACGCTGTCTTTGAATATCAGCTCGCTGGTCATATCGCCGGTGCCGAGATCCTCGTCGATTGCCAACTGGATTATTGGCTCTACCTTTTTGATGTTCAGCTCTTTCATACTATTTTGTGCCTTTGGTCTTTGTTTTCAGTTTTTTAACAATGAGGTGGTCTCTTTTTTTTCTTTTCGAGTCAAGGAGCACGAGTTCGGGCAGTTCTTTCAATTGCTGCAACTGGTCACGGAGAAAGGCGGCCCGCTCGAAGTCGAGATTTTGGGCTGCATCGAGCATTTCCTTTTCCAACCGGGCTACCAGCTCGGCTTTTTCGAATTCGTCTGATTCAAAGTGCACGGCCTGTCGAGCGGTTTTTCTCGCCTTTAGCTGGAGGTCGAGGCCTGAGCGAATTTCCTTTTTTATGGTCTCAGGCGTAATGTTGTGCTCGGCGTTGTATTGTAGCTGGATTTTACGGCGTCTGTCTGTTTCGTCAATAGCTTTTTCCATAGATTTGGTAACGGTATCGGCGTAGAGGAAGACGGTGGCGTTGACGTTTCGGGCGGTTCGGCCTATGGTCTGTATGAGGGATGTTTCGCTGCGGAGGAACCCTTCCTTGTCGGCGTCGAGTATGGCGACCATCGAGACTTCAGGCAGATCGAGGCCTTCGCGGAGCAGGTTTATGCCGACGAGGACATCGAATTTTCCGCCTCGCAGGTCACGGAGAATTTCGACCCTTTCGAGGGTGTCGATTTCGCTGTGCAGGTATCGGCATCGGAATCCCTTTTTGGCAATGAAGCCGGCGAGGTCTTCGGCTAACTTTTTCGTAAGTGTTGTGACGAGGACCCTTTCTCTAGCTTTGACTCTTTTTTCGATTTCGCCGAGCAGGTGCGGGACCTGGTTCGAGGCGGGATGGACGAAGAGTTCGGGGTCGATGAGTCCGGTTGGGCGGATGACTTGCTCGACGACTTCATTATCGCATAATTCCATCTCGAAGGGCCCCGGCGTTGCGGAGACGAAGATGATCCTGTTCCAGTTTTGCTGAAACTCCTCGAATCGCAGAGGCCTGTTGTCGAAGGCGCTGGGCAGGCGAAAGCCGTGCTCGATGAGGACTTGTTTTCTGCTTCTGTCGCCGGCCCACATCGCGCGAACCTGGGGGATGGTGACATGGGATTCGTCTATGAATAGAAGGAAATCCCTCGGGAAGTAATCAATTAGAGTGTATGGTCTTGTACCGGGTGCGAGGCCGGAGAGGTGTCTTGAGTAGTTTTCAATTCCGCTGCAGTAACCCACCTCGGTGAGCATCTCGATATCGTACATGGTTCTTGCCTGGAGCCGCTGTGCTTCGAGGAGCTTACCCTGGCTGCGGAATTCGGCAAGGCGATGCTCGAGCTCGGCTTTTATACTTTCGACGGCGGAAGAGATTCTGTCCGAGGGCATAATATAGTGCTGGGCGGGGTAGATGAAGATTTGCTGTTCGGCGGCGAGGACCTCGGCGGATATGGGATTTATGTAGCTGATTTTTTCGACTGAATCGCCGAAAAACTCAAAGCGGACGGCGAATGATTCATACGAGGGGTGAAGCTCGACGACGTCGCCGCGGACACGGAAAGTGCCTCTCTGGAAGTCGATGTCGTTTCTGGTGTACTGGATGTCGGCTAATCGGCCGAGCAGGTCGTTTCTTTCTATGCGGTCGCCTGTGCGGACGGCCACAACACTGGCCTTGTAGTCTTCGGGTGAGCCGAGTCCGAAGATGCAGGAGACGGATGCGACAATGATGCAATCGTCCCGGGTAGATAGTGACGTGGTGGTTGAAAGTCGCAGGCGGTCGAGGTCGGCGTTTTTCGAGGCGTCTTTTTCGATGTAGATGTCGCGCTGGGGGATGTATGCCTCCGGCT
>CAYMYK010000059.1:0-15064 GCA_964394625.1 uncultured Pirellulales bacterium
AACTTCATTTCTGTTACTCTTTTGAAACGCTTGATTTGCAAAATAACGGTCCTATAAGTGTCCTCAAAGCCCTTATCAGTATTGATAAGGCCCTTGAATCGGCTGCGGCGATTCTTGTATAATGGGGGTGTGGACAGAGATGACAACGTTTGCTTTTACTGTAGCTTTTACGGCCGAGAGATAGATGGAATCGCCTCAGATAAATGTAGCTATCGAAGAGTTATCATTCAGCTTGTTTCAACGCCCCCTGCATCCTGAATTGTTCAATATCTATGCAAGCAGGAAACTGAGGACGGAGAAATATGAAGCGCTCATCTGGGTCACCGGCTGCGCTCACGTCGTAAGTGTATTTGCCGGAAATGTGTGCCTGACGGAAGTAATCAGCGCACCTGGGCAGATGCTGCCTCAGCGAGGGCTGATAGAGCGTTTTCAGTTTCGCGGCCCACGCTCCCACAAGTGCACCTTGAGCAGGGGCGTCAGCTATATGACCGATTTTCAGGTCGAACGAATGAGCGCCAATCTGTATCGCCAGAGCCACACCGACCTCGAACGCTTCGGCAGGGACCGCGGCATCTTCGTCAAATTCCCTGAGCTGGAAATAGACGGCCTCCAGCCGTTCTGCTATATCGACTTCGAGGCCAGAAGAACCGAGCTGCACGTGCATACCTTTGCCGCATACCCCGACCAGATTGCGATGATAAAAACGCAGTCCCTGTTCGACTTTCAGTAATATCGCCTCGCCGACAGCCGGCTTCTTACAGTTCGCCTTTGAGTGAATCGACAATATCTTGCAATTCGGATTCGCTTACCGTCTCCCGCAGCTCATCATTGCTCTGCCACTGCTCAAGCGTCCAGTCAATCAGTTCCTCTATTCGCCCGGCACTTAACGGCTCCGGCTGGGTTTCGGTCGAGGCGCCCGCCGGGTCAGTGCTGCGCTGCGGACTGATGCGGGGCTTGACAAATTAAAAAGGCGATGCTCTCCGGCATCGCCTGTTACTTGCGGGTCCGGCGTTTTTTGAACAGCCGAGGTTTGCTGTTATTGCTTCGGCTTTGGTGTGTCGCCTTTGTCCTTGGAGTCCGTTTTCCGGCTGGGTGCACTGGATTCGGCCTTTGTCGGCTCACTCGGCTCATCGAGTTTTGGCTCGGCCCGGTAAATGTAAATATCGTCGAGAGGTGTGTTGTCAACCTTTTTTCGCATCAGTGCATAGATGACGGTGCCGGCTGAAAAGTAGTAGCTTGTTATGAAGGAGACCAGCAGGCCTATGACTAACATCACAATCAGATAAACGATGCAGGCGATGAAAGATTCCCAGTGGTTGGCCGCTAAGGATGATAATGCGTGCAGCTTCATAAAGCTCGGCTCGGGCCAGATGGCCATAATTTTATCCGGCTGGTTGCCGGCACTGTTGGCCCAGACGGCAAAGCACAGCAGCGCGTGCGTTACCCACAGCATCACAAAGGCGACGAATCGTACAAAGATGTAGCAGATTGCGCCGTAAACGATGGCTACGGCGTAGTAAAAGCCCAGCCGCCAGGGTCTGGCACAGACGTAGCTGTAGGCCCGGCCTATCGCGTCGAAGACGTCGGCGCCGTCATAGGCGATGGCGGGAAACATCAGGTTAAATCCCGCGACGGTCCCTATCAGGACAACGGCGATTACCGCGCCCAAAACCAGGGCACAAATCATAAAGATAACCAGCACAACCTCGCCGGCTACGGGGATGTTGGTAACAAGCCCGAGCAGCAGTATGGGCACACACGGGATGGCGACCAATACAGCCAGGCCCAGCGGGGTAAAGAAAAAGCTTGTGAATTTTTTCAAGCTGTAGCGAAGCGCCTCGCCTAACCCGGGTTTTTCATTTCGCGCAAACTGCAGCGCGGCGATGCGGCATATTGCGCCGCCCGCAACGGCAATGACTGCAAGCTCGATTAAACAGAAGAAAATGGAGTAGATGTAATGGTATTTTGCCGCCCAGACGACTGCATTGAGATAGTCCGCAACGTTTCGTACAACCCCGGGCAGGTCGAAGGCGAAAAGCGATTTGAGCGCACCGTGAAACTTCTCTCTTGCAAAAGTCCAGAGTGTTGTGAATACGCCGCAGTTTTCGCCGGCGTCTCCGTATCGTTCGATGTAGGAGTCAAGCCGTTCAGGCCCGCTCATGTATATCTGCAGTTCCGTTTCCTGGCCCTGCATGCCGGGAGTGGCGACGACCGTTCGGGAAAAATCCATAAGCCAGCCGGCCAGGAATATTACCAGTATAGCTCCGAATGCGATTATCAGCTTGCTCGGCTGAATCGCCATTCGGAAGGTTTGCAGTATCTTCGGGAAAAGGAGCCCTTCGAGAAACTGAGTGGATTGCTCTGCACTGTCCATTTCGCTTCCTTTCAAAAACAGTTACAGCTTTCTGTGCTTTTGTGGAAAACGCCCACACATATAACTGATTATCGGCCTTTTTCCAAGCTGTTTTGCAATATTTTTACCATCTGCGGCTCATTGTCAATCTTTGCCCTTGTTTTGACGATTATCGAGCGGCCAGTTACATTCTCAGGGGGAAAAATTTCTGAAACGGCTTCACCTGCCGCCGGGCAGAAGCTTTCGTATCAGAAGCCCGATATAATACTCACAAACCGGCTTGTTGTCCCGGTTGATTGGGTATCCGTCGGTCAGTTTTTCGATATACTTTTCGTCCCCAAGGTATATCTGCTCAGGTTTTGGCGAGGCATCGGGCCTTCTCTGTACTTCTGAAAAATCGAGCAGTGCCCCGGACGACAGCATCTTGCGCATTTCAGGGCCGAATGAGGCGAGTAAATCGCCCTGTCTCTGGCTGTTTTTTTCAAGTACCTCATCGGATGCAAGGCAAAAGAACCTGTACGCGCGGACGTGCCTGAATGCCGACAGCAGAGTCCTGTACATAATCCTGTTAAGGGTATCGCTGTGCTCGTAGATGCCGACCATTATGACGCCGCCGGGATTAAGATGGTCTTTGGCCAATTCGTAAAAATCATGCGAGTAAAGATTGTTGCTGTAGGAGGTGGTCGCCCTGAGCGGGTCGGTCAGTATCAGGTCAAATCTCTCTGGCGTTGCGAGCAGGTATCTTCTGCCGTCGTCAATGACCGTCTCTATTCTGGTATCGCTCAATATCCCGTCAATTTCAGGAATCTTCCTGAGGTTTTTGATTAGCGCGCCGCTTATTTCGACAAGCGTGACTTTTTTAACGTCCCTGAGTTTGAGAACCGTCTCGGTGACCGCACCGGTACCGAAGCCGATTATCAATACGTTTTCGACCTTTGGTGCGAAGCTTGCCGCTTCTATGGTTTCGTAATTGAACAGCGGCTGGGGGCGCATTCCGTGAGCAAGGCCGTTTATGTAATTGACCACTATCTCGCCGTACCGGTAAGTAACGACGACCCCCTCCTTTCCTTCCTCTATGTACGTGTTGAATTGCTCCGCCGGCCGGGTATGCATAGTTTCGTAGAGCCGTCCCTTTCGGGGCAGGAAAATCACTGCCGCCAGCAGCATGGCGGCAACCAGGGCGATTCTCTCTGCAGCGGGCAGTTTCCTGCCGTGTATGCCGGTGACAGCCAATCCAAACAGAACTCCAGCCGATACAAACAACGTCACGGTGGGTTCTGTCCCCAGCATCGGCAGCAGCAGAAAACCGGTAACTATGCCGCCGAGGATATTGCCGGCGACGTTGAAGAAATAGACCGATGCGATTGTTTTGCCTTCTTTATCACGGCTGGACAAGGCCAGCGACGAAATCAGGGGAAAACTTGCGCCCATAAGTATGGTCGGTACGAGTACGAACAGCACAGGCCAGGCGAATATGTCCAGTGAGCAGTGAAGGTCGGTCAGGACCGAGCCGGTGCTTATCAAAGGCGGGTGGACCGGGCAGGCGAAGGATACTTCTGTGTAGTAGCTTAAAAAAGTGTATCTGGTCAGGTAGTAGTAACCGGCGAATGTCACCATTATGCAGGCGGCGATGAGGAACTGCAGCAGAAAGAAAAGGTCTCTGTCGGCCTTTAGTTTTCTTTTTCGCAGGAACCTTCCCATCCAGAAGCTGCCGATTGCAATGCCAAAGAGATATACCGACAGCACGGTCGAGAAGGCGTATGGTGAGGCCTTGACTAAAACAGAAATAACGCGCAGCCAGATAATCTCATAACCTATTGCCAGAAAACCGGTTACGAACACGATGGCGTATGCCGCCCGGCCAAGTATTTCGCCGGCCTGCTGATTTTGCCCGGCTGTAATCTGCCGTTTTGCCGTACCGAGAGGGACCCTGCTGAGAGAGAAGATGACCGCCGCCAATATGAAATTGACTGCCGCTGCAAAGTAGATGGCTGTGTCTAAGCCGAACAGTGAAATCAGCACGTAGCCGGCGAACAGTGTTCCGAGGGCGGCGCCGATTGTATTGACAAAATACAGAACGCTTACCGTCCGAAAGAAGTTATGAATCAGGCGATTAAATACCTTTGTCAACAGCGGCAGCGTTGTACCCATCAGCAACGTCGGCAGGCACAAAAACAGCGACATATACAGCAATGAGAACACATAGCCGGCCCCTGCGCTGAGCCGGGCAAGAAAACCGAGAAACCCGATACTCACAAGCCCGAAGCAGCCGATTAGCAGCTCAATGATGGAGTAAAGGCATATCCTGTTTTCAAATCTTTCGGCCAGGAACCCTCCAAGCAGCGCCCCGAGTCCTAAGCCGAACATATAGATGCTTACAATCAGTGTGATGGAGACCGCCCCCACGCCGTAGTGCAGCGACAACAGCCGCTGCCAGGCGACCTGATAGACAAGACTGGAAAAGCCGGAGAAGAAAAAGACGAGGGCCAGCAGGGTAGTCAGTTTGGCCTGTGTCCTTGTTGTGGCTGTCACAGACAAAATCCTCTGAAATGACTTGCACCCGGCAACCCTGCCGTTATGCTTAATCCTGCTGCTGTTCCCGGGCCTCTGTTGCAAGACCCTGTTCGAGCATGCGTGCATATTCGACACTGTACCTGGCCCACGGCTTGGCGTCAAGACGTGCCCTGGCTATGGCTTTTCCCGTGCCTTCACAAATGCCGTATTTGCTCTCTTCGATACGACGAAGGGCATCGTCTATTTCATTGAGCAGCTTTCTTTCACTGTCCATCAGTTCGATAGCGAATTCCTGGTCGTAGTTGTCTGTTCCCAAATCGGCCATGTGGATGGGCATGCTCGACAGGTCCCCGCTCGCATCGAGACGCGACTTCTTAAGCGCTTCTCCCTCCATCTCGTTCACATTGCCGATAATCTCTTTGCGCTTGGCCAGCAGCAACTGCTTGAAGTGCTCTATGTCGCCTTTGCTCAGCCGGCCTTTCCTGCGCCGGGTCGCGCTTATCGTTTTTCTCGAGTTGTTCTTGCCTTTTTGTATCACTTTCGTTCTGCCTTTCTCTTAACTTACCGCTGCGGACACCCGTGAAGACCTTTCAAAATCGCTTTGGGCTTTCAGCCCGTAACAGGTTGTTTCGTCCATATATCACGGCAACAAAACCAAAAAGTATAGCCGCCGGATGCGATTTATTCAAGGCAAATCAGGTCGCCACGGATAACTTTTGTTCTGACAAGCGGTTACGAGGGCGAATCGCGGGCGGCCCTGTCAGGTTTCCGCCGTTTCCCGGCCGCTCTGCCGGCTGTTTTTGGTAAATTTGCCGCGGGGCAGAAAGAACGTGCCGACATCTGTTTTGCCGGTGAACGTCTTGACGGCGAATACCCTCTCAATCAGTTCGGTGTTGAGGACTTCTTCGACCGGGCCGTGGCTGTAACCGCCGTCCGAGGAAAGCAGCAAAATCTCATCGCAGTATTGCATAGCGAGATTGATATTGTGTGTTACGGCCAGGATTGTCTTTCCCCTGTCAAGCTGCATCTTTTTGAGCAAATCGTATATGCCGACCTGATGTTTCATATCGAGAAAGCTTGTCGGCTCATCCAGCAGCAGGATGGGCGTATCCTGGGCAAGCGCCCTTGCTATAAAGACCCGCTGTCGCTCGCCGCCGCTGAGCTGAGCGAGCGGCCTGGGCGCGAACCTCTGTGTGTCGGTCACAGCCAGTGCCTCTGCGATGATTTTTTTGTCGGGGCCGCTTTCAAATCCGAACGTCCCCAGATAGGGGGTTCTTGCCATCGAAACGACTTCTGCCACCGAAAACTCAAATACCGGCACAATCTCCTGCCTGACGACGGCGACTTTTTTGGCAAGCTGTTTTACCGGATACGAGCCGACATCTTCCGTGTCAATTCTTATCGAGCCGGCATTGCTCCTGACAGAACCGCAAAGCAGATTCAGCAGTGTTGTCTTGCCCGCACCATTAGGCCCTGCTATCGCCAGAAACCGTCCCCGCAGCAGCTCAAAGCTGAGGTCTTTTAGAATCGTGTCCTTTGTCGTGTAACCGAAGAACAGATTTTCAACTTCTATGATGCCGCTCATTTCAACCAGCCCACCTTTCTGCTGTATTTGGCTAACAGCAGCAAAAAGAAAGGCCCGCCCGCTATTGCCGTTATAACGCCGACCGGCAGTTGGGCGGGTGCGACGATTGTGCGGGCGATAGTATCTGCAATAACGAGAAAGGCCGCACCGATTATCGCGCTTACGGGCAGCAGTTGACGGTGGTCGGGCCCGAACACAAGCCGGGCCGCGTGAGGGACGATTAGTCCCACGAATCCGACAAGGCCGCTCAAGCTGACCGCGATTGCTGTTATAAATGCTGCAAGAGCAAAGGCGACGGCCCTCGTCCGTGAAGCGGTGACGCCCAGGTCTTTGGCCTGTTCTTCTCCCAGGCTCAGCACATTCAGCCGGTGGGAAACGGCAAACAGTGCGGCTATACCCGTAATGATACAGACACCGCCGGCCCATAATACCGGCGGAGCTTTTTCCGTTATGTTGCCCATCAGCCAGAATATGGTGGAAAAGACCTGCTCGCTTTTGGCTATCGAGGTCAAAAACATAATCACCGCCGAGAAGAAGGCATTGACCACCACACCGGCCAAAAGCAGGCACGTTACGCGCGAGCCCCCTGCAAAGTAGCCGACCGCCCAGACCAACCAGACGGTCGCTAATGCCCCTGCAAATGCGAATACCGCTATTGGTGAGCCCGCTGCAAATCCCCACGTAATGCCCGAGAGGACTGCGATGATAACGCCGAGACCCGCCCCGCTGGATATGCCGAGGATGTATGGGTCGGCCAACGGATTTCGCAGAATCGCCTGCAGCACAACGCCGGCGGCGGCCAGGGCCGCTCCTACCAGCGCCGCAAGTATTACCCGAGGCAGCCGGACTCGGACAAATATATCATAATCGATGTTTGCACCGGCTTCTGCGCCCGGCCCGGCGAAGACATTGCTGAGCGAAATCCTATGCGTGCCTACCAGGGCGCAGCCGGCCATTACGGCGGCAAGCATCGCTAAGCAAATGGTAATTTTAATGGTCAGGTTCTTTGCTGTCAGGAACTCGGTCATTCGTTTGCCTTACCGGTTTTTTTGCCTTGTGAAATCCGGGTGCAGACAATGGGCGATGGCCTCGGCTCCTTCGGGCAGTCTGGGCCCGATCCGAAGCATCGTATCAGCCCGGACAACATAAATCCTTTTATCCTTCACTGCCGGCAGGGATGCAAATCTGCTCCAGAAGTGCTCGGCGGCCTGCTGCTGCTGTTCGGTATTGGCTGTACCCATTGCAGACTGGATTATAACCTCCGCACCGCAGGTCAAAAGCTCCTCGGTCCCCACCGGCGGATACTGCTGGATGGTCGGCCCGATTGCGTTTTCACCGCCGGCAAGCTCGATGAGTTGATTTATAAAGGTATTTCTGCCGGCCAAGCGAAGCGGCTCGCTCTGGACAACCCACAGGACTTTTGTCTTATCCGCCGAGGCAAATTGCGACCGAAGCGCATTTAACCGGCCTGCGATATTGCCGTTCAACCGCTCGGCCCGCTGCTCACAGCCGACGGCCTTGCCGATTTTCTCAATCGCGGCGTAAAGCTCAGGGATTTTCTCTATCCTGAAAGTCAGTGCGTTGAGTCCGATTCTGCCAAGCGTATCCGCAACCGCCCTTTGCTGCTCGAACCACAGCGTGACCACCAAATCCGGTTTCGCCGCTATTATCACCTCGGTATTCGGCTGCCAGAATGTCCCCACCTTGGCTTTTTCGGCGGCCCCGGCGGGATAATCGCAGTTGTCGGAGACGGCGACGACCTTGTCGCCAAGACCGAGGGCAAACAGTATTTCGGTCAGATTCGGAGCAAGCGAGACAATACGCTGAGGGCGATTGCCGGCAGTCGGCTTTGAAAAAGACCGGCCCGGCCTGTCCGCTCCGCTATGCCGGTACAAAGCCAGAACACCGGCTAAACAGACGATTACAATAATCGGTATTGTCCAGCGCTTCTTACGGGTCATTTTCTTTTGAACTGTCTTTCCAATTCGCTGATTGTGAACCTGATTGCGGTGGGCCTGCCGTGGGGACAGCGGCTTGAATGCTCGATGATTTCCTTGTCTGCGAGCAATTGTTCGATTTCGCCGTCCGACAGTTTTTGACCGGCCTTGATTGCCGCTTTGCAGGCGGCCATATTCAGCACCTTATCGAGCAGGCCATCCGCATCGGCTGTCGTGTCCCTTTCGCTGAGCAAATCCAGCAGCTCCTGAACAAATTCGACCGGCTCGACCCCGGCTAACAAGCTGGGAAATGCCTGGATTGCCTGCGTCCTCGGGCCGAAGGCCGTAAGCTCAATCCCCAATTGCTCGATAAGCCCGGCGTTGCTCTCGAGCGCATTTAGCTGGGCTTCGGTCAGCCGGAAGCCAGCCGGTATCAAAAGCTTCTGCGATTCGAGCTTACCCTGCCGTATGCGACGGCGCAGGTCTTCGTACATTATTCGCTCGTGCAGGGCGTGCTGGTCGATGATGACAAAACCATCGTCGGCCTCGGCCACTATGAACGCCTCGTGTATCTGGATGAAGCTGCGCTGCGGCACAGGGTTGTCAATGTGTCCGGGAAAATGCCCGATTCGTCGTTCGGCGGCTTTTGCCGGTCTGAAATCGAGCCGCCGCTGCGCCTGGTCAGGCCGATGCCTTTTGAAAAATTCCGCCATCGCATCGGCAATTCTTCCGTCCGGCTTCGCCGCCGCCGCAGCCGGGGCGCCCGGCAGCTTCGCGGGGGTATCGAGATTCGTCGCCAGAAGCTTTTCACGCAGGCATCCAAGTATTTGAGAGTGAACGAGATTTGTGTTGTAAAATCGAACCTCCATTTTTGTCGGATGGACGTTCACATCGTAATCCTCGGCGGGCATTTTGATGAACAGAAAAACAACAGGAAACCTGTTCGGCTCGATACTTCCCCGGTATGCCTCTTTGATTGCGTGCAGGATGAATTTATCGCGAATGAATCGGCCGTTGAGGAACACATATTGCAGTTTGCCGCTGCTCCTGGCGATTTCGGGCCGGCCGAGAAGTGCAAATATGTGCAGTCCCTTCTCGTCGCTCTCGGTCTCAAGCAGCCCTTCGGAAATCTCTGCCGAGAACAGCTCGGTTATGCGTGGGCGGATGCCCAGGCCGGCGGTGAGCCGGTAAAGCTGCCTGCCGTTGTGCATCAGAGTCATATCCAGCTCGCCGTGTGCAAGTGCAATTCGCGTGAACTGCTCGGTGATATGTGCCATCTCGGTATTGGCGGTCTTGAGAAATTTGCGCCGGGCCGGCAGCTTGTAGAACAGGTCTCTTACCTGAATTGTCGTGCCGTAATCCGCGCTGCAGGGGCGAAGCTCGCCCTTTTCGCCGCAGTCAATCTCGATGGCACTTGCCGCCAGCTCGTCTCTTGTTCGGCTTACCGCCCGCACTTGCGAGACCGAGGCGATACTCGCCAGGGCCTCGCCCCTGAAGCCGAGCGTCGATATTCTGCGAAGGTCCTCACTTTTTTTTATTTTGCTGGTCGTGTGCGGCTCGAAGGCGCGTGCCAGGTCATCAGCGTCCATACCGCAGCCGTTGTCGGCAACCGACATAAGTTTCCTGCCGCCGTCCTCTGCCGTGACCGTTATATTAGTCACACCGGCGTCGATGCTGTTTTCCATCAGCTCCTTGACCACACTTCCCGGCCGCTCGATGACCTCGCCGGCCGCAATCATATTAACCATATTCCGGTCAAGGACGATTATTTGTCCCATTGTTTTCTCCCGCCCTGCAAGGTTTGCCACCACTTTCAAAAAGCAAACGTCCTGCGCCGGCTCGGAAGAGACGGCAATTAGCTGATTACTCTACGTAGCCCGGCGACTCGACTGCTCTTTTACATTTTTCGCACACATTCTCAGTCCTGAACCTGGAGCAGACTTTTTCCCGTCATCTGTTCCGGCTGAGCCAGGCCCATCATTTCGAGCAGAGTCGGAGCCGTATCGGCCAATGTCCCGCCCCGGCGCAGCTTTCGGCCCTTGTACCGTTCGTCGAAGATGATTAGCGGCACATCACCTGTCGTATGGGCGGTATGCGGTTTGTCGGGCGTACCGTCTATCATCTTCTCGAAGTTGCCGTGGTCGGCTGTCACTATCGCTGCGCCACCCAGTGCCCTGACCTTTTCGAGAATCCTGCCGACACATTCGTCCACCACCTCGGCGGCCTTGATTGCCGCCTCGAGAATACCGGTGTGCCCGACCATATCGGGATTGGCAAAGTTCACTATCATCGCATCGTACTTGCCCGAGTCCAGGCGTTCCAGCACCACCTCCGTCACCTCGTACGCGCTCATCTCGGGCTTGAGGTCGTATGTCCGCACACGGGGCGAGGGCACAATCTGCCGGTCCTCACCGGCAAACGGCTTTTCGGTGTAGTCGTTGAAAAAGAAGGTTACGTGGGCGTATTTTTCCGTCTCGGCGCAGCGAAACTGCTTTAAGCCCAGCGAGCTGAGATACGCCCCTAAAATGTTTTTCATCTTGGGCGGTTTGGGAAATGCCACCGGCGCGGCAATTGTGGCGTCATATTCGGTCATACAGACATAGTATATGTCCGGTTTGGTCGTTCTGGCAAAATCCTTGAAGTCCGCATCGACAAACGCCCTTGTAATCTCACGGGGCCGGTCGCCCCGGAAATTGAAAAATACCACCCCGTCGCCGTCGGCTATTGTCCCGATTGGCTCGTTGTCTTCGTTGACGATGCAGGTCGGCTCGATGAACTCGTCTGTCACATCTTTTGCATAGCTGTTGGCCACCGCCTCGGCGGCGCTTGTCGCCCTGAGGCCTTTGCCTGTTCTGAGGCAGTTGTCGGCCCTTTCGACCCTGTTCCATCTGCTGTCACGTTCCATCGCATAGAACCTGCCCATCACCGATGCGATTTTGCCGGTGCCTATCTCGGCGGCCCTTTTCTCGGTTTGGGCGATGTAGCCGGCGCCGCTGTTCGGCGGTGAGTCCCGACCGTCCGTGAACGCATGGATAAAGACCTGCTCGATACCGTCTCTTTTGGCAAGCTCCAGAAGCGCATATAAATGCTCCAAAAACGAGTGTACACCGATGTCGCTGCACAGACCCATAACGTGCAGCCGACCCTTATGCTGCTTTAGAAAATCGACCAGTTTGCCGAACTGCTTGTTCTCAAAAAACGAGCCGTCCCGAATCGCCCTGCTTATCCGAACCAATTCCTGCGGGACGATTCTGCCTGCGCCGATGTTCTGATGCCCGACCTCGCTGTTGCCCATCGTGCCGGCGGGCAGCCCCACGTATTCGCCGCTGGTATGAATAAGGCAGTTCGGGTACTCGGCCATCAGCATATCGTCAACGCCCGTTGTTGCACGTTTAACCGAATTGTATTCGTCTTGCGCCGAATCCGGGTTGTAGCCCCAGCCGTCACGGATAATAAGCACAAACGGCTTACGTTCGAGTGTTACTTTTTTCGCCATTGAAGAGGCCGCCTTTCCATAAAAGCAATAGAGACGAGGCGCCGGCCTCGCCTTTGGCTTCCAGTGTGACCAAATTTACCGGATATGATAGAAACTTGCTGTGGGTCTGTCAAACATTTACAAAAACCACCCCTTCAAAAAAATGTCGTCCGGCCCAAAAGTTTTTGACAGGTTCGGTCGCTTTGGTATAATTCCACCACTGAACCTAACTTACCTGTGTCTGTGAAGATATGTAAGAACTTTCTCTTATTCACGAATGGGGAAAAAGGGATGCCCGGTAGCAGGGACGTTCGTCTTATAATTGCTGCGTGCCTGGTTGGCTTTGTGCTGTTGTTCTCCGCCGGCTGTGCGCCCAAACAGCAGGCCGTCGAGCTTTACGTCGATGCCGTAATGTTAAAAGAGCTGAACGAAAACGACAGGGCCGTCGAAAAGCTAAACCAGGCCGTGAAGGTCAACAGCCGTTTCTCGCTCGCGCACTCCCTGCTCGGCGAGATTTACGAACAGCTCCACGACTACCAGCATAGTGCCGCCGCCTACGAAGACGCCACACAGTTGAACCCATGGTCGTTCAAGGATTTCTTTGCCCTCGGCCGTGTTTACAAAACAATGAAAAAATTTGCTCTCGCCGTCAATGCATACCGAAGAGCTTGCGAGCTCAGACCCGACCACCTCCAGGCGCATTTCGATGCCGCCAAGTGCTATTACGAGCTGAAGGACTTTAATGACGCCCTTATTTACGGCAAACGGGCCGAGCAGATTGACCCGAACGTAGCGGAGCTGCAGCAACTGTTAGGTGGTATCTACGACTCTCAAAAAGACTACGAACATTCAATCGCCTCTTACAAACGGGCTCTCGAAATTGACAGTGACAGTCCCGATATTATGCTGTCGCTGGCCGTCGCATACCTGAGGACAAACCGAAATGCCCCGGCTAAGGAGCTGCTCGGCGCCGTCATACAATTGCAGCCGGAAAATAATACCGCCTATCAGTATCTCGGGTACTGCTACCTGCGACTCGAAGATGGGGACAAGGCAATTGAAAGCTACAAAAAAGCCATCGAGATAAATGACCAGGATTGGCAGGCGTACCGGGGCCTTGGCGTTGTCTATATGCTCGGGGCCATGAAAACCGGCGACGATGCGTTGAAGACCCGGGCCGTGGAGCAGTGGCGGCGCTGCCTGGAAATAAAACCCGACCAGCCCCGCCGCGACCGGCTGCTGAAGCTCATAGACAGATACTCGAAGTGACACGTTCGCTTGTCCCCTTTTGAGAAGATTTTCAAGCGTGACAAAAAATATCGACCAGGATAATGATGTCCGGGGTGCCGGGGGCCGGTTTCTTTTTAGAGGTTCACATCCCGCCCTTCCGCCGTTTTCGGCCCATCTTATTTTCTTTCCTCTGTTCGCCGGAGGTCTTGCTCTGGATTTGTGGAGCAAGTTCGCTGTCTTTGCCTGGCTGGGTGAACCGCCCGCAGAGCCGGTCTCAATCGTAAACGGCATTGTCCGATTAGACGCCTACAAAAATGACGGTGCGGCCTTCGGAATAGCAGCCGGACAACGAGGCCTGCTGGTTGCCGTTTCGGTCGTTGCGCTGCTCGTGGTTGTCGGCCTTTTTCTTCTCGGAGGACGCAGACGCCGGCTTGTCCATATTGCTCTCGGATTATTCGCCGCAGGCGTCTGCGGAAACCTCTACGACCGAATCTTCAACGACGGGTTTGTCCGTGATTTCATCGACGTTGTCTATTGGCCCGGCAAACACTGGCCCGCCTTCAACGTCGCCGACAGCATGCTTTGTATCGCCGTGGCCCTGCTCATCGCATCGAGTATCTTTACTCGCAAACCCTATCCAGAACGTGCTCTGCCACAAAAATAGGCGCGCCTGACGCCGCTCCAAGCGCTATCGCATCGGAAGGACGAGAATCAACTTCCACAACCTGCCCGTTCATCCGAAGATGAATCTTCGCGTAAAAGGTATGGCTGCGCAGGTCGTTTATCACTATCTTTTCTATTTTGGCGCCAAGCCCTTTGATTACGCTGTCCAGCAGGTCGTGTGTCATCGGACGCGGCGGCGTAATACCCTTCAGCCGGCGGTCAATGGCGAAAATCTCCACTATCCCGATAACTATCGGAAAACTCCGAGGCCCGTAACGCTCTTTTAGAACTATCACCTGCTGGTCGGATGACTCGTTGATTATTATACGTGATAGCTCTACTTCAACGTCCATTTCAGAATCCCCTTACCTTTTCAGCTACCCAACTCCGCAAGATGCTTCTCGATGGTCTCCAACTGCTCTTTCAGTTCGCCGAGCCGCTCTTTTGCCTGCGCGACAACCTCCGGCCTGGCCTTACTCACAAAATTCTCGTTAGCTAATTTCGCTTCGACACCTTTCAACGCACCGGCAATCCGCTCCTTTTGCTTGGCCAGACGCTGCCGCTCCGCCTGCGGGTCAATCACGTCGTGCATGTAGATTTGCATATCGTCCACTATCGCAGTAGCGGCATTGCCGGGTTTTGCTATCCCGGTACCGGCTGTGAATTCCCCGACCCCGGCCATCCGGCAAATGAGGTCTGCATTTTCGTTTAGTATCTTCGCAGCATAGGCCGGAACGTCTGCCGAGCTTGCCGGCCTTGCCGTCGCAGAAATGTTGTACTTGTTTTTGATATCCCTTAGCGCTCGAATGGGTGCCTGCGTTATTGAAATCTGCTTTTCCGCATCCTCGTCCACCAACCGGTCGATACGACCCGGCCATTCAGCAATTACCATCGCCTCGGCTTGTTTGCTCTCGACAAGACCTTGCAGCTTCCTTACCGGCGCAATTTCGTTTAGCTTCTGGAAAATGCCCTCGGTGATAAACGGCACAAACGGATGCAGCAGCCGAAGCGTCGCATCGAGAACAAACGCCAGCACGTTCTGCGCAATCGGTCTTTCCTGCTCATCGGCCATCCGCGGCTTTACCCACTCGAGATACCAGTCGCAGAAATCATTCCAGAAAAAATGGTAAAGCGTATTAAGCGGCTCATTATACTTGTACTCATTGAGCGCATCTGTGACCTCGCCGATGCACTTAGCCAATCGCGACAGAATCCATCTGTCCGTAATGTTCATTCGCTTGTCGTCGAACTTGTCCGGCTCGATACCGTCGAGGTTCATCATCGCAAACCGCGAGGCGTTCCACAGC
>CAYMYK010000060.1:0-15047 GCA_964394625.1 uncultured Pirellulales bacterium
TTTTTGTGGACGGCTACATCTACGGGGCGAGCTGGAAGGGAAACGGCGACGGAAACTGGGTTTGCCTGGATTGGGATACCGGTAAGGTGATGTACGATACGCACTGGATTAACAAGGGAGCGATTAGCTACGCCGACGGAATGCTGTACTGCTACGAGGAGAAAAAGGGCAACGTCGCGCTTGTCAGGGCCACGCCGGAGAAATTCGATATTGTCAGCAGCTTCGCCGTTACAAAAGGGGCGGACCAGCACTGGGCGCTTCCGGTTATCAGCGGCGGCCGGCTGTACATACGGCACGGTGAGGTATTGTTGGCGTACGACATCAAGGCCCATTGAGGGTTAGAAGGAGTACCGTAAATGTCACAAAATACAACAATAATTTACTGCGATTGTGCCTACTACGAGAACATTGCAAAAGAAGTTAAATCGGCGGTGGCGGGTGCACTTGGCCGAAGCGGTCTTGATTTTGAGGCGGTGGCGGATTTATGCGGGCTGGCGGCGAAAAGGGACAGCCGGCTCAGGGACTGGGCGGCGGCGGAATCGGTTAAGATAATCGCCTGTTACCCGAGGGCGGTTAAATGGCTGTTTCGCGCTGCCGGCGCCGATTTGGACCCGCAGCGCACCGAGATATTCAATATGCGGACGATGCCGGCGGAAGAAATCATCTCTTCTGTTGTCCCGGCACAAACCAAAATCGAAGCCGGCGGGGACATCGAGCCGGGCGGAAAGGGCGACTGGGTGCCGTGGTTTCCGGTTATCGATTACGGACGGTGCAAGAACTGCAGGCAGTGTATGAACTTCTGTCTTTTCGGGGTCTTCGCCCTTGACGATGCAGGGCGGGTTGAGGTTGTCAATCCGGCCGGCTGCAAGACGAATTGTCCGGCCTGCGCAAGGGTGTGTCCGCAGACGGCTATCATTTTCCCCAAGTACGGTGCAAGCCCAATCAACGGCGATGAAGTTAGCGAAGACAAGCCGGCGACTGACACGGCGAGGGTGGATATAAAGCAGCTTTTGGCCGGTGACATTCGTAAGGCAATCCGCAGCCGGTCCGGCAAAGTCAGATTCGCCCCGTCTGAAAAAGCAAACGGCCAAGGCCCCGGCAGCGAAACGGAATCTTTTATAAGCGAAATCCAGAAGAAATTGAGCATCCCGAACGATGTGCTGACGAGTCTTTCTGCAAAGGACCTTGCTCAAATACACGACAAATCAAATAAACAAGGCAAAGACAGCCGGCCGGAGGGTAAATAAGAGTGAGTGCCGGACGGCTCAGACCGACGGTGGTACTTGTGGCGGACAGAACGCTCAGCGCCGATTACAGGGTTCTGTTCGAGGGCATTTTCGCCACGATGCAGACCACAAAAGTCCCTGAATTTGTGATGAGGCATTTCTTGTCGCGCCGTGTTGCAGCCGACGGCTCCGGCAGGGCAAAGACGGCCCCTCTGGGATTAAGGCGAGTCGAGTCGGCCATTCTGAAATTTACAAATCTAAGCGCCGACGAGGTGGTCTGCACGACGCCGGAGGCACTGGCGGGACTGTTAGGGCCCTGGGTCAGGGTTGTTGCCTTTAGCTCGAGCGACCCGCTCGGCCGGGGGATGAGTAATACGACAACGACAAGTTTCTGGAAAGGCGAACTTTACACGAGCTTCTGGACGCGGCAAATGCTACAGCAGCTCGCCGAGGCCAAACGCAACTACGGCTTTAAGATAATCGCCGGCGGCGCAGGCGCCTGGCAGTGGGTGCAGAATCCCGAGCGGCGCAGCGAGTTGGGAATTGATGTTGTCTTCGACGGCTATTTCGAGTCAGAAGGTGCGAAACTCGTCAGCGACATAATCAATGGGCGGCAATATCCCGAATACGTCTGTGAAAAGGCCTGCTGCGCCGACAGAGTACAGCCGATTAAAGCCGCCTCGATGCTCGGTATCATCGAGCTTTCGAGGGGCTGCGGCAGGGGCTGTCGGTTTTGCACGATGGCCCGTAAAAAGATGGAGCATATTTCGCCGGATACAATCCTTGCCGATATCGAGACAAACGTTGCAAATGGCATAACCAACGTCGTCAGCAGCAGCGAAGATTTCTTTCGATATGGCGCTCCGGGGGCAAAGCCGAATTTTGAGAGCTTATGCAATCTGCTCGAACGGATGCGAAAGATACCGAATCTTTCGTTTATGCAAATCGACCATGCAAACATCAATTCGGTATTGCAGCTTGACGCCGCCGAGCTGGCACAGATAAGAAAACTTCTGGCGTGGAATTGCAGGACGGACTATCTCTGGGTAAATATGGGAATTGAAAGTGCAAACGGCCGGCTCGTTGCGGCCAACTGTCCGGGAAAGATTTCGCCGTTTCGCCCCGAGGACTGGGAGCAGATGGTGACCGAATCGGCTGAGCGGATGGCCCGGGCGGGTTTCTTTCCGCTGTACAGCATAATACTGGGCCTGCCGGGCGAGACGCCTGAGGATGTCGAACGTACGCTGAAATTAGTAAAATATCTTGGCCGAAAACGGGCTGTGGTATTCCCGGTATTTTACGAACCGACAGCCGGCGAAGACGACGGATTTACGGTTGATAAAATGACAGCCGGACACCTTGAGCTGTACCGCAGTTGTTATGAGCTTAACTTTCGGTTAGTGCCCCGGCTGTTCCGGGACAACCAGCGGGCGGGCGGCGTATCGCTTGCAAAGCGGGTAATTGTGCAGATGTTAGGCAGATGTGAGGTGCTCTCGTGGAGAGGGGCATTTAGAAAAATGCAGAAGAAACTGGCGAACCGGCCGGTCGTTGAGGAGCAGGTGCAGGTATGCGGGACGATTTAGTAACAAAGGCAAGGCCCTCGCGGCCGCCGCAGGATAATATCCCGCGGACAAAGCCGCAGCGGGATAGATTGCTCGATATCATTCGCCGGTATGTCCGGGATGCAGGGTCTGTCGGTCCTTTGTCCCTTGAGGAGCTGTGGCGGCACAGTGATAATATCATCAGGATTGCAAACGTACAGCCGAAGTACCGCGACTACATAGCGGTGCTCGTGAACAACGAGCTGTGGCGGGAGATTGTGGCCGGTGTCCCTTACGACAGACGGCTGCTGCTGCTGCCGCAGTGTTTGCGGGACGTGAAAAACTGCAAGGCGCAGATAGATGAGTTAGGTCTGGTTTGCAAGCACTGCGGCCGATGTGTGATAAGCGAGCTGCAGAGCCGGGCCGAGCAGCTTGGTTATGCGGTCCTTGTGGCCGAGGGCTCTCCCGTTGTGATGAGCTTGATAGAAAGCGGCAAAATCGAGGCGGTGATTGGCGTTAGCTGCCTTTCGGTGCTGGAGCAGGTATTTCCCTACATGTCCGCAGGGGTAATTGCCGGGATTGCAATACCCCTGCTGCAGGACGGCTGTGCAGATACCAGCGTCGATATCGACTGGCTGTGGGAAGCAATATACGAAAACAGCGAAGACGGAACCCGCCTGCTCAATCTTCAGCGGCTGCGCAGCGAGGTTCAGGACTGGTTCACGCCGGCTGTGCTGCGGTCGATAACCGGACAGCCGGGTGGACAGGTGCAGGCCCTTGCGCTGCAGTGGCTGGGCGGAGCGGGCAAACGCTGGCGGCCGTTTTTGACGGTGTGCGCCTACCAGGCCGTCAGGCAGGACGGCGAAGAAAAGCTGCCTGCCGAGCTGATGCAGCTCGCCGTAGCCGTCGAGTGCTTTCACAAGGCGTCTTTAATCCACGACGATATCGAGGATGCGGACGTCCGGCGGTATGACGACGAGACGATGCACGTCAAGTACGGCGTCCCGATTGCGCTGAACGTAGGGGATTTTCTCTTGGGCGAGGGATACCGGCTGTTGGCTGAGCTTAAAGCCCCGGCGGAGGTTACGGCAGCGATGCTGCGAGTCGCCGCCCGGGGACATCGCAGTTTGTGCTTAGGCCAGGGAAAGGAATTGTCCTGGGTGCGCCGGCCAGGCCCGCTGAGCTGCGCCGAGGCAATCGATATCTACAAAAACAAAACGGCTCCGGCATTTGCCGTCGCTTTGAATTTGGGCGTGCTGCTTGCCGGCGGCGGTGAAAAACTGGGCATGGTCTTCAAACACTACAGCGAGGCGCTTGGAATCGCCTACCAGATAAAAGACGACATCGACGATTTCGATTCGGAAAACGCTGCGGACGGCTGCGGAGAAATTCGCCCGTCGTTTTTACTCGCACTGGCATTCGAGCTGGCGGAAAAAACGGATAAAGAATTGCTGCTGACAGCAGTTACCGGCGGGGAAAAATCGTCCTCTCGGAACCGGATGCGGACAATCTTCGAGAAACTTCAAATCATCCCTTCGGCCCGGGCCACGATGGAATCGTATAAATCCAGGGCGAGCGGCTCGCTTGTTCCGCTTAAAAATGCGAATCTCAAGGGACTGCTTCGCCGGGTTATATGCAAAATCTTCAACGACATCGAGATAATGAGCTGCTGTGATGACTATCAGGCGCGATATGGTAAAGGCGGTAAGCCGGGCTGAGAATGTGCTCGGCCGCTCGGCTGAGTTAGTCGGGAGATACCTGCTGTCGCAAATCAATTCCGACGGCGGCTTCAGGGCAAGGGACGGACGCAGCGATTTGTATTACACCTTATTCGGCGCCGAGGCCCTTGTCGGGCTGAATGGCGATGTACCCGTCGAGCGTATCGCCGCTTTCCTTCGTCAATTCAGTGACGTCGAATCGCTGGATATTGTGCATCTGGCTTCTCTGGTGCGGTGTCTGGCCGATTTGTCGCAGCCGTTCGACTCGCAATTGAAAAAACTTTTTATCCGCTGGCTCAGCCGGTATCGCAGCGCCGACGGCGGCTACGATACGAAAATCGACTCGGAGACGGGGACAATGTACGGTTGCTTTCTGGCTGTGGGGCTGAGCCAGGATTTAGGCGTCGATGTGCCGGCGCCGGATAAACTGCTCGGCTGTATTGAGTCACTGCACAGACCGGACGGCTCTTATGCAAACGATAAGTCGATAGCGCCCGGCTCGACGCCGGCTGTGGCCGCGGCTGTGACGATACTGCACTATTTTGACCGGCCCGTGAACGGCTCAACGCTCGATTGGCTGCTGGGTCAATTTTCGCCATCGGGCGGATGCCTGGCGGTGTCTGAGGCGCCGACGGTGGATTTGCTTTCCACCGCGGTGGCTGTGCACGGCCTGGCGCTGGCCGGTGTGCCGCTCGATAACATCAGAGAGCCGACGCTCAATTTCATAGATTCTCTCTGGAACGGCAGGGGCGGCTTTTACGGCAATAGCGCCGATACGACGGCTGATTGCGAATATACGTACTACGGACTTTTGGCACTTGGTCAGCTTGGGTGATGGTGATGGATATTGACAAGGACAGACTCAAAGAAACTCTCGACAATTTTACCGAGCTGCTGCTGCATTCGCGGACGGCCCGGGGTTACTGGCGGGGACATCTATCGAGCAGCGCCTTATCGACCGCAACGGCCGTTTTCGCCCTGGCAGTTGTTGACAAAACCACATATCGTTCTTACATAAAACGCGGCCTCGACTGGCTTACGGCGAATCAAAATGCCGACGGTGGATGGGGAGATACCGTACTTAGCTCGAGCAATATCAGTACGACAATGTTGTGTTGGGCGGCATTTTCGGCCGCCGACGAGTCCGATGCCGTTCGCCGAAGCGCAGCGGCGGCGGAAAGCTGGCTTGCAAGGCGGGCCGGGAGCTTGAAACCCGACGCCCTTGCCGGCGCCGTCAGCGGCAAGTACGGCGGCGACCGGACATTTTCGGTCCCGATTCTGACAATGTGTGCCCTGGCGGGGAAACTGGGCGATAAAGACAGCGCCTGGAAACTAATAAGGTCGCTGCCTTTTGAATTTGCCGCGTGTCCTCGCCGGCTCTTAAAACTATTTCGGCTGTCGGTTGTCAGTTATGCACTGCCGGCGCTTATTGCGGTAGGCCAGGCGCACTACCATCACAAAAGGCCGGCAAATCCGGTAACGGCACTTGTTCGCCGGCTGACAAGGAAAAAGGCGCTCCGCATGCTGAGAGACATTCAGCCGGCTGACGGCGGTTTCCTCGAGGCACCGCCGCTTACCGCTTTTGTCGTGATGTGCCTTGCCTCTGCCGGGCAAAAGGACAGTGTCGTTGTCTCAAAGGGCACTGCGTTTCTGGTTGGTTCGGCAAGAGATGACGGTGGCTGGCCGATAGATACAAATCTTGCGACCTGGTTGACGACGCTGTCGGTGAACGCACTGGTCTGCTCGCGTTCTTTTCAAAGACTTTTGGGCCCCGGCGAACGTGCGGCAATTCAGGATTGGCTGCTCGACCGGCAATGTCACCGGGTACATCCATATACACTTGCTGCGCCGGGCGGCTGGGCGTGGACGGATTTGCCCGGCGGTGTTCCCGATGCCGACGATACAGCAGGTGCTCTTATTGCGCTGCACAATCTCGATTTGCCCGATGCCGAGGTTATTGCTGCCGTCGAGGCGGCGGTCAACTGGCTTACAGGTCTGCAAAACAGCGACGGCGGCATCCCGACCTTTTGCCGGGGCTGGACGAAGCTGCCTTTCGACCGCAGCACAGCCGACCTTACCGCCCACACAATAGCCGCCCTTGCCCGCTGGCGTGAGATGCTGAACCCAAAGCTGCAAAAAAGAATTGGCCGCGCAACGCGGCGCTGCCTGAACTACCTGAGCAACAGTCAGCAAGGAAACGGCTGCTGGCTGCCGCTGTGGTTCGGCTGTGAGTCGGCTCCGCAGCAGCAAAATCCCGTCTATGGAACGGCGAAAGTTATGTCGGCATTGTGCGGGAGCGCTGCCCGCTTTGGTACTTCGATTTGGCCTATGCTCGAAAAGGCAGTTCGCTGGCTTCTGTCGGCCCGCAATGCCGACGGCGGCTGGGGCGGTGCGCCTGGTGTCGAGTCGTCCATTGAGCAGACGGCCCTGGCCGTCGATGCCCTTGCCTCGCTTAGAGCCGTTATGGCCGAAGACCACAATACCGAAGTTCAATTGCATATTCCGGTGCGGGACATCGAATCTGCAATTTCCAAAGGTACAGAATGGCTCATTGAACAGACCAATACAGGCCAAGCATACACTCCGGCGCCAATCGGCCTTTACTTTGCAAAACTGTGGTACTACGAGCGGCTTTACCCTCTCATCTTCTCGGTCTCGGCCTTGTCGAAGGTGTACAACTTGATAAATGAGAAAATGCCTGTTAGTATGTAAATTCGTACTGATTAGTGATTATGGAATTGCTGAAGAAAGGGTCATTCGATGGGCTTTCCGGAGATTAGGATGAGACGGCTTCGCAGCAGCAGTGCGATGCGCCGGCTTGTCCGCGAGACGGCGCTGAGTGTTGACGATTTCGTATATCCGCTTTTCGTCAGGCCCGGCGAGAATACAAAAAAGCCGATTAAGTCTATGGCCGGTTGCTACCACCTTTCACCCGACACCGCCGTCGCCGAGGCGACTGTGGCGGCTTCGCTTGGCATACCTGCGGTGCTGCTGTTCGGTCTGCCCGCCAAAAAGGATGAGACCGGCTCCGAGGCCTGGTCGGAGCAGGCGGCGGTTCAGTTAGCCGTCAGGCGGATAAAAAAATCGGTACCTGAGATGCTTGTGATTACCGATGTGTGTCTTTGTGAATATACCACGACGGGCCATTGCGGCGTCGTAAAGGACGGCAGGGTCGATAACGACCGCACGTGCGAGCTTCTGGCCAAGGTTGCCCTTTCGCACGCCCAGGCCGGCGCAGATGTGGTAGCTCCCTCGGATATGATGGACGGCAGGATAAAGGCGGTCCGCGACTGCCTCGAGGAAAACGGTTTCCATAACGTCGCCATTATGTCATACGCCGCCAAGTATGCCTCAGCTTTTTACGGGCCTTTCAGGGATGCAGCCGAGTCGGCCCCGGCCTTCGGCAACCGGAAGGGTTACCAGATGGACCCGCCGAACGCCCGGCAGGCGATGGCTGAGATTGCGATGGATATCGAGGAAGGGGCCGACATCGTTATGGTAAAACCCGCCCTGTGCTACTTGGATGTAATCCGCCGGGCCAGAGACAGGTTCGATTGTCCCATTGCCGCCTACAACGTAAGCGGTGAGTATATGATGCTCAAGACCGCCGCCGATGCCGGGCTTATCGACGCAAATGCTGCAATGATGGAGATGTTGTACTCAATCAAGAGGGCCGGCGCCGGTATCATCATCACCTACTTCGCCAAAGAAGCGGCAAAGCTGCTGCAGGACTAATTTGTTAAAGGTTGAAGGATGAAGAACAAAAACGACAACGCTATAGGCAGTAGCTTTATGTCACTGCTTGTTATTTTCTGTTTGCTTTTTGTGCTGTTTGTTACCGGCTGTGAAAGCTTACTGGTCAGTGAGATTTCAAACTCGGCGGGGCCTAAAAAGAACGGCAGGGTTGTGCTGCCTATCAATCAGGTACTTACACCGGCCGGCAAACAGGTCGAGCTGCCGGGGCTGCGTCCACAGGTTGTCAGCGTCAGCCCGGACGGTAAGCTGTTAGTGACATCCGGCAAGACGGCAGAATTGATTGTTCTGGGACCATCCAGCGGCAAGATACTCCAGCGGGTGCCGCTGCCGTCGGAGGCCGGCCGCAGGCCCTCGGCAGATTCGGCCAATAATCTCAAGCCGGATGAAGACGGCCAGGTCAGCTATACCGGATTAACCTTTTCGCCGGACGGTTCGAGAATTTATCTTTCCAATGTCAACGGCAGTATTAAGGTTTTCGCCGTCAAAGCCGACCGGCGAGTTGAGCCGTTATATTCGATTCGTCTGCCGGTTACGGGCATCAAGGACCGGCGAAAGGCGCTGCCTGCGGGCTTAGCGATTTCTAAAGACGGCCGGCTGCTCTACATAACTCTGAATGTGTCCAATCGGCTGCTGGAATTTGACCTTAAAGCGAATAAACCGCTGAGGATATTTGATACAGGTGCTGCGCCTTATGCCGTTGTTTTGGCTGCGGGTAAGGCATACGTGAGCAACTGGGGCGGGCGTCGGCCTGACGCATCGAGCGTTACCGGCCCGGTCGGATTAACCGGTTCCGTCCGGGTTGACCCCGTGCGTTTTATCGCCAGCGAAGGTTCGGTTTCTGTGATAGATTTGCAAGCAGGAAAAATAAAAGACGAGATTCTTGTCGGACTGCACGCATCGGGGCTGGCAGCGACGGCAGACGGACGATACGTTATGGTTGCCAACGCCGGCGGCGATACCGTCAGCGTAATCGACACTGCCGGCGATAAAGTTGTTGAGACTATTACCCTAAACTGGCACGATGGCGATTTGTTCGGAGCTACGCCTAATGCAATAGCTTTTGACAAGCGTAAAAGCTTGATGTACGTCTGCAACGGTACGCAAAACGCGGTGGCTGTGGTCTCTTTTAAGCCGGGACAATCAAAACTGCTCGGGCTGATACCGACCGGCTGGTTTCCCGGAGCGGTAGCAATTGACGAGGATGGTGAAACATTATACGTGGCAAACATAAAAGGCATCGGTTCGTGGAAACGATATGCAAAAAAAGAGAAGCATTCTTACAACAGCCGGCAGTATTTTGGAACCGTATCGATAATAAAGGTTCCGGATAAGACGGAACTGGCCGGGTACACGCAAACTGTTTTGGACAACAACCACCAGGCCCTTGCCAAGGCGGCGATGCTCGCTGCCCGGCCCGGACAGCCGGCCCGGCCTGTCCCGCAGCGCACCGGCGAGCCGTCGGTGTTCAGGCACGTGATTTACATCATAAAGGAAAACAGGACATACGACCAAGTGCTTGGCGATATGAAGCAGGGCAACGGCAATCCGGATTTGTGTGTATTCGGCGAAGATGTTACTCCAAATCAGCATAAGATATGCAGAGAATTTGTTCTGCTGGATAATACGTACTGCGCCGGTATTCTAAGCGCCGATGGTCATCAATGGACCGATTCCGCCATCACAACCGACTATATGGAAAAATCATTTGCCGGTTTTCCGCGCAGCTATCCCGACGGTATGGATGAACACGACGTCGATGCCCTGGCGTATTCGCCGGCGGGCTTCATCTGGGATAGTGCCATCGCTTATGGTATTTCTCTGAGAGACTATGGCGAGTTCACTATCGGCACAACCAAATGGAAGGACCCCGAAGAAAAGGGCGAGCCCACTTTTCTCGATATCTACAGGGACATAACAAACAAAACGTCTCTGATTGAAATCAGTTCGGCAGCGGCGATAGATTCGTTAAAACCATATATATGCTCCCGGACAATCGGCTGGGACCTGACCGTGCCCGATATATTCCGCGCCGAGCAGTTTATAAGGGAGCTTCGTCAGTTCGAGGTCGAGGGCGAGATGCCCCGGCTGATAATAATGTGTTTGCCCAACGACCATACCTCCGGCACACGTGCCGGCAGGCCTACACCGGCCGCCCAGGTCGCCGACAACGATTTGGCCTTCGGCAGGATTGTCGAGGCGGTAAGCCACAGCCGGTTCTGGAAAGATACTTGCATATTTGCGATAGAAGACGACCCGCAGGACGGCTGGGACCACGTCAGCGGATTCCGAACCACCGCCTATGTCATCAGTCCTTACACCAGACGGTTGGCGGTTATACATGAAAAATACGACCAGCCCGGTATGCTTCGGACGATAGAGCTGATACTTGGCCTGCCGCCGATGAACCGGATTGACGCATCGGCCGAGCCGATGACCGCCTGTTTTACCGATGTGCCCGACTATACCCCTTTCGTGGCGGTGCCCAACAGAATTCCACTCGACCGGATGAATCCTGAGCCGCAGGCGATTGCTGATCCTGTTCAGCGCTCGTTTGCAGTCGCATCAGCCGAACTGCCTCTTGACGAGGTCGATAAATGTCCGGAAGATCTGCTCAATCGCATCATCTGGAACGCACAAAAGGGCTCACAGGCCCCATATCCCGACTGGGCGGTCAACGCCGACGACGATGACTAACGTATTACGGCTAAATTGAAGACCTCGACGCTTTCGCAAATGTTATAATAGCAACTAAATGTCAAAGACCCCAAAAAAGTTACTGAATATTTTTAAAATGGCAGGAGACAAGACTATGAAGTGGACACGTATCATTTGTACGCTGGCGATGTCTGTAGCGGCCTTGACCGGCAGAAACGCCGTCGCGGACGACAGCGCCGGACAAAAGGGTATTTTCGGCTTCGAGTTTCCAACAGATAAGTGCGAACAGCGGTTTGTTGTACGGTTCAAAAACGAGCGGGCGGCGGCGAATGCGCAAATTGTGATTACGCCTCTGTACAACGGCTACTCGTGGTCAATTTCGAGCAGGTGGGACGACAATAACAGCCACGATATGGATATGCGAGATACCCTTACAAAGCATGGCCACAAGGGCACCTTCTACCTGAATGCAAGGAGGATCACGAAACCGGCGGTGTTTGACCAGCATAATGCGAGCTGGGACTTCGATTTCAAGACGGATTTCTATTTGGACCCGAAGTACGACTACGGCAAGAGCTTGAAGGACGGCTACTATGACTTTGCGAGCACGGCCCGGCAGCTTCTCGAGGGCGGCCATTCCATCGGCGGCCATTCGCTGACGCACCCCCGGCTGACCTACTTAAATCGCAACAGGATTTTCGAGGAGGTGGCCGGCATTCGCGTTATGTGGGAGGCGGCGGCCGATACGCTGCTTAGTTCATACGCTTTTTCCTATTGCGATTACTACAATACGATGGAGAAACAAAACATCCAGAAAGACATAACCCGGGCGCTGGAACGCGCCGGCTTCTACAATATCGTCAACCAGAGATATGAGCAAACCCTCAGGACGGATATGATTCTGAGCCCCATTATGCCGAGCGACGGCACAAACATCGACGACTTCGCTCAGAAGGCCCTGAAGGATAAGTCCTTTCAGAAAAAGTATGCGAATCTCTCGTACGCTATGCACGTCTGGTACCGCACGCCGCAGATGTGGGCGAAATTCGAGAAAGACCTCGATAAATACGGTCACAATCCCGACTGGTGGTACTGCAATCAGAACGACTATGCCGCCTACCGTTACCAGCTTCTGCACAGCACAATCTCAACGCAGCGAGACGGCGCTGTTCTGAAGGTTCGCCTGCAAAGGCCCGAGCTTGTGACGGTCAATTACCCCACACCGCTGACGTTTGCGGTCAGGGGTGTAAAGCGTCAGGATGTGGTTTCGGTTTCCTGTGAAACGGCCGACTGTGTGCCCTCGGAGAGGCGCAGCGGCGAATATCTCTTTAATCTGTACCAGGACCGCAGTCAAATGCTCCCGGAAAAAATCGGCCTCGTCAATAATGAGAGGAACCGCAGTGAAATGGGAAACGGCGACGAAGACGGCGACTTTGCCGGGCTTGGAGCTTTGCTGTGCTTTCGTAATAATATGTTACGGTTGACAATCGATAACCAGACCAACGAAATGCTCGACAACGTCAGAATCACCTACCGGCTACCCCTGAGATGGAAAGAAGGAATAAACGTCAGGGAGATTGGCACAATCGAAGCCGGCAGGAAAATCATAGATGAACTCAAACCGACCGCCGTTACGGATGATTACAGATACACCGCCGGCAGCGCCTATTACGTGGCGCAGGTCGATTTTGTGACCGGCGGCAGGGCGGGACGAGTTTATGCCACCTGCAAAGTAAGAAATGATGTCGAAGACAAGTCTTTCCCACAGGGCGGGTTCCTTCGGCTCGGGCCTATCCTGAACGAGCGCATCGATATGGACAGAATGGCCTCGGATATTCAGGCGGGCAGATTATCGACCGAACCCTGGCAATACTCCTGGCAGATGCCCGACGGGACATTGTACGACTGGGTTCGCGACCCGAAGGACAACTCTCACGCAAGACCATACCTTAGTCCCGAGGTAATCCGCACCTTCGGCAGGTGGATGTGCGAGACACCGATGATTTACCTGCTGCAAAGCTCGGTCAAATTGGAGATTGCCCAGCCGGTCAAATTCAGGTGCCAGAAGAATGTCGAGTGGATTTTTCTAAACGGCAAATTAGTAAAAGACCATACTGCTGCGCTCATGAAAGGTGACAACAATCTGGTCATTGTCTATAACAGCAATCACGGCGCTTATGGCTGCTTTTTGCGGCTTGTGAATCCCGCCACGGATGAGCGGCTCAGGAACATAACTTTTGCCCCGGCCAACGTCGAGACTAATCTGACGGGAGTCTTCAGGCCGTACGTCCCCGGCTCTGATTGACCGTCCGCTTGACGGCCATAGCTATATTTGATATAATAGCTTATAACTCTGGAATGAATCGAAGGAAAAATGCCGGCTGGTAAAAATAGTCACAATCTGAAAATTCTGGTCCTGGCGGCGGTGCTGGTTCTGGCCCTGTCACCCGCGGCGCAGGCCTACATCGGGCCTGGGGCGGGCTTTGCCGTGATGGGGTCATTTCTGGCGCTGTTCGCTGCAATTTTGTCGGCGGTTCTGGCCCTGTTCACTTGGCCGATACGTTACGTCATCCGCGCCATAAAACATCGACACGCCTTCAAACGGGCACGTGTCAAGAGATTCATAATCCTCGGCCTTGACGGTATGGACCCGAACCTGGCTGAGAAGTTCCTTGCCGAAGGCCGGCTGCCGAACTTTGCGAAGCTGCGGCAGCAGGGCTGTTTCAAACGCCTTGCCACGACCGTTCCTTCGATGTCGCCGGTGGCCTGGTCGTCGTTTCAGACCGGCTCGAATCCGGGCAAGCACAACATCTTTGACTTTCTCACCCGCGACAAGAAAACATACATGCCTAAACTAAGCTCCACCGACATAAGAGGCCCCCGGCGAAAAGTAACCATCGGCAAGTTCCAGATTCCGCTCGGCAGGGCCGACATCCGCCTGCTGCGAAAGGGAAAGCCGTTCTGGAGGACTTTAGGCGAGCACGGTATTTTCAGCAGCGTTATTCGTGTACCCATTACTTTCCCGCCTGAAAAACTCTACGGCGTTCAGCTTTCGGCGATGTGTGTGCCCGACCTTCGCGGGACACAGGGGATGTTTTCGTTCTACAGTACCGAAGCCGAGGGCGACGGCGAGCACACCGGCGGCGAGCGTTTTTGTGTCACGATAAACAACAATACCGTAAAGACCGAGCTGATTGGCTCGGTGAACCCGTTTCGCACGGACGGTGCGGTATTGAAGTGTCCTTTTGTGGTAAAAATCAAGGGAAATGACGCGGCTGAGATTAAAATTAACGGCGAAAGCCGGCTCTTGAAAAAAGGCGCGTACAGCGAGTGGGTCAAGGTGGCGTTCAGGGCCTTTGCGGGTATAAAGGTCCGGGGCATCTGCAAGTTTCTGCTTATAGAGACCCAGCCGCGATTCCGGCTGTACGTTACACCGATAAATATCGACCCTGAAAAGCCGGTAATGCCCATTTCTTACCCGTCCATTTTCTCGACGTATCTTGCCAAACGGCAGGGGCCTTTTGCGACGCTGGGCCTGGCAGAGGACAGTTGGGCGCTCAACGAAAAATTCATCGACGATGATGACTTCGTAGAACAAAGCATTCAGATTGACGCCGAACGGGAAAAGATGTTCTTCGACGCCCTGGATAAGGTCAAACAGGGGCTGGTGGTGTGCGTTTTTGACGGCACCGACCGCCTGCAGCATACGTTCTGGCGTCAGATTGACCCGGAGCACCCCGCCAATAAGTCGAAGCAGGGAAATACAAACGGAACCGTTATCGAGGATTTGTACAAACGTATGGACACTATGGTAGGCAGGGTGCTGGATGAATGCGACGACAAAAATACCGCATTTATGATAATTTCGGACCACGGTTTTAACGCTTTTCGCTACGGCGTTGACCTGAACCGCTGGCTGGAAGAGGCCGGGTATTTGAAGGTTATAGAGGACAAGCGCGGCGAGAAGAACCTTTCCGCCGTCGATTTCTCGCAGACGCGAGCGTACGCAATCGGCCTGACGGGGATGTATCTGAATTTGAAGGGCAGGGAGGCAAAAGGCATAGTCGAGCCGGGCGCCGAGGCGCAGGGCCTGCGAGATGAAATCGCCGGCAAACTGGTCAAGCTGATGGATACAGAAAGGAACCAACCGA
>CAYMYK010000061.1:0-14997 GCA_964394625.1 uncultured Pirellulales bacterium
CTGCGTCGATGCCATCGCAGAGGCGCTGTCGAAGGGCGAGGATGGGCATCGGCTGCTGCTGCTCGTGCCGGAGCAAGCGACGTATCAGGCCGAGCGTGCAATACTCTCAAGGGGCAAGGTGGCGGGTTATCACAGGTTAAATGTCCTGTCGTTCAACCGGCTGGAGTATATGCTGCTGGGCAGCCGAACGGCCACCGGCTCACTGTCGCGGATTGGCAGGACGATGATAGTGCAGCGGATACTGCGCGAGCAGCGAGGGCGGCTGAAGCTGCTCGGCTCGAGTGCCGAGCGAGCAGGCCTCGCCCGGCAGATAGCGGCGGTAATTGAGGAGATTCATCGTTACGGGTACGGGCCGGAAGAGATTGAACGGCTGGCAGATGAGCTTGCGAGCGAAAGTGAGCTTACTGCACGCAAATTCGGCGAGATTGCACTTCTGGTTGAGCAGTATCACAGGTTCATCGAGGGAAAATTCATAGACCCGGATATACAATTGGCAAGGGCATGTCAAAAAACGGGTGAAGCAGAGTTTTTGAAGGGGGCGGAGCTTTGGGTGGACGGGTTTTCGAGCTTTACCGGCAGCGAATTGGCGATGCTGATCGAACTGATGAAGGCGGCGTCGGCCAGTCATATTGCGCTGTGTCTCGACCCGGAGAGGATAGATGTGGAGGACCCTAAGCGCGACGACGGCAGCGTGAGTATATTCAGCCCGACCGAGCAGACTTACTGTGAGCTTTTCGAGCGGGCGAAAAGGTGTAAATTGAAGATTGAACGGCCTGTCTTGTTGGCGCAAGCGAAGAGGTTTGCGGGCAGCAGGGAGTTGGGGCATATCGAGAAGGAGATATTCGGCGGCTCACAGAAAAAGGCGACGTGCGGCCCAGCGGTGCAGGTGCTGTCTGTGGCGAATCGGAGGGCGGAGGTGGAGTATGTCGCCGGGCGGATTTGCTCGCTTGTGCGGCAGCGCCGGTGCCGGTATAGGGACATTGCGGTGGTGGTGTCGGATTTGACGGCCTATGAGCATTACGTAGAGGCCCTGTTTGCGGATTACGGAATACCGGTGTTTATCGACAGACGAAAACGGCTTAGTGAGCATCCGGTGGTCGAGCTGGTTGGCTGTGCCTTGGAGATTGTTACGAGTGGTTTTTCACAGCAGAATGTGTTTGCATATCTTAAGACCGACCTTGTGCCGATTGAACGGGAGATGAGTGATTTGTTGGAGAACTATTGCGTTGCGTTTGGAGTAACCGGCTCCGACTGGTTACGGGATAAGGCCTGGGCCTTTGCCGGTGCGGATGACGAGCGCTTCGGCGAGCAGAGGGTCAACGAAATAAAGCAGCGGGTGCGAGGCCCATTGCTCGGATTGGCCCGGCGACTGGGGGCCGGCGACGACGGCGAAAAGAAAATCGGGGCCGGTCAATTTGCCGGGGCGGTTTTCGATTTTTTAGATGAGCTGAAACTGCGCGATACCCTGGTGAAATGGATTGAGCAGGCGACTGCGGACGGGGACATCGGCGCCGCCGACGAGCACCGGCAGTTCTGGGAAAGGTTCGTGGACGTCTTTGACGAGCTTGCCGAGGCGTTCGAGGGCTGTGAATTGGCATCCGAGGATTATATTTCGATACTGGCGTCGGCGTTTTCGCAGATGGCGATGGCGTTTATTCCGCCTGCGCTGGACCAGGTGCTTGTCGGCTCGATTGAGCGAAGCCGGCATCCTGATTTGAAGGCGGTTTTTCTCATTGGCGCTACGCAGAGGCAGTTTCCCGCGCCGGTTCTTTCGGACGGGATTCTCAGCGACGAGGACAGGACTCTGGCGGAAAGTGCGCAGGTGAAACTTGCCCCAGGCAGGCGGCAGAGCGTTGTCGAGAGGCAGTACCTTGCGTACATTGCGTTTACCAGGGCGTCGGATTATTTGTGCGTGACGTACCCGGCGGTTGACGAGAAGGGCGGCGCGGTCGTTCGCTCGCAGTTTGTGGATGCGCTCGAGGCGATTTTCGATAATCTGCAGCCCGAATCGATTGCGTCCGAACAGGTTCGGCCCGAGCAGGTTTGCAGCGAATATGAGCTTGAGGATTTGCTCTGCTGCGGGCTTGGCAGGGATTCTGCAAAGCAGCGGAAAAACCGCACCGCTCGGCTTGATGAGTTGTTGACGGCGGTCTGCGCAGATGAACAACTCGGCCGGCTTGGGCAAAGGGTGACGAGGGCGCTTGATTATGAGAATAAGGCCCGGCTTTCGGATGATACAATTAGTGAGCTTTTCGGCGGCTCTGATGCGGTGAAAAGCTCGGCCAGCCAGCTGGGGACATTTGCGGCGTGTCCTTATCGGCATTTTGCGAGGTATGTGCTGGATTTGAAGGAGCGGGCGGAGTTTAAGTTAGAGCCGCTGGACATGGGGGATTTTTATCATCGAGTGCTGGATGCGGTCTTCAAGCGGCTTGCAAGCGAGAAAATGGATATAGCCGCTGTCGAGCAGGAGCAATTAAAGCATATCGTCCATAAGGCGATACAGCAGATTAGTGAACGTTGTCCGTTCATCAAAAATTTTGCGGCTCACAGCAGGCACAACAGCTTCATTGTGTCCTCGGCGGCAGAGGTGCTGGAAGACTGCGTCACGGCGTTAGCAGAGATGGTTGCTGCGGGTGTGTTTCGGCCCCTGATTTCGGAGGTCGGGTTCGGAACTCTCCAGGGGCAGCCGGGTGAGTTAGGGGATGTATGGATTGCCCTGCCGGACGGGCGCAAGCTGAATTTGCGGGGAAGGATTGACCGGCTTGACATTGCTCAGACGGGCGAGGGCAAATTAGCTGCGGTGTTTGATTATAAGCGGTCGGCAAGGTCATTTGAATGGGCACAGTTTTATTACGGGCTGGATTTGCAGTTGGTGATTTATCTGCTGGCGCTTTGCGATTCGCAAAATGGCCGCCGGCTTGCGGGGACGCCTGTGGGTGCGTTTTTCCTGCCCGTAGAAGCGGGCCCGGGGAAGGGAGATATTGGGAAAATGGACGAAACAGGGAGAAAATTCGCCCGCAAGGCGAGCGGGATATTCAACGGAGAATATGCGGGACTCATTGATTCAGATGCAGAAAAGTGGAGCTGGTATTATGCTTTTTACGTCAAGACGAACGGCAGTGCCTATGGAAATTATGCCAGGAGCAGCATACTAAAGCCCGGGGATTTTGAGAGTATGATGAGCTTTGGCAGAGATAAGGTTATAGAATTAACACAGGGCGTTTTGTCGGGGACGATTGATGTGAGGCCTTATCGGCTCAGGGGTACAAATGCGTGCAAATGGTGCAAGTATAAATCGGTGTGCAGGTTTGACTGGCAGGTGAATGAGTACAGGCACCTTGAGGGTATGGACAAGACTGAGGTGCTTTCTCGAATAGGGCTACAAGATGGCGGATAAAATTAACTGGACAGACCAGCAGCAGCGGGCGATAGCCGAGCAGGGCCGGGACGTGTTTGTAACGGCCTCGGCGGGGACGGGCAAGACGGCTGTTCTGAGCGGGCGCTGCGTCAGTATTGCGGCCAGGCCGGATGTGTGCCCGGATATATGGAGCGTGCTCGTGCTGACGTTTACGGATATGGCGGCAGAAGAGATGCGGTCGCGGATAGCGGAGCAGTTGCGGGTGGCGATGGCGGCGAGCAGGGTTCCAGCCGAGCGCCAACATCTGCGCCGGCAGCTTTTACTTCTTGGCGGGGCGGATATCAGCACCATCCATTCGTTTTGCAGACGGCTGATTGCAGAGTCTTTTTATGAGGTTGGTCTTGACCCGGGAGTCGGCGTGCTTGATGCGGATGAGTCGCGGCTTTTAAAGGCAGAGGCGCTGGAAAAGACCGTTGACTGGGCGTGGCGGCAGGGGGATTTAGAGCAGGGATTAACGGAGCTTTTAGGCGGGCGGGATTTGCGCGTCAACGAAGGCTTTACCTCGAAGGTTATCGAGGTGAGTAATTATTTAGACGGGGTAGTTCATCGGCAAGGCTGGTTCGGGCGGGCGAGAGTATTGGCCGAAGAGCTGAATCCGTTCGATGGGGACATCGGCAAAGAGCAGAAAAGAATAATTGCACGCAAAATAGAGGCCTCGGTTGATAGAATAAGATGTGCTCAACAGTTGTATCGTCAGAGTGGAACAGGCAACTGGGCTCAGAATTGGGATAGAGAGTTTGCCCAGCCTTTAAGTGAATGCCTGGAGGTCCTGAAGAAGGGTGATTGGGAGCATTTTACAGATCTTCTCAGTAAAGTTAAGCCTCCGAGAAATAACAAACCTGATGCCATGGATGGTGTGGGGGTAGAGATTATCAGAGCGAGCGCGGAGACGGCAAAGAAGGAGCTGAAGGAGTATTGGCAGCTTGCTGTTTTGAATCTGGAATATTTGGACAAGTTGGCGAGGGCGGTTGGTCTGCAGACGCGGGTGATGATAAAGCTGGTCGAACAGTTCGATAGGTTCTACGCCCAGGCGAAAGAGCGTATAGGGTGTCTTGATTTTGCGGATTTGCAGCAGTATGCGGCGAAGCTGTTGTGTGCGGGATTTGACGAGCAGGGCGGGACGGTTGCTTCGCCGACGGCCAAGGCGCTTCGGGGACGCTACAGGTACATCTTTGTCGATGAGTATCAGGATATCAATGCGGTGCAGCAGTTGATATTGGATATGCTCAGCAGCGGGGGTAATGTTTTCGGGGTGGGGGATGTTAAGCAGAGTATATATTCGTGGCGGGGGGCGAGGCCCGGCATATTTTTGGAGCGGATTGATGGGGCGGTAGCTAAGCCGGCGAAAAGCGATGACGGGCTGAGGGTGGATTTGAATGTCAACTTTCGGTCGGATGAGCGGATACTGGATTTTGTGAACGTTGTTTTTTCGAAGGTGATGACCGAAGGGCTTTGCGGGATTGAATATGATGAGTCGGCGCGGCTTCGGGCGGGTGAGGCAGAGGGGAGAACGACAAGCGACGGTGATAAGGTTGTGGAGCTGCATATATTGGATGAGCAGGTCAGGGAAACCGAAGCCGAGGAGCAAGAGCAAGATGACGCCGACGGCGACGTTTCGCAGGGGTCATACAGCGGCCGGCAGAGGCAGGCGGCACTGATAGCGCAGCGGATAAGAGAAATAGTGAGTGGTAAAGAGTTTCAGATTCTCGATAAGCAGACGGGCCGGCGGCGAGATGTTGAGTACAGTGACATTGTGATTTTGATGCGGTCGGTGGCGAAGAAGGTGGATTTTGTGGAGGTGCTTCGACTGGCGGGCCTGGCGGTGAATTGTGAGGCGACAGCGGGCTACTTCGAGGCGACCGAGATAAGTGATATGCTGTGTTTATTGAAGGTGCTGGATAATCCCCGGCGGGATATCGAGCTTGCGGCGGTTTTGCGGAGCCCCTTGTTCGGAGTGAGCGATACCCAGCTTGCGAAGATTCGTCTCTGGCGAAGGGCTGCGGATGAGCTGAAGAGCTTCTTTGAGTGTGTGGTGGATTACAGTGAGGGTCAGGAAGATTCGGAACTGGCGGGAAAGTTGCGAGAGGTGTTGGAGCGGCTTGAGGGTTGGCGGACGGAGGCCAGGCGGGGTAAGTTAGCGGATTTGATTTGGCGGGTGTATCGTCAGACGGGCTATCTGTCGTTTGTATGTGCGCTGCCGAGTGGGGCCGGAAGAAGGGCGAATTTACTGAAACTTTACGAACGTGCGATTCAGTTCGAGGGCTTTGCCAGCAGCGGGGGGGTGCCTTCGCTGACGCGATTTATCGATTTTGTGGAAAAGCTCGTGGAATTACGTCGGGACTGGTCGGCGGCGGAGCCGGAGTCGGCAGGGGGAAATGCCGTTCGGGTGATGAGCGTGCATAAGAGTAAGGGACTCGAATTTGGGGTTGTTTTCTTACCGGATTTGAACAGTAGGTTTAATCTGGCGGTTGCGAGGGGTGATTGTTTAGTCGATGAGCGGTTCGGGCTCGGTCTGAAGGTCATTGACGACCAAACGGATGGGCGGTTCGATTCGTTAGCTCAACAGGTTATTTCCGAGCGGAGGCGCGACGAGTCATTAGCTGAGGAGATGCGGATACTTTATGTGGCGATGACCCGGGCGAGGGACAGGCTTATATTAATCGGGGCGGAGAAGGGAAAAAGGTGCAGGCAGGTACTGTGTGAAGGATTGCTTGCAGGCAAAAAAGTTGCCGAGTGGCAGCTGCGGTCGTGCGGCAGCCACTTAGATTGGCTGCTGTACGGGCTGAGCGACAGTAGCGAGCTGCACAAGCTCTTCGAGACCGCCCTGCAGGGCAGCGCAGAGAGCGACAAACTGTTCAGGGCGATTTTGTACGGCCGGCGCCGGCTTGACGGGCTGAATAATTTCATAGAGCAGCTAAGAATGACCAGGGCGACCCGGGCGGTAAAAGGCAGGCCCGAATCAGCTAATAAGCCGAGGATGCTGAAGCTGCTTGAGGACCTAAAGGCAAGAATGAGCCGGCGATATGATTTTGCCGACGCAACAGTGCTGCCTGCGAAGAGGTCGGTTACGCAGTGGACCCACACCGGCGATGAGTATGTGCGTCGCGATTACTCGGCTGCTCTGCAGCGCAGGCCGAAGGTCGTGACGGCCCGGAGGGCGGCCCGGGGCGTTGATGCCCGGCTGGTAGGCACGGCCTGCCATCTTGTGATTGCGGAGCTGGATTTGGCCGGGGCGGTTGGTGAAAAAGCGGTGCGAGAACTGTTGACGAATCTTGTCGGAAACAGAACGCTAACGCCGGCGGTGGCCGAGCGTGTCGATGTGGCGGCGATAGCGGCGTTCTTCGAGAGTGAATTGGGTAAAGTCGTGCTCGATAAGGACAATACGGTTTATCGTGAATGGCCTTTTACATTTACGGTGCCGGCGGCGCAGTGGCGGCAAAGAGAACAAGAGCAAAAGAGCACAAGTGCAAAAACAGGTGACGATGAGACTATCATTGTGCAGGGTATAATCGATATGCTGATTAAAACGGAAAAGGGACTACTCATCGTTGATTTCAAGACCGATGCGGTCGGTGCGGGTGAGGTTGAGGTCCGTGCGGAAGTTTACCGGGGACAACTGGGGCTGTACGTGCGAGCGGCCGAGGCGATACTGAAGAAAAAGGTTGTGGGTGCGTGGTTGTATTTTCTGCATTGCGGGCGCCTCTTTCAGGTTGTGTGAAGCGCCGGCTTAGGCGGGTGAAAGAGCGATGGCTTTTTGAGGTTTGGCCTTGTCCGCTGAGGTAGTTTGAGTATAATGGCGGCTTTCGTGAATCGAGAAGATATTAACGTATTTTGGGAGATGTGACGGTTATGGCTCAGGCACCAAAGGCAAATGCAGTAGTGGGCCAGTCGGGTGGGCCGACAGGCGTGATAAATGCGTCGCTTGTGGGCGTGATTGAAGAGGTCTGCAAACATGAGGAAATTCAGGATTTGTACGGGGCGATGCACGCGGTCGATGGGATTGTAAAGGAGGATTTTGTCGATTTGAAGCGCATCTCGGTACAGGATGCGGCGGGGATAGCGAGCTGTTCTTCGGCGGCGCTGGGCTCCAGCCGGACCAAGCCCGACGAGGCATTGTGCCGGAGAATTTTCGATGTTTTCAAGAAACGTAACGTGCGCTATTTTTTCTACATAGGCGGCAACGACTCGGCGAACACGGCTCACATTATCAACCTGATGGCCGCCGAGGTTGGATATGAGATGCGTGCGTTCCACATACCCAAGACAATAGATAACGATTTGCTCGTTACAGACCACTGCCCCGGCTATGGCACGGCGGCAAAATTTGTCGCCTGTGCGCTGATGGGCGACGACCTTGACAATCGTGCGCTTCCCGGCGTGAAAATTGACGTGATTATGGGCAGGCACGCAGGTTTTTTGGCGGCTGCTTCGGTTCTTGGCAAACAAAGAGACGACGACGGGCCGCACCTGGTGTATTTTCCAGAAAGAGGCGTTTCTATAGAACAGTTCCTCGGCGACGTCGAGGGCGTGTACAAGAGGTTAGGCCGATGCGTGGTGGCGGTCAGCGAGGGGATGTGCGGTGAGGACGGCGAGCCGTGGGTCAGGAAAATCAACCAGGTGGATGAGCAGGACTCTCACGGCAATATCCAGCTTTCCGGCACGGGCGCATTAGCCGATTTTCTTGCCGGACAGGTAAAGAGCAAACTCGGTGTCAAGCGTGTTCGGGCGGACACATTCGGTTATCTTCAAAGGAGCTTTGTGGGATTCCAGTCACCGGTGGACGCGGATGAGGCCGCCAGGTGCGGGCGTGAGGCGGTGAAATTTGCAATGAAGGAGCAGAGCGGCTCGGTTGCGTTGAGGCGAGTCGGTAACGACGGCGACTATGCGGTGGAGATTTTCAGTACAGAGCTTCGCAACGTGGCTGAGAAAACGAAGTCGATGCCGGATGAGTTCATAAATGCCGACGGAAACGCCCCAACCGAGGCGTTCATACAGTATGCTCGTCCCCTTACCGGCGAGCTGCCGAAAACCTATTACCTTGGGTATTATCCCAGGGTCTGAGCTCATATTAAAGAACGAAATGATAAAGACCAAAATTGTCGCCACGGTTGGCCCGGCCTGCGCCGAAACTGAGACACTCAAGGTGATGCTCGACGAAGGCGTGGATGTCTTTCGCCTCAACTTTTCACACGGAACGGTCGAGCAGCATGAGCAGTTTCTAAGAAAGCTGAAGTCGCTTTGTGCCGGGCGTGAGCGGATTAGTGCGGTGATGGGGGATTTGTGCGGCCCGAAGATAAGGATTGGCCCCGTCGAGCCGCAGGGACAAATGCTGCTTGCCGGTGACGTGGTTACAATTATTCCCGGGCAGATAACGGGCGATGCGCACAGGTTCTGTACAAATTACAGCGGTTTTGCCGGTGATGTAAAAATTGGCCAGAGAATTTTTATCGACGATGGACAGATTCGCCTCGATGTAACGGATGTGAACACAGGACAGGTAAAGTGCAGGGTTGTCTCGGGCGGGGCTCTCTTTAGTCACAAGGGGATAAATCTGCCCGACAGTGACATAGCAATGCCGGCAATAACGCAGCTTGACCGGGAATACGTGGACTGGGCAGTTGACAAAGGGCTGGATTTTCTGGCGCTTAGCTTTGTGCGAAGCGCCGATGAGGTTGCACAATTGAAAGATTACCTTCGCAAGGCCGGTTCAGCTATAAAGGTAATCGCCAAGATTGAAAAGCCACAGGCACTGGATTGCCTTGAGCAGATTGTAGAGGCCGGCGACGGTGTCCTTGTGGCTCGCGGGGACCTTGGGGTCGAGATGGATTTGGCTGAGGTGCCTCTTATTCAGAAACGCATAACGGATATGTGCAGGCAGAAGGGAAAGGTTGTAATCGTCGCCACGCAGATGCTGCAGAGTATGATAAATAGTCCCGTGGCCACGCGGGCGGAGGTCTCAGACGTCGCCAACGCCATAATGGACTATTGCGACGCCGTTATGCTCTCCGGCGAGACGGCTGTCGGAAAGTATCCCATCGAGGCCATCAGGACCATTACTCGCATAGCAAAAGTTACGGAGGCGTATCTTGACGAACATACCGAGAGACATCCGCGGATGTCCGCACCGCAGCAGCTTCGGCTGACAGAGTCAATATCAAGAAGCGTCGGCTATATTGTCGATGATATCGATGCGAAAGTGGTGGTGGTTTGGTCGCAGTCCGGCTCTTCTGCCCGGCTGCTCAGCAAGTCGCGCATCGACGTTGCGATAGCGGCGTTAAGCTCACAGCAGAGGGTTTGCCGCCAGATGTGCCTTGATTACGGCGTGGTGCCTTATTGCGTGCCGTTGCCGGCGACGGTGGACGAGTTTGTAAAGGTTGCCGACGAGCTGGTTGTCAGCCATAATCTCGCCCGCCCGGCTGAAAGAATAGTGCTTGTGGCCGGTCAACCGCTCGGCGAACCCGGCAGGACGAATACTATTGTCGTCCACACCGTCGGCGGACAGTGAAAGGATGCGGCGGCGGTGTGTTTGCTCGCTTGTCTGAGGCGCTACTTGGTCGGGACGGACATTTTTCTCTGGAGATATTGTGATGACGGATAGTCTGGATTTTCGCATTTCGACGCTGGGCGAGCCGAAAAAAAAATCGCCGATATTGTTTTCCAGGGTGAACGGAGACCATATAGCAAACTACGTCAGCGACGACGAGCAGGTTATTTACACCCTCGATGCGGTCAAAGGAACCAAGCCGGAAAGTTTTGACGAAAAGACCCTGATGGAAAAGGCCGGCCCGCGTGAAATGATATATTTTGAACCGGCGAAGGTGCACGCCGCCGTTGTAACCTGCGGCGGGTTGTGCCCCGGCCTTAACGACGTGATACGTGAGATTGTGATGTGCCTGTGGTACCGTTACGGCGTCAGGAAAATTAGCGGCGTCAGGTACGGATACAGGGGGCTGATTGAGCGCTTCGGCCTGGCTGCAATGGAGCTGACTCCCGACGTTGTTTCAAAGATTCACCGTGAGGGCGGGACGATTTTGGGCTCCTCGCGGGGTCACGGCGAAGAGGCGGGCGCAATCGTTGATACACTCCGGCGGCTTGGTGTTGATATTCTTTTTGTGATTGGCGGCGACGGCACACAGCGAGGGGCTCTGGGTATCTCACAGGAGCTTCGCAGGCGAGGGCTTAAAGTCGGGATAGTCGGCATCCCCAAAACTATAGACAACGACCTGAGCTTTGTCGAGGTCTCGTTCGGTTTTCACACCGCCGTCGCTAAGGCCGTCGATGCGGTGGCCGCCGCCCACGCCGAGGCCAGGGGGGCTTTGAACGGCATTGGTCTTGTGAAGGTTATGGGAAGACAGTCGGGATTTATAGCGGCCGGCACCGCCCTTGCTATGAACGACGTTAATTTTGTGCTTGTCCCCGAGGTGCCGTTTGACCTCGATGGGGACAACGGTTTGCTCGCTTATCTCGAACGCCGGCTCGAACGGCGGGGTCATGCGGTCATACTTACGGCTGAGGGCGCCGGCCAGGAGCTTTTAGCGAGGGACGCCGCTGTTGACGCCTCGGGCAACGTCACACTCGGCGATATCGGCAGATTCTTAAAACAGAAAATTTCCGACTACTTCGCAAACAAACAACTCGACGTGAACCTTAAATACATCGACCCGAGCTATATTATCCGTGCCGCTCCCGCTAATCCGAGTGATTCGCTTTATTGCGAACGGCTCGGCTCGAACGGCGTTCACGCGGCAATGGCGGGCAAAACCGAGCTGCTTGTGGGATTAGTGCACGGCGAATATGTGCATATTCCGATTCGACTTGCCGTCTCGAAGCGAAACTGTATCGACCCGGACGGCCCGCTCTGGCGCGACGTCATCGACGCAACGGGCCAGCCCCTGCTGATGAAAAACTGACGGACCTTTGTCGTTTATTTTCGATTTTTCACCACTAAGACACTAAACTGCGATTTCTGATTTTCAACTTATGACTTTTGCTCTTATGCTCTTATGACTTTTGCCGTTGTGCTGTTCTGCCCTTGTAACCTTCGTGTCTTTCTGTCTTCGTGGTAAAAACTCTGTGTTAATCTGCGTTAATACTACTCTGCGAAGTGCCTGCTACGTAGCACGAGTCAGTGTTTAAAAAATGAAGCCGATCGGTTTTTATTTGTTCTGTTCGGACATTTTTTTATAGAAGTCCTGCAGGACGTAGAAGGCCTTTTTCTTCCGGCCCTGGTCGGAGATGAGGCCTTTTCTATTCCAGAAGTCCTGGATACGAGGGAGGGGTCTTTTGGGTGAGCGGAAGTCTTTTAGTATCCAGGGCGAGATTCCCTTTATGAAGGGCACTTTCGCCAACATTTTCAGGTTGTGCTCGTAGAGGTTTTGCTGGAATTCTTCCGTCCATCGGGTGAGCTTATCGCCGTGCAGGCCGTAGAGGGCGCCGCCGCCGAATTCGCTTATTACGACTGGTTTATCGTAGGCGTTTTTCCATTCGATTCTGTCGCATTTTTCGGGCAGTCCGTCGTACCAGCCGACGTATTCGTTGCAGCCGAGCACATCGACGAATTGGCCGAAGGGGTCGTCGAGCATCTGGGTTTTATTGTCGATATAGTGCCGCTCCATAGCGGCTGTAATCAATCGGGTCGAGTCGAGCTGCCTGGCGCGGCCGGCTAAGTTTTTGAGAAAGCCGAGGCGCTGCGGGCTTAGAGGGGTTTCGTTGGCCATAGACCAGAGGATAATCGACGCCCTGTTTTTGTCGCGGGTAATCATTTCGGTGAGCTGGTTTCGGGCGTTGTCAAAGGTTGACTGATTGTCCCATAAAATTGTCCAGTAAACCGGTATCTCTGACCAGACCATCAGCCCCATTTCGTCGGCGGTGCGGAGCATATATTCGTTGTGCGGATAATGTGCAAGCCGGACGAAGTTACAGCCCAGCTCTTTGGCCCAGCCGAGCAGAATTTTCGCGTGCTCTTTCGAGAATGCCCGCCCGGCGTTTGCGAAGGGTGCTTCTTCGTGAATACTTATTCCTCTGAGGTAAACAGGTTTTCCGTTCAGCAATATATCGGTGCCACTGGTTTCGATGCTGCGAAAGCCGATGGAGTCGGTGACGGTATCTGTTTGGGATTTAATTGTGACGTTGTACAGCCGGGGGTTGGTGGGGGACCATAAGTGAAGCTCTGCGTCGAACTCGAATCGGGCAAGGCCGTCCGCGTTGGTGGTTACGGTTTCTTTTACCTTTGCTTCGGGTATTTCAATGGTGATATTTTGCTTTTTTTGCGGGCCGTCAAGCCGGACCCAGCCGGCGATTATATTTGTTGTGCCTCTTTTAAGCTGTATAAAGTAGTCGGCGATGAAGGTCTCGGGCGCCTCGATGAGTGTGACGTCGCGTGTGAGGCCGCCGTAGTTGTGCCAGTCAAAGTTCAGTGTCGGCACGGCCTCTCTCGACCTCTTGTTATCGACTTTGACGATGACAAAATTGTCTTTGGGTCGCACCAGGGAGGTAATCTCGAAGTTGAACGGAGTGAAGCCGCCCAGATGTTCGCCGAGGAGCCGGCCGTTCAGATAGACGTTTGCCCTGTAGTTGGCGGCGCCGAAATAGAGGAAAAGCCGCGTGCCGGGTTTTTTCTCGCAGTCGAAAGATTTCTTGTACCAGATTGTACCTTCGTAGAAAAAGAGCATTTCCCGCTGGCTGTTCCAGTCGCCGGGGACGTTGAGTGTATTGTCGCTGTCGAAGCTGTACTCGATGCGGTCGGTTTTGTCTTTTGGCCTTGCGTTTTTGAAGAAACCGTCGTCGGCCGGCAGGTAGCGGTAATCGTAATAGCCGGTCTCGTAGGGGTCTATGATTATGTTCCACCTGCCGTTTAAGCTGACGGTCTTTCGGCTCTGGACATTCGTAATAAGCCCGGTTGACGAGGCCTGCGTGTATGTTCCGCCCATAAGGATAATCAGCAGCGAATTGAGCCAGCGCATTTTCAGTACTCCTTTTTTTGAAAGGTCTGTTCGATGTTTAATTAAACAGCGCCTCGACAAAGGTGCCGGGGTCAAATTCGGCTATATCTTCGGGTTTTTCGCCGAGACCTATGAATTTTACGGGTAAATCGAGCTTGTCTTTTATTGCGACGACTATACCGCCCCGGGCGGTGCCGTCGAGCTTTGCCAAGAAGATGCCGGTTACATCGATGGCCTGGGTGAACATTTTCGCCTGGGCGATTGCGTTCTGGCCTGTTACGGCGTCAAGGACAAGCAGTACCTCATTAGGGGCGTCGGGTATCTTGCGGGCGACTATGTCGCGGATTTTGGTCAGCTCTCTCATAAGGTCTTTCTGCGTGTGCAGCCGGCCGGCGGTATCGAGAATGAGGAAATCGGCGTTTCTCGCGACGGCGGCTTCACAGGCGTCGTAGGCAACGGCGGCAGGGTCCGAACCCTGTTTGTGTTTGACTATTTGCACGCCGATACGTTCGGCCCATATCGATAACTGCTCAACGGCTGCTGCTCTGAAGGTGTCGCAGGCAGCTACGATAACTTTGCTTTTGTTTTTGCTGAGAATATAGGCAAGCTTGGCAATAGAGGTAGTTTTCCCCGAGCCGTTCACGCCAGCAACGAGTATCACGGTCGGGCCTGATTGAGCGGTGTGCAATTGCCTGTCGTGATGTGGCCAGTAGTTTTTGATATGCTCTTTTAGAAAAGGGATGATATCGTCTGTCGTTGAGATATGCCCGTTACGGTAGGCGTCCCGCAGGTCGGAGATTAGCTTTTCGGTTGTCTCGATGCCGATATCATCGCTTATGAGCGTTTCTTCGAGCTTATCGAGCATATCTTCGTCGATATTTCTGCCCAGGCTGAGCACCGATGACAGTGATGAGGTGATTTTGTCCCTGGTCCTGCCGAGCCGGCCTCTGATATAACTCAAGGTTTTTGAAAAAATCCCCATATCTTTTTCCTGAGAGGGCAACTGAACATTTGTCCGTCCGAGTGCCGGAGCAGACATCCTCGCAAAAAACGCCGGCAAATTCAAGAACAAACCGGATGCCGGGCTGAAGCAGATGTAAAAAATTCTGCAACACGTTTTTTTTACGGCGAATATGAATATTTTTCTTTGACAAATTCAGCCGGTGCGGTTAGATTTCTCTTGTTGTTTTTTTTCAGGAGAAGGTTTTGGCTGGACTGCAGAGGGTGATATACTTTCGGTCGTACAAAAGTCGGGTATGTTTTTTGTGTGGGGTAAGCTCTGTCTGTTGACGGCGCGGATAGACAAAAGGAGTGCAGATTGGCAATCGGTGAAGTCGAAAATATTTTCGCTGATGTTGTGGACCGTGCCAAAGCGCTGGACCCCGTGAATACCCGCAGGTGGTTCGATGATTTGAAGCTGTTGCATCTGAGCGGCGGCTCACTTGAGATTCACTGTCCCGATGAGTCCTGCGTTCAGTTTCTTCGTAAGAATTGCCGAAGCAGTTTCACTCGGGCGGCTCAGCAGATAACGGGTCATCTGGTAAGTATTCAGTTTTCGATGGACGGCGGCGGCCCGGGCGAGACCGACCGGCGCGGGGCCGACGGTCAATTTAGTCTGCATCCCGACTACACTTTGAG
>CAYMYK010000062.1:0-14795 GCA_964394625.1 uncultured Pirellulales bacterium
GTGTAGTCCTGATTCAAATCTCCCACAGGATAAGGCGAAGTCGTCGCCGCCGCGAACGCCGCTACGGAATGTGCCAGTCGATTGGCGCTGCTCTGATCCCATCCCATCGTCGCGGTCGAAGCGAATTCAACCGGTTTTGTTGCAGATGCCGCCGAGCTGCTGCCGGAGGGGATATCCCATCGCTCAACCATCCCTGCCTCTGTCGTAGTGAAGGAACCGGGATTACCACAGCCAACCACATCAACGAGCCATGCGCCATCGGTCAACGTTGTGACATTTGTTGAGATTGTATTAGAACTGCTGTTGTTACTATTTCCCGCATCTTCACGGGGGTATTGGGCAACACCTTCCAGAGATACGGCCCCGCAGCTTTTGTATGGAACGTTGCCGACATAGGTAACGACGACAGTATATGTCCCCGCAGCCGGCAGGTCGCTTTCAAGCAGATAATAAAGCTCTGTCTTCATCCTCCAGCCTGTCCCTGCGATCGCGGTGGAACCGGCGACAACGTCCATAGCAACGCCGTCGTAGGTAACGCTGCTTATCTCAAGGTCTGTAAGGCTGTCATCTTCTGAGCCGATACCGACAACAAGAATACGATTGCCGCCGGCGCCAATACTATGCGACCAACTCAGGGTTTGGTTGTCAGTATCTGAAGTCGCAGAACTGACGTTGTCGTAACTGATTGCTCCGCGGCTTACGCTGCAAATGCAGCAGATAACCAAAGCAACGATCCATAGGGACAAGTTTTTAGATTTCATCGACACACTCCTCTTAAATATTTAGGTAAGCAAAACCCCCCCGTTGGCAGGGTTACGGAACACAAAATACGCCCTTTGAGCGTTTTCCACACTCCTCCTCACAAGCATTTTTGGGCCGGCAGCTACGCCCTTGGCCCATAACGTGCAGCTCTTCCATATAGAGATAGAAATCCAGTCCCTGTATTTTAGCATTAAAGCAGACCCAAGTCAACATCTTTGTGCTGCACCGCAGGCTGGCCTGCCATTTTAGTCTTATAAAATACCCGTTTCATTGCATTCCAGCGGCCTTTGGGCACTAATGGTATGTCCGTTAGATAGGGACAAAAACGTATCCCCGGCCCTTTTTCTTTGCGATAATCCTGAAACAAAAACGGAGCAGGACCGATCCGTTCCCTTTTTGCCATGTTACCTCGGTACCCACCCACACACACTTAGCTAAATAGATGCGATTGGGCCGGGTGCGACAAACGAGTGATATGGCAGGATTCAGTTGTGATGTCTGAATTCTTGCAGCCACAAATGTGAACAGAAACGCCAAAATCCAAAGCAGTATTCTTTATTCGCTCAAATGCCTTTTCTCTTATTTCCTTCGGCAAAGCAAGACCTTGGGAATTCTTCATACCTATGGCTTGATTCGTCAGTATGTACCCAAAGGAAGTGATGTACGATGCCTGAGAGATCATCAGATACAGCACATCATGAATCGTTTGAATGATCGGCCAAGAAAGTCTCTTGGCTTTTTAACACCAAATGAAGTATTTTATGAACGGAAAAAATTAACAGGATAACAAAACAGGATTTGACTTAGCTGCACTTATGACTTGAATCCGCCTTTTCTGAACAGTAGAAAGTTGAGCGGTAGACCGCAGTTTCGCATTCTCACCTGTTCTACTGTTCAAATGCTCTCCGGGGGAGTCCCTGCGGACAACTGCTCTGTTGGCCTTTGGCCAACCGGAGCAGGAGGGTCCGACTACGCTAGCGCTTCGTCGGGTAAAATTCTTTTCCTTAGAGTCGCTTTGCCAGAAGATGTCTTTAGGTATTTCTCAAGACGTCTTGCTGTCATTTCTGATTTGACAGCAATATAAGCTTCTAATACCACCGGAAGCCGCCACTTAGTTGAAATAGCACGTCCGCTTGTATGCTCTTCAATACGCCTTTTCAGGTTGTTAGTTGAGCCAACATAATATTCCCCATCGGCCATTTTCAAAATATATACATACCACCTGTTTCAATCTCATACAGATGTGACATTCAGAGAATATCGCAAAGAACGGCCCGCCGTTCGTAGCGCAGCGAAAACGGTCCGCCGTTCGTAGCGCAGCGAAGAACGGAGCAGGAGGGATTCGAACCCCCGGTGCCTTTCGGCACAACGGTTTTCAAGACCGTCGCCTTAAACCGCTCGGCCACTGCTCCGAAATGAATGCGCTCGCTTTATATCGGCAAAATCAGCGAAAAACAAGCGTAAAACCGCTAAAAACAGACCTTAACGGGCTGCGGGAGCAAACAATCGCGAATACGGCGTGAAATTTTGAAAATCCCGCAAAAATGCCGAACCAAGCCTCAAATATGTGCGTAAACAATAGCAGAAAAAATATTCTCCTCCTTTCGAATAAAGATATTAGGCGGCAGCGTCAAGGGGACAGACGCTGCCGCCGTCGTTTTAAGGGCTTTGGTGTTAAAATGGGCGGGCAGGGCAAAACATGCCCACGATGGAGCAGGCAAGGCCGACGGATAGAAGGATAACGGTGAAGGCGACGGCTATGGCGGCGCGTTTCATCGGTTGGGCTGAGGGGGCGAGCCGGCTGCGGTGCCGACGGACGGGATTCGGTTCGGGTCGTTTTTTGCGAGGCGCGCGATTTCGATGTGTGCTGTGAGGACGTTCAGGGCGTGTCGGGCTTCGATTATCTTTTCTCTTGCAGTAAGTTCTGTTCGCCAGTCGTCGAAGGCGCGGGCCTGGTCGGCGGCGAGTTGAGGGCCGTCGAGCAGAACAGAGTAAACCGTCTGCTGCGTTTCGATCTCTTCGAGGACGTTTATGAGGAAGTCCTTTTCCCGGCGGACGGAATCAAGCTGGTCAGCGGTTCTGCTGAGGTTAAGGATGGCGCGGTCTGCCGTCGAGGCGCCGGTAACGGGGCTGTGGGCCGGTCCGCAGCCGGAAATAATAACAAAACCGATTATTATGAGCGTTTTTCTCATCAGCTATCGTCAAAGGTGTGATTAAAGCCGATGCAGATATTATACATATTTGGAGTGGTTAAATCAAGGACAAATGTCGAATCAAATAATATCACCTCATGTCCGGACGCAGATGTTACCCTCAGGCGCAAGCCGCAGGCGCCATCAGGGCCGGAATCGAGCGGTTAAGAAGCTTTTGGCTGTTGCTGGGCGGCGTTCTGTTGAACGATGTGGATTTTTTCGCGGATTTCTTCAGCCATCCGGGAGTTGGGGAAGTCGCGTATAATTGCCTGACCCGCCTCGAGCGCTCTTGCCCACTGTTTTCCGGAAACGGCTAATGAGAACTGGACGCCGAGATTGTGCAGCTTTGTCCTGAAGACGTCCCTCGCCGCCTCCTGCAGGGCGAGCCCCTCGTTGGGGACAAGGTACTGGTCGAGCTCGCGAAGAATTTCGAGACTTCTGTCGGTGGCCTGTCTTTTTACCGCATCGTCCCAGGCGTTGAGCAGGACCTTTTTGCGTTCGGCCTTTTTGTCGATGAGCTTCTGGTGAAGCTGCTTTGCCTTTTCGGAGTCGGGATACGCCTTCATAAGCCGGTCGATGTGGTCGGCGGCCTTTGCCCACTGATGGTTCTCGAGCAATTTATCCACGTGCGCTATGACCTGACTCATTCTCTCGGCATCGGTTGCATCGTGGTACTTGTCGGCCTGATTTTTCAACTGTTCGGCTAACTTGTTATAGCCCGTTCGATGAGCAATTTCATCGATGATTTCGTAGGCGGTGTCAAAGTTCTTCTGCTGGAGCTTGTCGAAGACGACATCCTGCAGCGTTTGTCTCTCGGCGTCGCGGAACGCAATCGCCTTTGCAGTCTCGGTCAGGTGCGTGCCCTGTTTGATCTGTACGAGCAGCTCCCGCATTTTTGTCACTTCGCCGGAGACCTCGTCGAGCTTTGAACTGCTATCGATGGTATCGAGTATCCTTAACACTATCGAGAGCATGACAAGCAGCACAATCAGTGCGACCAGGGCAAAGAGCAGCGTAAGTATCGGTAGCAGCTTGCCATTCGCCTGGTCGAAGACGCCGGTGAACAAAACGAGCACAGCGACGGCGGCGACCACGCCGTAGATAATGAGCATATTCCTGCCTTTGAAGACAGGGTTGCCTTTTGCGAGTTTCATAGCCGCCCCTTCCAAAATATATTTCTGTCCGCGGTTAACAAGGTTATTATAATGGATTTGTTATGGCTGTGTCAATAAGCGAAAAGCGGGTTTGTAAAAAAGTGAAACGGCTCAGGGATAAGGAGAAACACAGATGAAGACGGTAATTTATGCTTTTGTGCTGGCAGTTGTTTTGCTGGCTGGCCCGGCCGGTGCCGCGCCGGCGGCTGCGCAGACGCCGGAGCGGGCGATTACGCAGGCCAACAACCGGTTTGCTTTCGGACTTTATGAGAAGCTGCGAGGCAATGAGGGCAACCTTTTCTTCTCGCCTTACAGCATCTCGGCGGCGTTGGCAATGACGTATGCAGGCGCCGCCGGTGAAACCGAAAGCCGGATGGGCCGGGTCCTGGGCTTCGCCGGTGCAGCGAAGGCGACAGGTCTCAGCAGTTCTGCCGCGGTGCTTCCCAAAGAGCAGATTCACCAGGCCTTCGGGCGGATTATCAGCGACCTGAACGCCAGGGGCGCAAAGGGCGGCTATGAGCTTGCGGTCGCCAATGCCCTGTGGGGGCAGAAGGGATACGAGTTTTTGAAAAATTTCATCGAGCTAATCAAAGCCGATTACGACGGCAAGCTGGCCGAGGTCGATTTTGCAGCCGACAGCGAAGGGACACGCAAGACAATCAATACGTGGGTCGAGCAAAAGACCAGGGACAAGATAAAGCAGCTCATCAAGCCCGGCGTGCTTGGGCCGATGACCCGCTTGGTGCTGACAAATGCCATTTACTTCAAAGGCAAATGGGCCAGACAGTTCAAGCCGAAGATGACCAGAGACGAGCCGTTCACCCTGCTCGGTGCTGAAAAGGTGGATGTCCCTATGATGCGACAGGATGATGAGCGCTTCGGGTACGCTGAAAACGAGGGTTGTCAGATTCTCGATATGCCTTACGCCGGCGATGAGCTCTCGATGGTGGTCTTGCTGCCGAAGAAGGTTGACGGCGTAAAGGGGCTGGAGCGGCAGCTTACGGGCGAAAATGTTGCGAAATGGCTGGCGGGACTTCGAAAACGCGAGGTGAAGGTCGCTGTTCCGAAGTTCAGGATGACCCGCGAGTTCGGCCTTTCGGGGGTATTGGCATCGATGGGGATGACCGACGCATTCTCGCCGAACAAGGCCGACTTTTCCGCAATGACCGGCAACAGAGACCTTTTTATTTCGGCAGTCGTGCATAAGGCATACGTGGATGTTAACGAGGAGGGTACCGAGGCGGCGGCGGCAACGGGCGTTGCGATGAAGCTGACCTCGATTGGCCCTGCAATGCCGGTCTTCCGGGCGGACCATCCGTTTATCTTCCTGATTCGCGACAAGCTCACCGGCTGTATCCTATTCATAGGCCGGGTGATGAACCCGACAGCCGGCTGACGGCAGCAGGCCGGATGTGTTGCAAAAAGGCAACGCCGGCGTTGGCATTCCACAACAAGCCCTGTAACTGTGAAAATACCATATTGTTGCGACGAATGACTATCTGAGAAAGCTGCTCAGGGATAAAGACAACAGCTAATCTGCATTATGCCGGTATTCGTTGACAGCCCGCCGCACGGACGATAAATTACGTCTGGTTCTTACGGCTACTTTTTTTTGGAGGTGCAAAATGCAGACCAGACGAGAGTTTCTCAGCCGGTTGGGCCGGGCGACGGCCTCGGCAGGCGTCCTTTCACTGCTGCCGGGCTGTGCGCAGCTAATACAGCCAAGCTCCGGCGCCAAAGCCAGGCCTAATATCGTGTTCATTATGAGCGACGACCACGCCGCCCAGGCAATGAGCTGCTACGGCAGCAGGATTAACAAAACGCCGAACCTCGACAGAATCGCAAATGAGGGGATGCTGTTCAAAAACTGCTTCTGTACGAACTCGATTTGTGCGCCGAGCAGGGCGGTGATACTGACGGGCAAGTACAGCCATATCAACGGTGTGATTGACAACAAGGTAAGATTCAACGCCGGCCAGCAGACCTTCCCCAGGCTGTTGCAAAAGTGCGGCTACGAAACGGCGATGGTAGGCAAGTGGCATCTAAAGAGCACGCCGACCGGTTTCGATTACTGGTGTGTATTACCCGGCCAGGGCGAGTACCATAATCCGGGCTTCATAGAGATGGGCGCCAAGACAAAAATCAAGGGCTACGTTACGGATATTATTACCGACAAGTGCATCAATTGGCTAAAGAGACGCAAGAACGACAGGCCGTTCTGCCTGTTGTATCAGCACAAGGCCCCGCACCGAAACTGGCAGCCGGACAAAAAACACGCAAAAATGTACGAGGATGTCGATATTCCCGTCCCGGAAACATTCGATGATGATTACAGCACCCGCTGCGCCGCCGCCCACGAACAGCAAATGACCATCGAATATGACCTGGTGGATAGGGATTTGAAGGTGCCGCCTCCGCCCGGACTCGAGGGCGAGGCGCTTAAAAAATGGAAGTACGAACGGTATATCAAGGACTACCTGCGGTGTATTGCCTCGGTCGATGACAACGTCGGGCGGTTTCTGGATTACCTCGACAAGGCAGGCCTGGCGGATAACACTATCGTCGTCTATACCTCAGACCAGGGCTTTTATCTCGGCGAGCATGGCTGGTTCGACAAACGCTTTATGTACGAGGAATCGCTGCGGATGCCCCTTCTTGTCCGCTACCCGAAACAGATACAGCCGGGCAGCGTGAACAGCGACATTATATTGAACCTGGATTTTGCGCCGACATTTCTGGATTTTGCCGGCGAGACGAAACCGACGGCTCTGCAAGGCGAGAGCGTTCGGCCTTTACTCGAAGGCCATACCCCCGCCGACTGGCGTAAGAGTATGTACTATCATTACTACGAGTACCCCGGCTGGCATATGGTCAAACGCCACTACGGCATCCGGACGCAGCAGTATAAGCTGATTCATTTCTACTACGACATCGATGCCTGGGAGCTTTACGACCTGCAGAATGACCCTCACGAATTGAACAATTGTGTTGACAACCCCGCTTATGCAGACGTCGTCAACCGGCTCAAAACTGAGCTTCGCCAACTGCAAAAAAAATACGGCGACTCCGACCGGCTCGCCAAAAAGTTCATCGCCGAATACCCGCAAGGCGATATGCCCGCAAGCCGGCAGAAACGCCGCCCAAGCAACAAAAAATAATTACTCAACTCAAATTGTCTTTTATTTGGCGACAGATTTGCTCAGCCCTGCGTAAGCTCGTCGATTGTCGCTTCGTAAAAAGGGTAACTGTTCACAGGTTGTTGAGACTGGCACCCAATAGAAGTAACAACCAACGTTATCAAAATCACTTTCAATTTCATCTTCCTTTAGTTTTTGCTCAATCAGGCTCAATGCCAAGTTCCTTAAAATGCTTCTCAAGCTTGGGGCATCGGTAACCAGGAAAAGTCTGGAAATCATTCCCTGCACATAACCTAATCATGTAAGCGGCTTTGTCAGTTATAAAGGTTACTCTCCCACCATCTCCGCACCAATAGTTATCCAACTCAAGTTCACGTTCGGCCTCGACACAATCGGTGTAGAGCTTCTTAATCCAAGCAGAATCACTTTCCCACTTCACGGGCGGATCACCACAATCAACTATTTCAAATCCTATAGTTTTTTCGATTTCATCTCGGTCTCCAACCACTAAAACATAGCTCGAAAAGTGATAGTACGAGGTTAAGTTTGGTAATTTCGAACTCAAATCCGAAACAGAGTCCGGAAAAGTTGCGACCCAACCTTTGGGTATCCCCCGGGGATTGAGTCCTTCTCCAACAACGGTCATGCCATCATCTGATATTCCTGTTGCCTTTTCCAGTCTCCATCCACTCATATCTAAATCATAATCGTTCGCCAACACATTCTTTAGGCTCCGCATACCATTATTCACATCCCATATAAAAGCTTCACTCCCATCAGAATTTAATGCAGAGACACTAAATCCAACAATGATTGAGCCATCCCCAGAAACATCATAGGCCCAGCTTTGGAAATTGCCGCCTGGCAAATCACCAAGTCCCTGCATACCATCAGATGCAGTCCATCGAAAAGCCTCCCCTCCTGATTGCGAATGGCTCCACCCCACCACAACCGAGCCGTCAGATGAGACACCATAAGCTTCGCTCCTGAATTTCCCACCCGGCAGATCGCCAAGTCCTACCATGCCGTCTATTTTTGTCCACCGAAAAGCTTCTACGCCTGAGGCAGAACTGCTAAATCCCACTATTACCGACCCGTCGGCAGAAACACCACGAGCTTCGCCCCAAGAATAGCCACCCGACAAATTGCCGAAAGTTTGTATACCATCTAATTTTGTCCATAGAAACGGTTCTTTGCCTGACTGAGAAGAGATCGCCCCAACAACAAGCGTCCCATCTGCCGATATATCATACGCTACGCTGGAGGTTTCGAGACCGTTGGGATCGTTTACGTTCTGGAGACAGCCTAAGCTGACGATACCCTCCGATGCCGTCCACAGCAGTGCTTCCAATTTCGACGATGAATGTATACGCCCAACCACAGCCGAGCCATTAATCGAGACTCCATAAGCATTACTGGCAAAATCACCCAATAAAGAACCCAAACTGACTACATCCCCCGATTTTTTCCAAAGAGTTGCCAAAGTTGGCCTTGACTCTTTTAGGTATCCCTGGCCACTTATAACCATCTTGATGGCGGTTTCGAAAGAAATTGGCGTAGTTCCCATCAGCGTACTTTCTCCCACTACAGCCGAACCATCCGGTGAGACACCACAGGCTTTACTCCAGTATCTTCCGCCAGGCAAATCTTCCAGTTCATGAAAACTGGCTTGATTTGGCTCGGTTGCTACCAGAATACCCTGATTATTTGCCAAAACAGATACGGCCAATACCAATACAATTCTGCAACTTAGCAGTTTCATTTTATTTATCCCCGCAATTAACGTGATGTCGTTATATCCGGATAGTTGAAATACACAAACTGCGCATCTGCAACACCATAGTACGTAAAATTCTCTTCAATCGTAGTCCTGCCTTTTACCCCGTCCCCGGCAAAATCCATCGCCGTTCCCAGATCGTACCCAAGCCCAAGATACTGCCAGAGGTTCTCTTCCCATTTGTTATAATGAGTATGCGTGTCGTTTGTCGTAACCGTATTCTTCCAACCAATGAAGATTGCCTCCCCTGTAGGTGACCCGCCTCGTAATATCCCGGTGTGTTCTGCAAATTCCGTGGTCGCCGCCGACTCGCAGGCATTAAACTGTACCCATATAAACTTCGAACTGTTCGCAAATCCCAATTCACGTATGGAATGATTGTTCTCATACCACCACGACATGTTCTCATAATCCTCAGGGACATCATTTGGGTCGTAGTCTTTCCGCAAGTGTGAAAACACCCGTTCTCCGGCTACTCTTATACATTGCCGGGGAGGCTGCAACCAAAGGTCCTTATTCCCATGTGCCAAGTGATACCACATCTTCACCTTGTCGATATGCAGGCAATGATACAGGTTTTCAAAGGAACAGTCGTCATAGTTTAGGAACACAACTTTAATCCCATCTCTAAGGGCTTCTCTTATCACCGATGTCCAAACGCTTCTCTTTGGGACCACAAGGTCTTCGCTCCCGATAGAAACTACCATGTGAATGTTGGCACCTGGTGGATAGTCTGCGGGATCGAATTCTTTCTCAATTATCTCCTCAAGCGTTGGCGGGTCGGGATTAGAGCTGTCTTTTGCCGTAAGAATATAAGCGAGATGGTCTGAAGCAAAAACAGATGAGTCAATAGCAGCCGCTATCTGCCCCGTAAAACTCTCCGAATAGACTATTGTGTTGTTATAGGTGTCGTTAACCTCAACAATATAGTTCGTTGACGGTGAGCCAAAGGCGTAGAAGTAATAGTCTTTGCTAATCTCATAGCCACGCCTTGCAGTCATACCGAATAGCTCATTATCGAAATTGGCCTCAACTGTCTTGGCACAGATTACATTGCCTCCTTCATCTATTCCTACAACCTTGAAAGAGTGTAAGCCATTGAGGTCATAAGCAGTGTTGACTACCATCGGCGACTCTACAGGGGCGCAACCCACGGAGCGCATCTGTCCATCGATAAAAAGAAATACCCTCCCGATTATCTCGTCGCTTCTATCGACCATTATATGAGCGCAGCCACTAATGCTATTGGGTTCCTGCTCAAAAACAGGATGAAGGTCTGGATTTGGGCCGCCGGTACGCAGCCAATTCTCCGAAATTGTTGCCAATTCGTTCATATCGTATGTTGTCTGCCAACCATTTCCAAGAATGACAAAATCTCTGAAATCGATTATCAGGTTCTCATCTAGATCGCCAGGGTAATAATCACCTTCGCCAACATTGTTGTAATCCCAATGGAAATAATGGAAGCCAATGTCGGTAAGGTTGCTGTCGGTAAAGCTGTTTACGTCGGTTGTCCTGCCGATAAGCCGTGTCTCTTCGATATACTCATATCCCGCGTCGATAAAGTTGCAGTCCTGTCTCAAATAACAAACTGGTAATGTTCCAGTTCCCATTTCGTATGGCAGAACCGTCTCAAATGCCGGGTTATCTTCTTCAAAGGCCCAGTTCTTGTTACCCGCATTGCCGTAATAGCCGGTATTGGTAACAATCGCATACATATAGCCGTCCACAAGAGCAACCCCATACACATAAGATCCCGAGACAATGTTATTCGCCAGCACGGCCAATCCCGCGTCATCGGCCTCGGCAACACCGTGCACGATTATACCGACGTCCTGATAGTAATCGCAGGTATTGTTTTCAATAGAAATCTCACTCTCAGCTGACCCCTGCCCGTTCGCATCGCCTAAGAACACCTCGATTCCGCTGTAGTACGACCCGAATACAAGATTATTCCGTATATCCGTATGCCTCGGCCCGAATTCCACAATCCCATACACATTATTATAGAAGTAGTTGTCGCATATATCCACATCCAATTCATTATCCACCACCATCACGCCTATATACGCATACTCGACATGGCTGTACATTATCTTCGTATTGCTCGACGCGGTAGGCTCGATATAAAGCGGGCAGTAATAATCAGCGTAGTTCGGCTCAGCCAAATCCGACGTATAGACAACCGGATTGCCCGGCCGACCGACTGAAATCAACGTACCGCCGTTATTTACGAACATCGCCTTATCCGCTGCAAATTCAACAATCGCCCCCGCCTCAATCACAAGCAGCGCCTGAACATTCACATCCACTACAATATGATACGTGTTATCCCCCGTCCATATCTGATTTGTCGTTACGTCGGATCCTATCTCAATAACACCACGCCCACCCATCGTCTCTCCGCCCCCGTACCACCCGGTCCGCTCGCCGACAATCCCCTCCTTACTCACGGCCACCAGTCCCTCATAGCTCGTCTGTGACAAACCCTCCGCCCCCGACGCACCAACTATGTTCGGGCAATCCAACAGTACCTTTTCCGCCTGCCGCTGCTCAACTGCCGCCGGCAGCGCCGGTGATTCACCAACCAACGGCAACTGTGCCTCACCCTCCGGGATGCTATCCTCTGATGCAGGCGCCTCTTGTTGTTCCGGCTCCGGCGTCACCCATCTCAAGGCCTCAAAGTCTATCCCTATTACCGTGGTCGTCTCCGCCTGTAACGAATAGCACAGATGCAGCTTGTAAATTTCCGTACCTGCTGTTATCGCAATCCCGTCAATAACCATGTTCTGGTCAGCAACAAGTAATACCGTACCAAGCTCCCAATCATCATCAAACACAAACTGATATGCCGTTGCACCGCCCGCATCAACTTCGTTCGGCCCACTCAACAGCTCAAGCCGTCCCCTGTCTTCGCATATTACCGTATAGCTTTGCTCATTTACATCACCCGCCCCCACCACGGAGATTATCAGTTTGTCTTTCCCTTCTACTTTGAGCGGCACTGTAGCGTCGAGCCCGTTTATGCGCAGCACCGGCGCTCCATTTGCAAGAGAAACCACTATCCCTGCCAGTGCCACCGCAAGATATTTTTGCCTTCTCCACACAGTAATCACCTCCTAAAAGTATTAATATTTCGCAACAAACACCATTCATCCAAGAAACCAACCTGCTTACACCGCAGGCCGGTACATACACCATCGCCGCCGCGATAATTAAAAGTTGATAGACCCCCACATTCCGCCTCGCCCCCTGAGTATGTTTTCCATATTTGCATCTATATTCCTCCCCCCCCATTTTTATTTTTGTACATATATTACCTTCTGCACGACTTGTCAAGCAAATTTTTTGCTTTTTTTCAATTTTTTTTACAATAAGACCTGACCGTTCCTCTTGTGGCCTTGCCACCCCAAGGGGGGGATAACAAGGCCCTGTTCGCTGTGCGCATCCCGCACGACGCCCACCGCCCTCTGTGCCCAAAACCAATTCAAAAAAACCGTGTTAATCAGTGTCTGATTTCTTCGCGTCTTTCGTGGTGACCCCTCTTTCGCTATCCGCTACTATAAGCAAAACTTATAGTATAACCGCCAAAATCGCCCCATTTTTTCCAACAAAATGCCTGGTTTTCACCCTGTTTTTCCAAAATTTTCCAAATTTTTCGCAAATTTTACACCATTTTTCGCCCCTATAACCCGCATATCTTACCCATCTTAACCCCCGAACCGCATTTTAAGCCCAAAAACAACTCCCCCCTCCAAAGTTTTCCGCATTTCGCCCGCTACTATTAGTTTTACTTATAATCCACCGAAGGCCACACAGGCCCCGAAGTACAAAAAACTATTAATTTCAAACACAGCCGCTTTGTGCCTTCGTGATGAAAAAAACGGCAAGCGGCCTGAGCGCCACATCGGCGGCTGCAGCGTACGGGACGGAGCCACGGGCAAGATGCCCGTGGTACGAGGCGCTAACTTCTGTGTTGCCGCTCAGCAGATAGCCGAGTCCGCTTCGATGGCCTTTTGGCGCAGTTTCTTCCTGAATTGCGCCAGTTTCTCCGGCAGCTCATCTTCCGACAGGGCAAGTATTTGCGCCGCCAGTATCGCGGCGTTCTTCGCCCCGGCCTTTCCCACAGCCACCGTCGCAACGGGCACGCCAGCCGGCATCTGAACCGTGCTCAGCAGGGCATCCAGCCCGCCCAAAGCCCCTTTTGCCCCTAACGGAACCCCGATTACCGGCAGCGTCGTTCGTGCCGCTATCACCCCCGCCAGGTGTGCCGCCATCCCCGCCGCCGCGATTATCACCTTGAACCCGTTTTTCGCCGCATTAACCGCGAAATCCGCCGCCACATCCGGCGTGCGGTGGGCGCTTATTATCCGCACTACTGCTTCTATACCCAACTCCCTGAGCGTATCAATGCAGGACTCCATCACCTCCATATCGCTGCCGGAGCCCATCACCACTGCAACGGTCGATTTCTTTTCAGATGCCATTGTCTTTGCCGCCTTTAAGATTACAATACTTACGTTTCAGACCAATTCCCAATGATAGCGGCCTGGTGCCGCAAATGCAAGTAACAGGTGGCGAAGATGGAAACGAGAAGACCGATAGTGGCCGGGCAGTTCTACCCCGGCCGGAAGGATTTATGTATCGATGAAATAAAGGAATGTCTCGAGGCGGCGCCGGTAACTCACGAACTGCCCGAGACGATAGCAGCCGGCATCGTCCCGCACGCCGGCTGGACCTTCAGCGGCGCTGTCGCGGCGATGGTGTTTGCCGCCGTCAAAGAACGGCACGAGCAGGTGGATACCTTTGTAATCTTCGGCGCCGCCCACGGCTACTACGGCTCGATGCCTGCGCTTTACGACAGGGGCGCCTGGGCAACACCGCTGGGCGACGCGGCCATCGACGCCGAGCTTGCCGCCGCCGTTATCGAGAGCGGCACGGCGGTAAGCGACCCGGCTGCCCACGCCGGCGAGCACAGTATGGAAGTTCAGGTGCCGTTTATTCAGTACCTTTTCCCGAGTGCGAGAATCCTGCCCGTCCTTTCACCGCCCGGTGAGCAGTCGATAAAGGCGGGCGAAATCGTCGGCAGCATTATTGCCGGCGACGACGAACGCAAAATCGTCTGCATCGGCTCGACCGACCTGACGCATTACGGCCCGCGATACGGCTTTACCCCGATGGGGACGGGTAAAAAGGCCCTGCGGTGGGCTATGGAGGTCAACGACAGGAAGTTTATCGATTACGCGCTGAAAATGCAGCCGGAAAAGATGCTCGAAACCGCCGCCGCCAACCTCAACGCCTGCGGCCCGGGCGCCGCCGCCGCCGCGGTCGCCGCCGCAAAAGCCCTCGGCAAAACAGAGGGTATCCTGCTCGCGCATACCAACAGCAACGAGGTGCTGCGCAAAAAAATGGCCACCGAATCCCCCGAAGCCGTCGGCTACGCCGCCATTGTCTTCTAAATCTCGTACTCAGGATACGTATGTTGAACGAGTTTAATTGCGACCTCTCACAGGAGCTTCTGAATAAAAGTGATCTTCATACTCTCGTCAGGGAAGGTTCCCCTACGGCGGTTGGGCGGTGGATTAATGACCTGCAGATCATTTCTGAAGTCCAGAAGTCTCAATGCGCCTTTGTAAAGATAAGCAGCGGTCCTTGAGAGTACGAATTCCTTCACATCCGCCACTTCGACTGTGCGGTTGCCGAAATGGCGGGATAGTTCGTCTGCGAGAGACTCCTTACTGTAGTTAGTAAACAGGTTCAACTGTCTGGGATT
>CAYMYK010000063.1:0-14728 GCA_964394625.1 uncultured Pirellulales bacterium
AGGCGGAGACGACCACGGTAATCGGTATAGACTTTGAAGGGCTAAGCTGGGTGGCACCGGAGCCGGAAGAACAAGAGACGGCTGTATCAGAGCTTGCAGTCTCTGACGGTGAGGCGCAATTAGAGTTAGTCGATGAATTGCAGGAGCGAGAGATAAAACGGGGGCAAAACTTAAAAAATTGTTCTATAACAACTTGCCTGAAAACCACTGAGGAAAAGCCGTTGGGGAAATATACTTATTCCCTAAATGAGGATAAAGCAGGACAAATTATTACTTTAGGATATGTTGAAATCCCTGCTGAGACAACGATAACCAGCAACACTATCTGGGATTCAGATGTGCACCTTAACGGCAAAGTATATATTGAAAATGCTATGCTTGTAATTATGCCGGGCGTTACGGTCTGGAATTCCGCCGATGGAGGCATAATTGTCCGGAGCGGTGGTGTTATACGTGCAAAAGGGGTCCCCGGCAACAGGATAGTGTTTATCTCGGATGCGCAAGCTTCCTGGACGGACTACGATTTCGCAATTAAGATTGAGGAGACAGCTTCGCCTGCCTGTAAGATAAGCTACTGCGATATAGTCTATGCGACAAGGGGAATCTGGATACTGAACAACAGGCTGGATTTCCCCATAGAAGATAATGAAGTTTGGGATTGCAACGATGGTATTGTAGAAGAAGGTCCAATGCTTACAGACGTTCTTAACAATCAAGTAATTGGCAGTTGGGATGATGGAATTGAGGTATCTTTGGCTGATTCGAATGGAGTAGCTACGAGCGCTGCGGAAATTCTCATAGAAAACAACTTAATCAACGGGAATCAGGATTATGGCATAACGGTTTGGGGTGTGGCTGATGCGAACGATGCGGGTAAGGTTGTTATGGCCAATAATCTCATAGTGGGCAGCTACTGGTATGCAGTTTGCCAGTTGGGCGGATGGATGGAAGCTTACCGGATTTGCAATGGTTACTATGCAAATTACGCGACTGAAAATCCCGAGAACGCGTGGGATGATATCTCCCCTGTGATATTGACTGAAGACCCCTTCGTATATGGCATGTTTCAGTATCCTTTCTTTATTGAGCAGGATTGCGAGTTGGTGGATGCTGGGCATCAGTATATAGAAGAAACACATCTTATCGGCAAGACAACGGATGTGAACAGCTTGCCCGACAGCAATGTTAGCGATATTGGCTTCCATTATCCAAACTGGGATTTTTCAAACGCCGGGGATAGCAACTCATTGCCAGCTGATTTTGATGGCAGTATGAGGGTTGATTTCAGGGATTTTGCGATTTTCGCCAATGCTTGGCAACAGACAACAGAAGAGCCAGAGGACCTTGATGGCAGCGGCTTTGTCGATTTTAACGACCTGTCTATTTTCTGTGACCAATGGCTTGATACCTTATCATTAGGAGTAACACTTAATCAAGACCCCAATCTGGTTTCGGGTGTCCTGCTGGTGAAACTTGTCGGGTGCTCGGACCATCTTTCTTATCACCTCTATCTGGACGGTCAACATTTGGGCGCCTTCGTCGGCTGTGATACGGAAATTCCAAGCTACAAGTTGCGCAACGGGGTTCATGAAGTTAAAGTAGTTGCCGCTACGCTCGATGACGAAGTTTTGGTTGGACCGTCAACACAAATCACGGTACAAAATAGACTGCATTGTCTGGCGACGGCCGAGGCATATGGGTTTGATGAGTCCTATCAGTTTGCAGGTTTTTATGAGCCGAATGCTGGCAGCACAATAAGTTTGCAGATAAAGGATTTGGACGAAAATGTCATCTGGGCAAATTCCGCGGCCGGAAACTTTGGTTTTGTCCTATCCGCTGGTACATTGAGTAGTCCCTATAATCAGCTTATAATACAGGAAGTCGGAGGACTGCGTGATGCCGGCTGGCCAGAGGAATGGATAGAAGACATTGTTAGAGAATTCGATGTTACCAACGACCCGTGCACAGCAAATGCTCAATCGTTATTGGTAGGAGTGAAGGAGCGGTGGACTAAGGATAGAAAGGATGTATGGAAGGAGTACCTAAAGGCCTGCAAGCAGCGTTCTTTGGCTCCGACCATTTGTCTCTTTTATAGTCAGGCAACACGCGCGAATATCAAAACGGCATTCGGTTTATCTAAGGTGAAATCAATTCTGATTATTACCGATGGAAACCGCGAAATAGGTCTGTTCAACAAAATACATCGCACGTTCTTTAAGGCTTGCGATGGTCTTTATTTCTCATATCTTGGAAGAAACTGGACAGGTCCTGGCGAATATAAGGCCCTTCCGCCCAGATTCGAGAAAGGTTACTCCGTTTCGGACATGAAGACATCGTTCCACCTGCGAAGCAGAATGTACGTTATGATCGATGCCTGCAAGAATGGGACATCGGTTATGCCCCCCGAGAGTTATGACATTTGCCCCAGTTCCATGCCACAAAACAACGATTACACTTGGCAGGAATACGAACGGACTGCCGATATGGCTAAAGCGTTCGATATATGGGGCTCGGGTGAGCAGAGATTGTATATGGGTTGGCGGGGTGTAGCTTTTGGCAGTGTCCCGCTGCTGCAATATAACAGCTTCCTCCAGCGGATATGGTATCAGGTTGGCAGATACAACACATTTGAATACGCAATATCAGATGCTGCTACTTATCAGGGCAATTGCCCGGTTTTTGTGAATTTCAGTTGGGTGGGTAATACTAACATTACCTTTGGACAGTAAGACCCTATACTTCACAAGGGGAATAGGCATGAAAGCGATAGTTGGTTGTTTTCTCGCGTTGTTGGCCCCAATGTTGTCGGGTTGTCAGACAAGCGACCGCGTTATAGATGAGACGCAATACCTGCGAGTCCGCGTCGAGCCAAATTCAGCCGACACGTGTATTACGGCCTTGATGCCAGCAATAAATCGAATGGATGAAAGCTGGAGTCAAATCATTACTCAGAATGCATGGTTGGTACGAAGCTTGGATAAGTGTCTAGCAAAGCTCGAAGCTGAAAAAGGGTTGGAATCTATAAAGCGGAAATATGAAAACTTTCTGCGTGGGGATCCGAACACCCTTATCCCGCCAGAACCTTGGTATGAGCCGTACGAAGACCGGGGTGCGCCGGGGCGGTCAGACGAGCCAGCTAGTATTAGGATGTTGATATGCTTGATGAACATTAGCTCGCTGAATATGCGCAACCAGATTGCTGATGCGGAGCAGCGGATTGAGAACTTTGAGCAGCGTATGAAGCGGCTGGAGGAATGTCTGGAAAAGTAAATGGGCCTACCGGAGAGACTATCTTAATTAGGATGAAAGAATACGGTTACAGTAAACGACTTGATTAAATCGAAACGTAAGAATAGACAGATTCACGTTTCCAGGCAGCTTGAGATTAACTGTCTGAAATGATGGATTCCAATGGCAAATAGATAATAATAAATTTGGCTCAAAGATACGAAATATGATACAGCAGGAAACAATGTTGACGATAGCGGATAACTCCGGCGTGAAGTCGGCGCTGTGCATCAAGGTTTTGGGCAAGGGCGGCTCTCGCGGCAAGCTTCGCCGGCCTGTTGCGTCGGTCGGTGACGTTGTATGCGTTGCCGTCAAAAAATCGCTTCCAAGCTGTCAATTGGACGACAAAAAGGTTCACAAGTGTGTTATTATTCGTACCAGAAGCCCGGTCAAGCGCAGCGACGGCAGCTACGTAAGATTCGACAGCAATGCCGCGGTTATGATTGACAACGACGGCAATCCGATAGGCACCCGTATCTTCGGTGCGGTCGCCCGTGAACTGCGGGAAAAAAACTATATGAAGATTATATCGCTGGCCAGCGAGGTTGTGTGACTTTGCCGAACGGCAGATTGGTAAGGATATGAGGTTTTACTAAAAATGGCTCTGCATGTTAAAAGAGGTGATATCGTTCAGATTATAGCCGGCGACAACAAGGGAGCTACCGGCAAGGTTCTGCGTGTGATTCCTGAAAAGGACAGAGTCGTCGTCCAGGGGCACAATCTGGCCAAGAAACACGTCAGGCCTTCGAGGAGGAATCCGCAGGGAGGCCAGATTAATGTCGAGCAGCCGATACATATAAGCAACGTTTTGCCGGTCAGTACAAAGACCTCGAAGCCGAGCCGCATCCGCTTCGAACTCGGCAAAGACGGCAGCAAAAAGCGGGTTACTGCGGACGGCACAGAAATAGGTATTGTTAGAAAGGCACGTAAGTAGCTCAAAGATAAAAATTAAAAACGCAAAATTGTGGTATCCGCCTGCGGCGGATGGTTGAGTTTAATGTTGATTAGAGTGTTTTGATGGCGCGTTTGAGAGATTTATATAAATCGAAGGTGGTTCCGGAGCTGAGAAGCCGGTTCGGTTACAGCAATCCTATGGCTGTGCCCCGGGTTGAAAAGATAATAGTTTCGATGGGAGTCGGAAGAGCGGTTCAGGACAAGAAATTTCTCGAGCTGGCCAAAAAGGACCTGATGATGATTACCGCGCAGATGCCGTTGGTGTGCAAGGCCAAGAAGAGCGTTTCGAATTTCAAGGTCAGGGCCGGCAATGAGACCGGCCTGAAGGTGACCATTCGCGGCGAACGAATGTACGAGTTTATGGACCGTCTGATTAGTCTGGCGATACCTCGGGTCAGGGATTTTCGCGGGCTTGACCCGAAAAGCTTTGACGGAAGAGGCAACTATTCGATGGGACTGAGCGAGCAGAGCGTTTTTCCCGAGATCAATCCTGCAAAGGTGGAGTTTCAGCAGGGTATGAATATAACGTTTGTGACAACAGCCCGGAGCGACGAAGAGGCGCAGGCGATGCTGACGCTGTTTGGAGTGCCGTTCAGAAAATCGGCTGTGGAAAATCAGTAACAGAACAGATGCGAATGTGATTTTTGAAGAGACGGACGCAGGTTATTCGCGGAGCGTATAGATGTCAACAAAGGCCTTAGAGAACAAGGTAAAGAAGAAACAAAAGTTTCGAGTCAGGCAATATACGCGTTGCGAGCTTTGCGGCAGGTCGAAAGCGGTTTACAGAAAGTTCAGGATTTGCCGAATTTGCTTCAGAACTCTGGCCAACGAAGGAAAGATACCTGGTGTAAGGAAAGCAAGCTGGTAATAGAGTGCTTGGAAACAGGAGTATTTGAATAAGAGAAGAAAGTCATGAGCTTAAGTGACCCGATAGCAGATATGCTGACAAGGATTCGCAATGCGGCCCGCATTGGCAGAAAACAGGTGAATATAAAGGCCTCGAATATCTGTGCAGGCATTGCCGCGGTCCTGAAGCGGCAGGGCTACATAGGAGATTTCGACCGAATTGACGACGGCAGGCAGGGAATCTTGAGAGTTACTCTCAAGTACGACGCCGAGGGCGGCAGCGTCATAAACGAAATTAAGCGGATTAGCAAGCCGGGCCGGAGAATCTATTCATCCGTGGATGATTTGCCATACGTCTTGAACGGTATGGGAACGGCTATTGTTTCCACGAGTAAGGGTGTGATGAGTGACAGAAGCTGCCGAGAAGGCAAGGTAGGCGGCGAAATACTTTGTACGGTGAACTGATGAGTCGTATCGGGAAAAAACCAATTGATATTCCGTCCGGTATCGGGGTTGAGCTGAAGGGCCGGCATCTGAAGGTGACCGGGCCGCTCGGCACTCTGGAAATGGACTGTCACCCTCTCATAGGTATCAGGGTTGACGAGGGTGAAAAGAAGATAGCGGTTGAAAACGATAAGCCGGAGGTCCGGCAAAACAGGCAGCTTCACGGAACTATGCGGGCGCTGGTAGCCAATATGGTTCAGGGAGTGAGCAGTGGTTTTGAGAAGAAGATGGAGATATACGGTACGGGCTATAACATCAAAGAGCAGGGCGAGAAGCTGGTTTTTCAGATTGGTTTCTGCCATCCGGTGGAGGTGTCGGTGCCAAAGGGAATAAAGGTGAGCATCGAGGTCCCGGCGACGAGAGGCAACGATATCCCGGCGAGGTTTACCGTTTCCGGAACCGACAAGCACCTGCTGGGTCAGTTCAGCGCCGATATTCGCCGGCTCAGACGTCCCGAGCCATACAAGGGCAAGGGCATTCGTTATGCCGATGAGCACGTAAGGCGCAAAGTCGGCAAGTCGTTCACATCAGGGACAGTATAATCGAGGTTTGTTGGTTCAATAATGGCAAATAGAGGAATAAAAAAGGCGTCATTACGGCGTAAGTATCACGTTCGGAAGAAGACTTTCGGGACGCCGGCCAGGCCGCGGCTGAGCGTATTTCGGTCGAACAGACACATATACGCCCAGATAATCGACGATGTGGCCGGCGCCACGCTCGTATCGGCCTGCACCAAGAGCAGGAATTTGCGAGGCCGGCTGCCCAAGACAGGCAACAGCAAGGCGGCGGAAATGGTCGGAGAAGCATTAGCAAAGGAAGCGCTCGGTGTAGGCATACAGAGTGTCTGTTTTGACAGGGGTCGATTCAAGTATCACGGCAGGGTCAAAACATTGGCCGAGGCGGCGAAAAAGGGCGGTCTGGCGTTTTGAAAAGATATTTTAAGTAAGTGCTTTTTTGGAGAAATGAATTGGCGTTAGAACCGGTTTTATCATCTGGTCAGGACGAATTGCCGTTGGAAGATACGGTCGTGAAGGTTTTCCGCTGCTCAAAGGTGGTCAAGGGCGGTCGGCGTTTTAGCTTCGCGGCGCTGGTTGTCGTCGGTGACCGGGCCGGGACGGTCGGCATCGGCTATGGCAAGGCCAATGAGGTGCCTCTGGCGGTCGAGAAAGGCGTAAAGGATGCCAAGAAATCCCTGCACAAGATACCGCTGACGGGGCGGACAATACCATACCAGGTGACGGGAAGGTACGGAGCAACGAAGGTAATTATTGTTCCAGCCAGCCCCGGTACCGGAGTTATAGCCGGCTCAAGCACCCGGGCGGTGCTGGAATATGCCGGTGTGCAGGACGTTCTTACGAAGATATACGGCGGCACCTCGGCGAAGAACGTAGTCAAGGCGACGATGAACGGGCTGCTGAAACTTCGCAGCAAGGAGACGATAGAATCCCTTCGTGGTGTGGAAGTTGAAACTGTGAAAAGGTGGTGATGATTTTGATGTCTGATTTACAGATAACTTCTATAACGGGCAGTCATAAATCGCGGAAGCGCATCGGAAGAGGCACCGGCAGCGGTCGTGGCAAGACGTGCGGTCGGGGCCATAAAGGTGCCGGCAGCCGGGCCGGGGCGATGTCGCTGTCGCTCTACCAGGGCGGCCAGATTCCTCTGTTCCGCCGCCTGCCGAAGCGCGGTTTCAGTAATTTCAACTTTGCCAGCCGCTACGAGGTTGTCAACGTCTCGCAGCTTGAAAGATTTGACGACGGCAGCACGGTCGGCCTGGAGCAGTTCTCCAGCGCCGGTCTGGTAGCCGGTAAAAACAGCAGGGTAAAAATTCTCGGTGACGGCGAGCTCACCAAGAAGCTGCAGGTCATCGCACACAGGTTCAGTAAAGCCGCCGAGCAAAAAATCCTTGGTTGCGGAGGTACGGCGCAGGTAATATAACCGACTGTTAATAATCCTTATGAAGACAGGTTTTTTCAAGAGCTAAAAAAGATGTTTGCGGCACTAATTAACATATTCAGGGTTTCGGATTTACGAAACAAGGTTCTGTTCACGGTTGCGCTGCTGATGATTTACAGGATAGGTTTTCATATACCCAATCCCGGCTTTGACCTCGAGAAAATGGCGCAGGCGGTGGGTGCGCGCGACACGGACAGCCCGTTCGGCAGGGCCGCTGAGATGATGCAGATGTTTACCGGCGGGACGCTGAGTAGCAGCAGTTTGTTCGGTCTTGGCATTATGCCTTACATTACGGCGTCGATTATTCTGATGCTCTTAGGTGAGATAGTCCCGGCATTGAAGAAATTACGTCAGGAAGGCCAGACCGGTTACAAAAAGATTCAGGAATATACGCGCTACCTTACTGTTTTTATATGTCTTATCCAGGCGATGATGTATATGCGTATGCTCGGGCAGTTCATCTATCCGGGGATGTACACGGAGGCGGTAATATTAGGTATTTTTGGTATGACAGCCGGGACAGTTTTCCTGATGTGGCTTGGCGAGCAGATTGACGAGTACGGTATAGGCAACGGTATCAGTCTTATAATAATGGCGGGTATCATCGCGAGAATGCCGTGGGCCATAAGGGCACTTTGGGCCAACGTAGATTTCAGGTTCGGCGCCCCGGCGGGGAGTGTCGGGCCGGCGAAATTGCTGTTCCTTGTACTGGCTTTTGTTTCTGTCGTTGCCGGCGCCATACTGATTACGCAGGGGCAGCGGCGAATACCGATTCAACAGGCCAAGCAGATGCGTGGCCGGCGTGTTTACGGCGGGCAGAGACACTATCTGCCTCTTCGCGTCAACCACGGCGGCGTTATGCCGATAATCTTTGCCTCGGCTTTTATGACCTTTTTGCCGGTCATAGTCAGCCAGTTTGCACACATAGAGGTGGTCGCAGGCTCGCGGATTTTCCTGAGCGTCCAGAATGCTCTGGCACCTGGCGCTTATACTTATAATGTGCTGTACATGCTGTTGATTTTCCTTTTCACGTACTTCTGGGTTACGGTGCAGTTTCAGCCCAAGGAGATGGCCAAGAGTCTGCGTGATTCCGGCAGCTTTATTCCGGGTCTCAGGCCGGGCCGAAGAACCGCTGATTACCTCGAGACGGTAATGACAAGGGTAACGTACTTCGGCGGCGCCTTTTTGGCCATAATCGCCATCGTGCCGTCTGTTATTACGATTCTGCTGGGAGTTGACTGGCGAGTGGCCACGTTCCTCGGCGGCACCGGCTTGTTGATTGTAGTGAGCGTCTCTCTGGATCTCGTGCAGAGGATTGAGGCGAACCTGTTGATGCACAGCTATGAGGGATTCAGTGAAACCGGCAGGATAAAAGGAGCTTATGCATGAGAGTAGTGCTGTTGGGTACACCCGGCGCCGGCAAGGGAACGCAGTGTAAATTTATAGTTGACAAATACGGCCTGCTGCATCTGTCAAGCGGGGACATCCTGCGGCGGCACCGGGCCGAAGGCAGCGACTTGGGCAGACAGGCGCAGAGTTATATGGATTCTGGGGCCCTTGTGCCCGACGAGCTTATCGTCGAGATGATGATAGATGAAATCGGCGGGGCGCCGAAGAGCGGTTACGTGCTGGACGGTTTTCCCAGGACGCTCAACCAGGCCGTTAAGCTTGATGAGCTGCTGGCACGGAGCCGGGAAAAGATTGATATTGTTCTGAATCTAAAGGCCGCCGAGGACGTCATTATCAAAAGGGTAACGGGCAGAAGAAGCTGCCCGAAATGCGGTGCCGTTTATCATATTGAAAATATGAAGCCGAAGGTAAACGGGATTTGCGACCACGATGGGACCGTGCTTGTTCAGCGGCCTGACGACACCGCCGAGGTTGTCAGTAGCCGGCTGAAGAATTACTATGAGCAAAGCGCACCTTTAGTGGATTACTACAAAGAGAAGAACAGCTTTTATGAGTTTAATGCGGATGGTAATGCCCGGGTTGTCAGGGAAAAGCTGTTCGAGAAACTGGACGCTCTGGTTTGAGCGATAGATATAGATGGCCATAACGCTTCGCAGCAAGAGAGAAATTGAGCTGATGCACAAGGCCGGCGATGTAGTGGCCAATGTTCTTTCAAAATTGCAAGAGATTTCAAGGCCGGGAGTAACCACTGCCGAGTTAGACAGGGTTGCCGTACAGATGTCGGCCGATGCCGGCGCAGAGACCCTGTTCAAAGGTGTTACCAACCCGCGGGCCCGAAGGCCCTTCCCGGGTGCTATTTGCGCTTCTTTGAACGAGCAGGTCGTGCACGGTATTCCATCCGACAGTGTCGTGCTCAGAAGCGGAGATGTTTTCAGCATTGATTTCGGCGTGCGGCTTAACGGCTACTGCGGCGACTCTGCCGTCACGTTCGGTATTGGTGAAATATCCGATGAAAACCGCCGGCTCATAGACGTCACCAGGGGCGTTCGGGGAATTGCTATTGATTCAGCATCGCCGGGCGTCAGGTGGAGCCGGATAGCGGCCCGGATGCAGGAATACGCCGAGTCGGCCGGTTTTTCCGTCGTAAGGGACTTTGTAGGCCATGGTATCGGTAGAGAGATGCACGAAGAGCCGCGAGTGCCGAATTTTGTCAGCAGGGAGATGCTGGCTGAAGATTTTGTGCTCGCAGAGGGTATGCTGCTGGCAGTCGAGCCGATGATTAACAGCGGAACAAGCGAAGTGCGCACCCTGAAGGACGGCTGGACGGTGGTTACTCGAGACGGAAAAACGTCGGCTCATTTCGAGCATACTATCGCGGTAACCCGTGACGGGTGTGAAGTGTTGACCGGACGATAACAGGTTATGGTAAAGAAGGACGCAATAAGATTGATGGCTGAGGTCACCGAGGCCCTGCCGAATGCTATGTTCAGGCTGAAGCTGGAGAACGGCCACGAAATCATGGCCCATGTCTCCGGCAAGATGAGGATGCATTTCATCCGAATTTTGCCCGGTGATACCGTTACGGTTGAGATGTCGCCTTACGACCTCAACAGAGGCCGGATTGTCCTGCGTAATTAACAAAGTCGAGCTGTGTGACGTTGAAATAATAAAAACCAACGGAAAAACGAGAAAATGAAAGTAAGAAGCTCGGTAAAACGTATATGTGAAAACTGCAAAATCATTCGTCGCAAAGGCGTTGTGCGGGTAATCTGTACCAACCCCCGCCACAAACAGCGACAGGGATGATTTTGTCTGTCGGTTGCTCTCAGAAATGAGCTAAGGAGTTGTTATGCCGCGAGTAGTTGGTGTTGATATACCGGACAATAAATCGATATGGATTTCGCTGACCTACGTCCACGGTATCGGCAAATATACGTCCATTCAGATTCTCAAAGAAGCAAAGGTCGATGAACGCGCCAAGGCGGGCCGGCTTACCGAGGACGAGCTCAGCAGAATTACGCAAATTATCGACCGCAATTACATTGTCGGAGGCCAGCTCCGTCGCCAGGTCTCACAAAACATCGCTCGACTGCGTGACATCGGCTGTTACAGGGGTATCCGGCACAGAAGGGGCCTGCCCGTCAGGGGCCAGTGCACGCAGAGCAATGCGCGAACCCGCAAAGGGCCCAGAAAAACGGTGGCGGGCAGAAAAGGTGTTAAGGAAATGAGGTGATGCGCCCGTAGGCCCGGGCGAAGCCCTCTAACGGAGATTTCTATAAATAATGGCAAAATCCGGTAAGCGAAAAATCAGAAGAAACGTTGCAAAGGCGATAGTGCATATTAAGGCGACGTTTAACAATACGTTGATTACCGTTACGGACCCGGACGGCGACACCATTTGCGCACGTTCGGCCGGCAGCGTCGGCTTCAAGGGCTCAAGAAAGAGCACGCCTTTTGCCGCTCAGCAGGCGGCTCAGCGCTGCGCCGGAATGGCTATGCGCAACGGTGTGCGAGAAGTAGAGATTAGGGTCAAAGGCCCGGGGCCGGGCAGGGAATCGGCGATTTCCGCTCTTCAGCAGGCCGGTCTGCGTATTGCATCGATAGAGGATGTGACACCGCTTCCCCATAACGGCTGCAGACCGCCTAAACGCAGACGGGTCTGAGATGAATATAGTGTTCGTATAAGTTCGTTGTTTGTGAGGTTTATGAGTTTTCTCGTTGGAGACAAATAGAAAGACAATGGCAAGGTATCTTGGTTCATCCTGTAAATACTGTCGCCGCGAAGGTGTTAAGCTGATGCTCAAGGGGATTCGTTGTGAAACCGCCAAATGCCCCGTCGAGAAGAAGCAGCGCAACCTCGCGCCCGGCATGCACGGCTGGCGGCGCGGGCGCGTGAGCGAGTACGGCGTCCGTCTTCGAGAAAAGCAGAAGGTCAAGAGGTACTACGGGATTCTGGAACAACAGTTTATGCGATATTTCCACAGGGCCGAGCGGCTGAGAGGCAATACGGGCGAAACACTGCTGCAGTTGCTCGAGAGGCGGCTGGATAATGTCGTTTACAAGCTGAATTTCGCACCATCTCGCAAGGCGGCAAGACAGCTAATCGCCCACGGGCACATCCATGTGAACGGACGAAAAGTCGATATCAGTGATTTTACTACGAACATCGGTGATAAAATCACTGTTAAGGCATCTGAAAAAAGCACCAAGAGAATAAAACAGCAGCTTGAGAGCAATCCCAACTTTACAACGCAAAGCTGGTTACAGCTCGACCGGGTAAAGCCCGAGGCAACCATAGTCGCCCTGCCCGGCCGCGATGACGTTCAGATACCTGTTGAGGAACAATTGGTCGTTGAATTTTGCTCACGGTAGTTTATGAATCGGCTATTTTCTTTTTTATGTTTTATGGTTACCGGTAAATGACTAATAGCTGTTAGTCAGAGGAGATTTGTATGCGAGTTACATGGCGTGGATTGGAATTGCCTACGCGGGTGGAACGCGACACGAACGTTGCTACCGAAAGATACGGTCGTTTTTACATAGAGCCGTTCGAGAGGGGTTTCGGAACCACCATCGGCAACAGCCTTCGTCGGGTTTTGCTCAGTTCGCTCGAGGGCAGTGCTGTGACCTCTATTAAAATAACGGGGGTTGACCATGAGTTCACATCCGTAAAGGGTGTTATGGAGGACGTTACGGATATCGTCCTCAACGTCAAAAATCTTACGGTGCGACTGAGGGGCGATGAGCCGAAGGTTATGAAGATTTCGGCCAACAAGGCCGGCGTGATAACGGCCGGCGACATACAGGCCGACCCCGCCATTGAAGTTGTCGATAAGGATAAAGTTGTGGCGACGCTGACGGAAAAGGTGAAATTCGAGATGGAGATGGTTGTCGAGAACGGACGCGGTTATCTTCCCGCCTCGGAACGTATCGCGGACGCCGACAGATATGAACAGGAAATCGGAAGGATTCTCGTCGATGCCGTCTATTCACCGGTTACAAGAGTGCGGTATTCTACCGAAAACACGCGTGTCGGGCAGCGAACAAACTATGACCGGCTCATACTCGATATCTGGACAAACGGCACGGTCAGCCCCGATATGGCCCTTGTCGAGGCCGCGAAGATTCTCAGAAAACATATAAACCCATTTGTCCAGTATTGTGAAATCGGTGAAGAAACCGTCGCCGGTGAAATCATAGCCGAGCAGCCCGAAGAAATAATCGATACCGAGCTTATCGGAAAACTCGCTATGTCCATCCAGGAGCTTGAGTTGTCCGTAAGGGCAGACAACTGTCTTGAATCGGTGAAGGTCGAGACCGTCGGGCAGTTGGTTAAAATGACGGAAGCTGACCTCCTGAAGGTTCGAAGCTTCGGCAAGACCAGCTTGCGCGAGGTTAAGAGAAAGCTTGCCGATATCGACCTGTCGCTGGGTATGACCGATGTGGATGCCTGACCGGATTCGGCGAGCTGTTTCAACCACAACAGTATCAATTAAATAGGGATTTTGGTATATGCGTCACAGAGTTGCAGGACGTCATTTAAGTCGAACAAGCGAACACCGTCTGGCGTTGCGCCGTAACCTCGCTGCTTCGCTTTTTCAGCACGAGACTATTTCGACAACTATGGAAAAGGCCAAGGAAGTAAGGCCGTTCGTTGAGAAGCTGATTACGCTGGCGAAGAAAGGGAATTTGCACGCCAGAAGGCGCGCAATTGCATTGCTCGGTAATCGTGATATAGTAAGCGAAGAGGACGGCAAGGCGGTCAGAAAAGGCACGGTTATTGCAAAACTATTCAGCGAGCTTGGCCCCCGCTATCTCGACAGGCCAGGCGGATATACGAGGATTATTCGCCTGGCGCAGCGACGGCTGGGCGACAACGGCAAGCTGGTGCTGCTGCAGTTGCTCGGCGAAGGGCAAAGCCCACCAAAAGCAGCCAGGGCCGGCAAAAAGAAACGCCCCGCTAAGGTCGAACAGCCCCCTCGAACCGACGCTGGAAAAGCCGAGACTGCCGAAGCATCCGACCGGGAACAATAAAAAGCATTTCCCAAAGAATGTCTTATGAGCGCAAACGATTGTATTTTCTGCAAGATAGCGGCAGGAGAGATTCCCGCCACAAAGGTTTACGAAGATGATGTTGTGGTGGCCTTTCTCGATATTGGCCCTGTCAGTGACGGCCATACCCTGGTGGTTTCTCGACAGCACTTCGAGAGATTTCACGATTGCCCGCCCGAGCTGCTGTCTCGAATCGCCTCCCGACTCGGCAAAATTGCCAAAGCCGTCTCTGTCGCAATGGCTTCGGACGGCTACAACGTCCTGTGTAATAACGGCAGGGCCGCCGGGCAGGTTGTCGAGCATCTGCACTTTCACATTATACCGAGGAAGGCCGGTGACGATGTCTTTAACCGATGGCCGGCATACTCCTACGAGCCGGGAAAAGCTGAAAAACTTGCCGCCAAAATTCGCCGGAATTTGTGATTTGTCTTGATAAGCGACGTGTCTTTTGCTATGCTTTGTAAGAATTTGATTGTTTTGTGACCGCGGGGTAGAGCAGTCTGGTAGCTCGTCGGGCCCATAACCCGGAGGTCGGAGGTTCGAATCCTCCCCCCGCTATTAAGACCTGGAGATAAAATCCAGGTCTTTTTTTGTGCAAACAGTATTTGGGGTTCATATCGGGGTCATGTAAGATGTGAATGTTGACCTGCCAACAATGGCTTTGTGGGTGCATCAAAAAAAAGTGGCGCATTTTTTGTGGATATGGTATAGCACATAA
>CAYMYK010000064.1:0-14597 GCA_964394625.1 uncultured Pirellulales bacterium
GGATTTCGCCCGCCTCTATTAATTTTACTTATAGTCCGCCGCAGCAAAAATCCCCCGTTTTTCCGGCAGACCGGTTCTCAGCCCAATATCAAGCATACTCCCCCCATGCCGGCCGACAGCAACCTGTGAGCTGCCAGCTCTTTGTTCTACTCACGCGGCAGATTCAGCACGACAAGGCCTCGATACTGCCCGTCATTGACCAACAGCAGGGCTTTACCTTTCTTAGCGGCCTCGACCATAGCATTGTCGAATTGTCCGACATTCTCGACCGGCCTGCGGTTGACCTCCATAATGAGCATCCCGGCTGCAATTCCTCTTCTTTCGGCCTGTGAGCCGGGCTCGACCTTACTGACAACCACCCCACTTTGCCCCTCAAAGCCGAACTGCCGGGCCAAATCATCCGTGAGGGCCTCAACATCGAAGCCGATTTTTTCCAGTGTCTGCGATACGCTTTTTGGCCCTTTGGCGCTTGCAACACGTTCGCCAAGCTTGCCGGTTACGGTTCTGCGAATTCCATCGCGAATTATGCCTAATTTGACACTCGTACCCGGCTTTAACATTGCAATTTTGTTCCTGAACTCGTTGGCGTTCGTGACTGCTTTGCCGTTGAGCTCGACAATAACGTCGTAGCGTTTAAGGCCGGCCTTCTCGGCGGCGGAATCTTCGGAAACCTCGCTGACGACCACACCTTTGTTCTGCTTGACGCCTAACGATTCGGCTAAGTCCGGGTCAAGCTCTCGGACATATACTCCGAGCACGGCGCGAACCAGCGGTTCTCCGGCAACGAGGTGGTCATAGACAAACCTGGCCATATTAGATGGAATAGCCAGCCCGATGCCTATGTTGCCCCCGGGGCCGACAATCGCCGTGTTGATTCCGACAACCTTACCGTCCAGATTCAGCAGCGGCCCGCCGGAATTGCCGGGGTTGATGGCAGCGTCCGTCTGAATGAAGTCTTCATACTTAAGCTCATCGATTACATTGCTTCTGCCTTTGGCGCTGACAATGCCGGCGGTAACCGTGTGGCTAAGGCCAAACGGGTTGCCGATTGCAAGGACCCACTCACCCACCTCAAGGGAGTCGGAATCGGCCAACTCGAGGACATTCAGGTTGTCGGCGTCAATCTTTATTACGGCGATTTCAGTGTCGGGGTCCGTGCCGATAAGCTTTGCATCATCCAACTGCCTGCCGTCCAGCAGTGTCACGGAGATGTTCTCGGCGTCCTGCACCACGTGGTTGTTGGTGAGGATATAGCCCTGCTCGGAAACGATAAAGCCCGAGCCCTGAACGGGCCTGTACACCTTGCGCTGCTGCGGACGGGGCGAGCGGTAGGGCTGGCCGAAAAAACGCCTGAAAAACTCATCGTTAAAAGGGTCACCAAAGGGCCTATCGGGTATCGTCGTGTACCGCTGCGTTACGACCTGGTCGGCCTTGATGCTGACCACGGCGGGCGAGACCTTCTCGGCAATAGACGCGAAGGCCTTGCCCATCTCGCGGAGCGCATCGATACTTTTGGAATCCTCGGCGAGGGCCAATAAAGGCGAAATTATCAACAAAAGGGCGAAAGCAACAAAAATAATGTGACGTTTTGCAGCAGGAGCACGTTCCGGTAAATCTAACACAGCTTTCATTTTTGGCCTTTCAATTTGTCAAAGACAACAACAGGTACGTCCCAATTCCATTTTCATCGAATGCACAATTCTCTACGCCAAACTTGTACGATTGGGCCGAAGAGAAGTTCGGACGCTCCGCGTATTTACCGGCTGTGACAGAGAAATATTTCTACAGTCAGGAATTTGTGAAAGTGGCTCGTGATGACCCGTATCGACAGTCACTTCGGTATTCGCTACGTGCTGTCCAGTGTCTGGCATATTCCGAAGGGCATGGCCGGCGCCAATTCCAATCAAAAACCGCCGAGTGGATTTCAGGCGTTTTCGAAAGAGTGCCATTCCCTGCTTCAGCGGTAAAGATTTTGAATATGACAAATCCGCCACCTCCCTGTCCCCGAGAACCCTCTATTCTGGCTTTGCAGCAGGAAATCCACGTCATCAGTCGTCATAGCTTACCCTTTCCCACCCATAACTGACCGGTTACAAATCTGTAGATTTTTTTCTTGTCTTTCCCCGCAATTTCTGCTATGCTGTTGTATTATTATCAACGAACTTCTGTCCTGTGGGAGGACGAAGAGTGTTTATGCACAATAACCGCATAAAATTACTAAACGGTCCATTCTCAGGAGATATCGCGATGAAACGCCTAATCCTTCTCTGTACAATCGCATGTATAGCCCCCCTTTCGACCCGCGCTTTGGCCAATTCGGCTCCGGTGGTGAGCAACGTTACCGCTGCTCAGCGAGGTGACGACTCCAAGCTCGTTGACATTTACTATGACCTTGCCGACCCCGATGGAGATACATCCACAGTCTGGGTCGTCGCAAGCGATGACGGCGGCGCAACCTGGCGGGTCCCGGCGCTGACTTTCACAGGTGCTATTGGAACTAACGTCACCCCGGGAACCAATAAGCATATCATTTGGGATGCCGGACGAGACATGCCGGGCAAGATAGGCAACTACAGTGTGCGCATCTATGCCGACGATGGACAAGGCCCGGGAGCTATGGCCCTCGTCCCCGGCGGTTGGTTCCCATACCAGAACTCGGGCCCGCCGGAGACATGGGTTTTCGTTGACTCGTTTGCAATCGATAAATACGAAGTCACGAATCAATTTTACGTCCAGTTCCTGAACAACGCAGACCCGAACGGCGACCACTGGGATGCAGGCCAGGAGATAGACCGCTTCGGAGATTTTGGCAATTATTCCTACTCGGTTGTTCCGGGCAGAGAGAACTACCCTATTCGCTATGTAAATTTCTATGATGCCGAGGCCTTCGCTGCCTGGCGAAGCAGTCTTGAGGGCCTGACCTATCGTTTACCCACCGAGCAGGAGTGGGAAAAGGCCGCCGGCTGGGACCCTGTACAGCAGCATCACTACGCTTACGGTTTTCACAGTGACACGATTGATTGTTCGAAATGCAACTATAATAATTGTGTTGGATCTCCGACGATAGTCGGCAGTTATGACCCTTATAAGAGCTATTACGGCTGTTATGATATGAGCGGCAATGTCTATGAATGGACGTCTTCTATTTATTCGGGAGATAGTCGTGTTGTCCGGGGCGGCCACTGGTACATCAGTGCTTCGTACTGCACGGTGACCTTCCGCATCAACATCGCGCCGTCCGGTCGCAGCAACTACATCGGATTTCGTCTCGTCCTGGACTTAGATTAACCTTTGTTCTTTTACTCTTTTACCCTTTATCCGAGCGAAGCGAGGATTGAATTTGAAAATTCGCAATAAGAATGACGCAGGAATTAAAGATAATCGCCGATTTTTATGATTTTACGCTGTGGATGATAAAACATACGGAGAAATTTCCGCGTCATCATCGTTACAGTCTGGGGATGTCTATAGAAAATCGTCTGCAGAACTTGTTGGAGCTTCTCATAAGGGCGAAATTCACAAAAGAAAAAGTGTCCCTGTTATCGGATGCCAATGTAGAACTCGAGCTTTTGCGTTTTCAGATACGAATGGCAAAGGACCTTAGAGTCCTGCCGGTGAAGAGTCACGGATATGCGGCAAGAATTATGGAGTCCATCGGCTCACAGGTTGGCGGATGGATCAAGAACAGGAGTCAACCGGTATGAAACGGTATGGACAATTATGGGAGAAACTAATAAGCTGGGATAATCTGGTACTTGCAGCCCGCAAGGCACAGCGAGGTAAAAGGGACAGGGTATCGGTGCAAAGTTTCAATTTCAATCTGGAAACAGGGTTGTTGCGTCTGCAAACGGCGCTTTGGGACCGAGGCTATCGGCCAGGAGCTTTCCGTACTCATTGGATTACTTGCCCTAAACCCAGAATGATTTCAGTAGCACCTTATCGTGATAGAGTTGTACATCATGCCCTGATGAATATCCTTGAACCGATACTTGACAGACATTTTCATCCGCACAACTATGCCTGCCGCAAGGATAAAGGCACGCTGGCTGCGGCCAACCGCCTGCAAACACTGATGCATAAATATCACTATGCTCTGCAATGCGATATCCGTAAATTCTTTCCCAGTATCGATCACGAACTTATGAAGTCGATTTTTCGGCACCTGTTCAAGGATAAGAACGCCCTTTGGCTGATGGATTTAATTGTGGATAATTCCAACGAACAGGCGGGGACTTTGCAATGGTTTGCCGGTGACGACTTGTTTATTCCTTTAGACCGCCGAAAGGGCCTGCCCATCGGCAACTTGACCAGCCAGTGGTTCGCCAACTGGTATCTGAACGGGCTGGACCATTTTATCACCAGCCAATTGAGAATCGGGGCGTATGTTCGGTATTGCGATGATTTTATCGTGCTGGACAATGACAGGCAGAGATTGCAGGACGCCCGTCGGCAAATCGACGGCTATTTAACTTCTATTCGCCTTAAGCTGCACCCCAATAAGGTCTTTATCCGACCGGTCGCATCGGGGCTTGTGTTTGTGGGTTATCGGCTTTGGAGAAGCCATCGGTTCCTCAAAAAAGCCAATATCCGCACTTTCCGGCGTCGATTGCGCTGGATAAAAGCCGCGTATGCCTGTGGCAAGCTGGAATGGGACGGGGTAAAACGGCGGCTGGACAGTTGGATGGGCTATGCAAGCCATTCCGACTGCAAATATTTAATCAGACAATTAAGCAAAGAGTGGAAATTTACAAGGGACCGGACCGATCACGAGTCGTGTTGTCCGGGGCGGCAACTGGAACAACAATGCAACGAACTGCACGGTGACCAACCGCAACAACAACACGCCATCCAATCGCAACAACAACATCGGATTTCGTCTCGTCCTGCACTTTCAGAAGACAACTGTTTTTTTACCCGGAATCATGAGGTTTACGGACCTTTTGAGCGAGGTGTTGAAAGTCCTGGTGCGGTTCCTGAGCTGCGGCTTGAAAAAACCGACAGCCGAATGATTGTATTACGGCCGGATGGGGCTGGTAGGATATTCCGAACGTCCCATCCGGACATGAAACGAAGATGTGCATGAAACATCTTGATAATTTTCGGGGCAGGGATTTATGAATAAGCTAACGACCTTGATATTATCAATGTCAATAATAGCATTCTCGCCTCACCTGCAAGCCGCTTATGATTACGCCGACAGCCCGGTTTTCGAGTTAAACCTGCTCAGTTTCCCCCTGGGCGGGGCTTATGATTACGCCGACAGCGGGTCGTTTGCGCTGGACCTTTATCCTGTCAATCGCGGCTGGGCTGATTCGGATGAGTTTCCTTACATGTACGCTTACGCCCAGAATCCGCCTGACCCCTGTATAGTGCAGTTGCGACCCGCTGGTTCCCTCGAGCTTGTCGAGCCTTCCGTTGGTTTTATCTACGCGAACAAACCGACTGTGGTGTTCACGCACGGCTGGAACCCGGACTATCCCGGCATAAAAACGCTGCCCGGGGAGACGCCCGAATGGATATCACTAATGGGAAACCACATGGCCGGCAAGCCGTGGGCCTCGAACTACAATCTCCTCTGGTGGGACTGGATCGAGCAGGCAACATCGCTCTCCCCTGCCGGCCCCGCAAAAGAAGCCCAAAGACAGGGAAACACCCTGGCCGTAGAACTATTGAACATCCTCGGCACCGACTACGACCAGACCGTCCACTTCATCGGCCACAGTCTTGGAACATCAGTCAACCGCTACGCCGCAGATGTCGTCCACCTCAACGGCTGGAACCCGGACAATACGCACGTAACAATCCTCGATGCCGCCGAGATTGGCGACCTTGCTCTCCTGGTCAAACCCATTCCCTCACAGGCCGCCTGGATAGACAGCTTTATCACGGCATTTGGCGACCTGCATTCGGAAGCGGTAAACGTAATACTCCGACAGGGCATGCCAATTCTGCCGGACATCCCTGCGCTCGCCGCATTTCACGGCTATGCCAACGATTGGTATGACCTCACTGTCCAGGACCCCGGCTCGAGCGTAATGGGCCACACTTGGTCTTTTGAGAACGGCGGCCTCGATGGTGCACCTTCGCCCGGCACATGCTATGTGCAGACCGCCAATCCTCTCGATAACGAGTTGGTTCTTGAGTTGATAAGCTGGGCCGATGCCCGGTGCGTTATGGGCGGCCGAACGCTTATGTTGGTGGGCCAAGGCGCTTTGCTGTGGTATCAGGCCGTCACCGCTCCCATCCGGTTACTGGGTGACATTATTCTCGATACCACAGCAGTGGTCTCAGCTAAACTCAAAGAAGTCACCGCCGGAGAAAGTTCTGCGCAGCAGGCAATCTTGCTCGATGACCTTACCCGGGCTGATCAAGAAAGCTCTTCCAGCTACATGTGGATACCTGTTATCGTGCCGACCGGAAAAGACCTTTTGTCCTTCGAATACCGCTTCACGAGCACAAGTGCTGGTGACCACATGAGTGTTTCCATCGGCGACAGGCAGGTATTTGCTATTGAAGCCGACTTCGCGGACAGCAACGATTTCATCAATACCTCATATATTGATATATCAGCCCTCAGCGGACAATCTGTCGATATTCTCGTTGCGTTCAACTGCGATGACGTCCCCGGAGGCGAACTCGAGGTTAGGAACTTTCAGTTCCACAGCACGACAAAGAAGACAGACTTGAACCTCGATGGCCTTGTTACTTTCGACGACTTCTCCCGTTTCGCCGCATGGTGGTCTGTTGAAGACTGCAACGCCGTTAATTCCTGGTGTGGCGATTGTGATTTCAATATGGACGGGATTGTGGACGCCAATGACATAAGTCTTTTTAGCATTGACTGGCTTCGTGACGCCGGTGACCCAAACACCTGGTAAACAATGGTTGCACCTCCCAATCGAAAAACCAGGAGAACCTTAGGAACAGTAAATACCTGACGCTTTCCGAATAACTCACTTCAATCCTTCCGCCTTCTCGTAGCGAAGTGTATTTGTCGGACTCGACCCGGGACCTGACCCTCGTACCCTGCACCCTTGCCGACGATGGCCGGAACTATGATGCCACCGTCAGCCAACAGCCCCCCGAACCCGGGCCGACCGGGTGAGCGGAAACACCCGACGCTGTCACGCACGGTTGATGTTCCTCACTAAAGTTGTTGATTATTTCGGTCAGTAATGCTATACTGAAAATAGTGGTATAACCGTACGCAGGATACATTTATGGGCTGCAAAACAGGAGGTCTCTACTATGCCGGAATTTGAACGGCGGGTTCAACTTGCATTTGGCTCTCCGCGGAAGCTGTTCACCCCTGCCGTGACGGTGCTTTTGGTGCTGATGGTGGTGGGGTATGTGCTGACGGTGTATGCGACGGGATTTATGATGGCCCATATTGCGCTGACGCCGGGGGCTGTGCTGACAGGAAAGATTTGGCAGTTGGTGACGTACCCGTTCGTGGCGGGGTGTCCGTGGAACTTGATATTCGATTGTCTGATTCTTCTGTTTATAGGAAGCTCAATCGAGCGTCAGTGGCGGACGTGGGACTTTGTTGTGTTGTGGCTTGTTGTTGTGCTGACGTGTGGTGTTATATGGATGCTGGTCAACCTGCTGGCGGGCGGTTACGTCGGGCTCAGTGCCGCTTCGTGCAGCTATGGGCTGCTCGGGGCGTTCGGTCTTCTGTATCGCAGACGGCGTTTCTTTGCATTGTTCTGGGCGGTCGAGGCGCAGTATCTCGCCTTGATAATGATTGGAATCGGTGTCATTCTTTCAATCGCCCGTCCTGTTATGCTTATCTGGGTAGCCGGCGCCCTGGTGGCGTATTTGTATGTAAAGCTTCGCTGGCGGATTTCCAGCGGCACGGCGACAGGAGCGGTAAAACCCGCTAAAACCAGCAGGCCCGCCGGTTTTGTGGATATAGACTAATTTCAGTTGCAAACATTTATGATTTGCGATTTGCGATTTTTGGTTTGAAATCGGCAATCGGCAATTTGAATATGGACCCGGCAGCACACAGACAGGCCCGCAGGCGGGCAAAGCAGGTGCGCGAAATGCTTCGATGCTGCCGGTTGTGTCCCCGCGACTGCGGGGTTGACCGGCTCGCCCCTGAGGAGCAGGCAGGCAGGACCGGCTATTGCCGGCTCGACGGTTCCGTACGCATCTTCAGAGACGTGCTGCGATGGGACGAAGAAAGCCGGTTGAATCCCTCGCACCAGATATACTTTGCCGGCTGCAACCTGAAATGCGAGTTCTGCACCGTTTCAGAATGGAACGAACAGCCGCAATACGCCGACAAGATGGATATTGCAAAACTAAAGACAGCTGTCGCAGAACGAAAAAGCCAGGGCGCACGGACTGTCAACCTGCTCGGAGGCGAACCCGCCGTCAACCTGCAGGCAGTGCTGGAACTGTTGGCGGAGCTCGACCCGCATACAACGATTGTGTGGAACTCAAATATGTACTATAACGAAATAGTGAATGAGATGATGGCCGGCCTGATTGACGTTTGCCTTGCGGATTTCAAGTGCGGCAATGACGAATGCGCCTCGAAACTGCTCGGCTCGGCTGATTACGTGGACGTGGTGAAACGCAACATACTCAGGTGCCGGGACAATTGTGATATGATAATCCGGCATCTGGTTATGCCCGGACACATCGAATGCTGCCTGAAACCCATCCTCGAATGGATAGCGCAGAAGATGCCGAAAGTCAAGGTGAGTTTGAGAGGCAATTATGTGCCGCCCGCCGAAGCAGTTTATGCACCGGCCGGATACCTGAAAGATGAGGATTTCGCAAATGCCTGGAATATGGCCAAGAATATGGGGCTGATGCTGATAAAATGAAAAAATCTCCCTACAAGCGCAGGTGTGGAGACTTTGAATTGCGCGTACTGCCCGACGGGCGGGTGGTAATGCTGGCGCCCGACCAGGAGCTTCTGGAGCTAGCCGGTGAGCTGGATGCTAATAACCAGGATTTGAAACAGACAACGGAGAAAATCGAATATGGCCCAGGCAAAAGACGCTGATAAACACGACAACCCGCCCCTGAGGGCCTCGCAGGCCGCACAGAGACAGATGAGCGAGCTTGAAGTGCTCATACGGGCGAGATACCCGTTGATATACGTGATAAGCTGGGAGGAAGAGCGGGTCGTAAAACACGCCGCAGCAATCGCACAGCGGCTTGGAAAAAGCGTTTTCGAGTGGTCTGTAACAACAGGCCTTGTGCCCGCGGGTACGTCAATACAGTCACAGAAACACCGTGACACCGCAACGCAGGACCCGCTGGTTGCTCTCGATGAGGTCATCGAGCACGTTGACCCGGCCCTGTATGTCTTCAAGGATTTCCACCCGTTCCTGCGCGGTCAGAATATGTCGGTTGTTCGCCGGCTGCGGGAAGTGGCCGCCTCGATGCAGAACACTTACAAGACAATCATCCTCGTAAGCCCGATGTTCGAGATGCCCCCGGAGCTGGAAAAGGACATCACCGTAATAGACTTCGATTTGCCGAAGGAAAAAGACTTTGCGATACTATTGAAGCGAATCATAGACGAGGTTAAAGGGAACCCCAAGCTGAACGTGAACATCAACAGGTTCGCCGCAGAGCAGATTATTCACGCACTTCTGGGCCTGACTTTGACGGAAGCTGAGAACGTCCTCGCGAAGACACTCGTCCGGCAGCGAGGCCTGAGCGAAAAGAGCATTCAGGTTATCAACGGCGAAAAAGAACAGATTATCCGCAAGAGCGGCCTGCTCGAATACTACAGCTCGGCCGAGACGCTTGAATCGGTCGGGGGCCTGGACGCCCTGAAAAGCTGGCTGGTAAAGCGCAGCGTCGCCTTCACCGACGAGGCGCGCGAGTTCGGGCTGCCCGCTCCGAAGGGTGTGCTGCTGCTGGGCGTGCAGGGCTGCGGCAAGAGCTTAATGGCAAAGACAATAAGCAACATCTGGCAGCTTCCGCTTCTGCGATTCGATATCGGGCGGGTGTTCGGCAGCCTGGTCGGCTCGTCCGAGCAGAACGTCCGCAGGGCCATTAAGGTCGCCGAATCGGTGGCCCCCGTCGTATTCTGGATAGACGAGATAGACAAGGCGTTTCGCGGCTCGCGGGGCAGCGGCGACAGTACCGACAGCGGCACAAGCGCAAGGGTCTTCGGCACCTTCCTGACCTGGCTGAGCGAAAAGCAAACGGCGGTCTTTGTTGTTGCAACGGCAAACGACGTTACGATGCTGCCGCCGGAGCTGCTGCGAAAGGGACGGTTCGATGAGATTTTCTTCGTGGACCTGCCCGGCTTTGAGGAGCGCAAGGAAATTTTCACCGTGCACCTGTCAAAACGCAGGATGGACACGACTGGGTTCGATATGGATGCGCTCGCCAACGCTTCCAGGGACTACAGCGGGGCCGAAATTGAAGAATCTATAATCAGTGCGATGTTTAACGTATTCTACGAAAAACAAAAATTGACGACTGAAAAACTGATTGACGCTCTGCATCAAACAGTGCCTCTGTCGAAAACGATGAGCGAAGACCTCGAAAAGCTCCTGCGCTGGGCGCAGGGCAGAGCGCGCCCCGCCACAAGCGAGACCCTTGCCGGCGAGCCGGGAGAAGACAAGAGACGGCTGGAAATCGAATAGCAATTGTTCGTAAGAGAAAAGGGGTGAGCAAATGAGTACCGTAGTGATTCTGACACCTGTAATCATAGGAAGCTGGCCCGTTATCACCGCAGCGGTTGGGGCGGCCGCAGTCGCTTTGGGTCTGGCGGCCAAACAGCAGGTCAAAGAGGAAATCCGGCAATCCCAGCAGCAGGTCAACGCCGAGCAGACCGTCGAGCTCGAATTAGCTGAAAGCGAGGTGCTGGCACAGAGCATGCAGACAAACAAGGAGATTGTCCTGACAAAAGGCGGTATCGAGCTTCGCGTCGGCAGGGATGAGCGAGGAAGATGCAAAGTTTGTGTCAAAGGCAAAGGCCACAGCAAGGCCGAGCTTGAGCAGCTTGCCGAGCAGTTCACGCAAAAGATGACGCAGTCTTTCGTGTACAACCGCGTAGCCAGCGAGTTGAAGAACAAGGGTTTCCAGATGGTCAACGAAGAGGTTATGGACGACCAGAGCATCCGTATTCACGTCCGTCGATGGGTGGATTAAAAATGCCAAAGCACGAAGTCGAAATTACCATATCCAAAACAGGTGAGGTCAGGGTCCACGTAAAGGGCGTTAAGGGCAAGGCCTGCCTCGAATATGCCGAGTGGCTGGCCGAAGTCGTCGGCAGGGTCAAAAGCACGCTGCTAACCAGTGAATACTACGAACCCGAGGTGAAGACGCGAATCGACCTGCATCAGGAGCTTAGAACAGAGCAGTAACAAATGCAATGTCCCCGCTGCCATTTCGAGAATATGCCGGGACAGAGCAGATGCTTTAAGTGCGGCTCTGTCCTCGACGCCAAAGAAGCGATTGTGAACGTTCATCCCCCCCGAGTGGCAAAATGGAAAAGACCCTTCCGCCTGACAATACGCTGGCTGCGCCGGCAAACAAAGACAAAATGGCAGACTCAAGGCCGCCACAGGGACACGCCCTGGGATACGCTGCCTCCGGGCGCCGTCTCGGGCCTGCTGCTTTCCATAATTCCCGGACTTGCCCATCTGGTTGCGGGCAGGTTCAGCAGCGTCCGCTGGTACTGCCTGGCCTGGCTGATTCTGCTGGCGGGGGCGGTCTTTCTGTTCGGCAGCGCCTGGGGATTTACACTGCTGGGCCTGGCAATCGGAATTCACGCCTGGGTCGCCTTCAGCTACTCGCTAAACAAAGACTGCACCGAACCATCAGACAAAATCGCCTGGCTTTTCGCGATACTCATTGCACTGGCTCTGCTCTACTGGGGCGTCCGGAGGACCGTTTTCGCAGATTTCGTATGGGGATATACTAATCTAACGATTCCGTCTGAGAAAATCGAAACGGGCGACTGCCTGCTGGCCCGGCGCACGCTGGCCGACGTCAACAGTATAAAACATGGCTCACTGGTTCTTGTATCTGTTCGCACCGAAAGAAACGTGCGCGGCAGAAGGCAGCGCGACCGCGAAATCGGCCGGATGATTGTCCAGGTAATTGCACTGCCCGGCCAACAAGTCGCAATCACGCAGGACGGCTTCGGTGTCGATGGCGAACGCCTGGACCCTAACGAATACCCTGTCCCACAATGGTTGCGAAGAACAAGAAACCCGGTTACAATCGTAATTCCGGACGGCTGTTACTTCGTTAGCTCCGAATACGAACTCAGAGGCGCTGCACCGGTAGAGATGTTCATCCGGGGCACTTGTGTCATTATGGCACGGGACGTTCAGGCGGTGGCGATTATGGTGTGGTTTCCCGTGAACCGGCGACGATTTCTAAGAATAGACCAATGAAACGTTTCTCAAAGCTCGAATTTGGCGACAATGCCCGCAAAAGAAAAATCAGCCAGGGCGAAATAGTCCACGACCAGGACTACTTCCACGACCAGGCCCTGCGCTACTGGCTCGCCGGCGATTTTGAATGTGGCCTGCGAAACTACTCGCGGGCACTGGAACAAAACAGCGTATTCTATCCCGGCTGGCTCGGACAGGTACTGATGCTCATCGAGCTGGGCGAATATGCCGAGGCAAACGTCTGGGCCGACAAGGCGCTCGAGCTTTTCCCCGAGCATCCGGAGCTGCTGGCTGTTAAAGCTGTCGCACTGGCCAGAGACGGGAAAATGGAAAAAGCCCTGGCCTATTCGGACAACTCAATCTCCAAAGACGACGTTACCGCAAGATGCTGGCTGGCAAGGGCTGAGGTGCTCTTAAACCGAAAGAGCGAGATAGCCGAAAACTGCATTGACAAGGCAGTCAGCCAGGCCGGTAATGACAGCGCAATAATCCTGCTGGAAGCGGGCCGGCTGCTGAACAAAAAGGGCAATTTATCACAGGCCCTGTATTGTCTGCAGCAGGCGGTCGAGAAGTTAGGCAAATCCGCCCTGGCCTGGTATGAGCTCGGCTGCTGTCAGGCGAAGCTGGGCCAAGCCCAGGCGGCCGTGACGCTCGAGCAGAGTTTGAAACTTCGGCCCGGCTGGCGCTTAGCCAGAAATGCCCTGAACCGGTCGCGGAACAGGGGCTTTTGGCGCCGGCTGTTTGGAAACTAAACTTATGCAGGTATCCAAAGAAATGCAGCGTATTCTGGCGGTGGCCCGGCGGGAAAGCGCATCCGACATTCACATCGTCGCCGGCTTGCCGCCACTGTTCAGGATAAGCGGTGAAATCATCTTAGCTGATATGCCTGCCCTGACCGGCCGGGACACGAGCCGGCTGTGCATGGGCCTTTTGAACGACGAGCAGAGGAAGGTCTTCGAGCGCGACTGGCAGCTTTGCTGTTCGGTGAGCGACGAACGGTTCGGCCGGTTCCGCGTGTCGATTTACTACCGCACAGGCAACCCCGAGATGGCGATTCGGCCAGTGATGGAACACACTATGACGCGAGAAGAGCTTTGTCTGCCGGTGCAGGTGGATGATTTTACCCGGCTGGCAGGCGGTATGATTTTGATTACCGGGCCGACCGGAACCGGCAAGACCACGACGATGAATTATATGATAGATTTAATCAACAGCGAACGGAGGTGCAAAATCATTACCATCGAGGACCCCATTGAGTATGTGCACAGGCAGAAGCGGGCGGTGATTGTGCAGCAGGAGCTGTACACCGATGTCAAATCCTTTTCGAGCGCCCTTATACACGTTCTCAGACAGGACCCCGACGTCATCTGTATCGGTGAGATGCGCGACCTCGAAACCACCGCCACGGCCCTTACAGCAGCCGAGACGGGCCATCTGGTTATCGCCACCTGCCACACGCCGAACACGCTGCTGACGGTGGAAAGGGTCGTGTCGATTTTTCCTGAGAATCAACAGCCAATGGTCTTTACGCAGCTCTCGAACTGTCTTAACGGCGTGATTGCGCAGCGGCTTGTCCCTTCGGCGGATAAAAAACGCAGAGTGCTTGCGACCGAGCTGCTGCTCGTTAATCCGCCCGCGAGAAAGCACATACGCGACCGCCAGCTTCATCTGCTCGTCAACGTCATACAGTTGGGACGCAAGGAAGGTATGCACCTGATGGACGATTCGCTGCTGACGCTCTACGAAGCGGGCCAGATAACATACGACACTGCATTGAACTACTCGCACGACGCCGCCCAAATGCGAAATCGGATTCACAAGCCCGCCCAGCCGAACGACTAATGAGCGGCGCATAACCACAGCAATACACACAGCCGATTCCCGCTGCCGTCGCAGACGCAATTGTCGTTGAGTTTGCTGCGTTCCTGCCTTATACTTCTCGGCAGGCATGCTTTTTGCGGAACGAGTTTACGGGTAACAAAAATGACCACGATAAGTGCGGTAAATACTGAAAGCAACCTGAAAGAAAACAGCGCCGGGCACGGCACAGCCACCGTCAAAATGACGCCGATACAAAAACTCATCGCCCAAAGGATGCTTGCATCCAAGCGGAGCAAGCCCTGCTTCTATATCGAGTCAAAAACCGATACCACCGAGATGTTCGCCATTCGCCCGCGGCTCAGAAAGTCCCTGAAGGTCAAAATCACGACAAAC
>CAYMYK010000065.1:0-14576 GCA_964394625.1 uncultured Pirellulales bacterium
AATCAGGCCCTGCCAAATGTGGCCCCCATTCCCGGGGTGGAGGATATCCCGCTCGATCTCCTGGTTTCTCAGTGTCGTGTCCAGGTCCCAGGGGAAATACCATCGCGGCACCTGAAAGTTCGGGTCGTTTGAATTCGGGTCCGTTGACAAATCATAATACCAAAAATTGGTGCTTTTTTGCAACGCGGCGTCGCTATTGCCGATAAAGTTCTCGGCGGCGGCAAGGGCCAGCAGTTTCGGGATGTTGACGCGCCAGGGTGTCTGGTCCAGCCAGTCCGCCGGCGGCGGGGTGGTTTCGGCCATATATTCCGGATGGTCGAAAGGATACCAGTTGAACTCAAACGGGCTGGTTTCATCCTCGCGTGTGCGCTGCTCCTCACCACAATATTCGCTATGTTTATAGAGGAACCCATCGTGGTCGCCGATGTGGTCAACCAGATACACCTTATCTACCTGCTCGACGTTGTTATAGAGGCCCTTGTAGCTGCCGTTGACATAGACCTTGACCCAGGCGCAGCGACCGGAGACAAAGCTGTCGCTGGCAAGCTGATAGATGTTCCAGGCCAGGCCTTCGGTGACCGTTGCACCTTCGCTTCCGTTTTCCAGACTGAGCTTCTTTTTGCCCGCGAATTCCTGACCGGGAATATATCGATTGATGTCGATTTTCAGCGAGACCTTCTGCGGGTCGGCCTCGGACGGCTCGGCCAGGTCGTTCTTGCGCCGGATGCCGATCAGCATCGGTCCTACCGAGCCGCACTGCAGTGTTGCCTGCCAATATTCGTGGTCACAATTGGCATCGGGGATGCATTGCCCGTCTGTACAGGCAGCAACCAGATCGTCCCAGTCGCCCGGGTCCATTGTAATGTTGAACGTCAAGACCCGACTGGTGTCGAAAAGATTGTTGGCATTGGGGTCCTGCGCTTGTGCCGAACCCGCACACAGTACTGTGCTGATTGCGATGGCGAGAATCGCCACCAACTCTTTTGTTAATAACCGTTTCATCACTCCTACCTCCATAGGTTTCTAAATGAACTAAAAGTTTTTTCTCACTGTTTACACCAAACGCTTCACAAATGCAGCGTTTGTAATTTTTCAACCTATAAACCTGATTTTATAATTGCGTTTCATAATTGTTCGAGCTCAAATACAACATCCTGCCAGCCACTGCTCGGCGAATACACCAAGGTCCAGGAAATCGACCACGTTGTCACCGCCTTCCGGAGCAATGTCTGCAGATGGTTCACCGGGCGCTTGAAACCACTGGTTGCCGAGTACCCCAAAGTCCATAGAGTCCACGTCGCCGTCGCCGTCGATGTCCGCTGCCGGAGGCACAGACGTTATAGAAAGCGTTGCAGGATAGACTACAAGATTCGGGTCGCCGTTAGAGTCTGTATGGCCTACTTTCAGGCCCTCTGGCGTGCCGGCTGCAAACCCGGCGGCCGCAGCGGGCCAGACGGTGACCTCGGCACTTCCCTCGTCAATGACTCGCAGCGTCAGGCGGTAGAGCTCAGCCGGGCCGGTGAGTCCCTCTGTGAAGCTGGTCGTGAACCCGTTAATAAGCTCCACCCCCAAATCACCATCTGTCCCTTGCAGGGTTTGTAACGACGTGCGGGTCGTGCTGAAGGAACCCAGCGGCTCGACCGAGGCGACCTTTACAATGCCGCCGGAGCTAATCTCTACATCGTGGACGTACTGCATAATGCCGTTTTCCTCGCCGCTGGTGGTATTGGGCCCTGCGGTAACTTCACCGCTGACCGTAACTTCCACAACGTCACAGGCAAGCAGCGTCGTGAGGGTGCGTCCGCTTGGGATATTGACCGAGGTGGTCGCAGTGCATTCTAGGCCGGTGTTGGGATTGAGAACCACACCAGTGGCAGCCAGTGTGGTGCTGTCATACTGAACACCTACTACCTGGCCGGTATTGTCGCCCTGAAAATTGAGCGCCCATTGCAGGTCGCTGGCTTCAATCCCGTTATCGCCGGTGGCGTCAACGTCCCACGGCCTGGTCTGCGTGGCCGGGTCTCCCGAATCGCCCTCAGGCGCATCGAAGAAGCTGTTGCTGAATATCCAGTCATCGTCACCGAAGACAGCCGCTATCTTGGTGATGTCATTGGCGTCACAGACACCATCCCGGTCGAAATCGCCGGGAATAAACGGAACGGCGAGTAGATTAATTCGGCCGGCCGCTATCTCATACGTACCTGCCGAGCCGAAGTCAAAATCAGGAGCGTTTCCGTCATTGAGCCAGAGCGGAACATGAGTATCGTACGGCTGGACCGCATTCGGGTCCAGGTTAGGGTCATTAGAGTAAAAGAACCCCAGGCGATTGCCCTCGCTTGGAACGTTACCTGTCGTACTTTCACCGCGAATCCATTGCTCGGTGGCGGTGTCCTGCCAGTTGTTGCCGTTCGCCATTTCGCCGGCGCCCCCACCTGATGGTGTCCATCCATCGCCCTTAGTGCGATAGTCCACTCGGCTCAGGGCATCCGGATTGAAATTCACCGGGTCGTCAAGGGCGTGGACATGGCGATTCGGCAATCCCCCGAAGGTACTGTTGGCATCGACGTGTCGCCCGTCCGTGTCGTACTCCCAGCCGTGCATATCCTCGAAACTGACCTCATCGACAATTTCAAGGTCGTCTGAGAGACCGGGAAGAGTGTTTAGCCCCGTCATGTCGAGTGTATTGCCGCCCAGTTCGTTGGGTTCCCCTCTGTCCAGGTTGCCATCCCCCCACCTGTCCACCCATTGCGAACCATCCCAGAACGGCGTCTCCAGGTGTGCGTCATGTTTGGTTTCTTTGCCCCACCGCAGTCCATTCGGGTCACATGGGTCGGTCTCGGTTTGTCCCGGCCGGTTGCGAATCAGCAGGATGGTAAACGAGCCGTTATTAACGAGCTGGCCGGGCACGTCCCGCTCGCCGTTCCAAAGTGTATTCCAGTTTGCCCAGTTGGAGTCCGGCAGCAACTCCTGATAACTGCCATACGGATTTGGGTTCCAAATGACGAGCACTAATAAGCCATTAGCGCCAAGTGACAAGCCGTCCAGGCTGAAAAACTCGTCAATTTCGGGATTGTTGCCATAGGGTGGTATGTTATAATCAGGGGGGTCGGGCGGAATGCTGCCCAATGGATACAACTTCTCATCGCTCCCGTTCAGGACAGCAATTGCGTATCCGTCCAGCTTCATCCCCGGTGTGCCGAGCAGTTCGATGAACTCTCGCCTGTCATCCGTCTCACCGGGTGGATTGATAAACACTTCGTTGATAAACACTGTTGCTTCGCTACGGAGCGAGACAATAAGACCGAACACGATTGCCAGCATTTGTGCTTTTACTAATACTCTCTTCGTTTTTGCCTCCTCCCATTTTTGAGCCAAAAACCTTATCTTTGCCGGCTGCACCCAATGCGCAAACCTGCCAATTGCATCCTTGTCTGAGAATCCAGGCCGGATTGGGTTGCCTTACAGTCTCTACCCGGCCCTTTCATCCGTGAATGTAAAATAAAAAACCAAGCCGAACCCGGCTTTGGTTGCTGCCATAATCATCCGGCTAGGAAAGAACGCTCAATGCGGATATCCTGCCGGTTTGAAATTACTTTCAAGCCGCATTTTATTCTCAGGTGGAAAAACCTCTCTGCCTGTTTCCTGGACCATTCACGCTTCTCCTCCTGCGGCATCCGAGGTAAACAGAACCCTCGGGACAAGCCGCATCAAAACCACATAATCATCCTGGTCATCGGTTCTGTCTAAGGCAGCTACAAACCCCTCGTCGCTCCCTGACAGAGCACACTGACTCGGCGCACAATTTCGACCGAGCTATTAGATGGATTTTACCAAATATCTTCGCAAAAAGTCAAGTGCTAAATTGCCTGAATTTGCAAATTTAGCTGTTTACCCCGGTTTTTGCTGTGCTAATCGCTCTGGAGGATTTTCGAGACTCTGCCGCCGAGCCGGGCAAAAACGCGAAAAAGAAGCCGTTACAGGAAGGATTTGAGGGGGTACCGCAGGGATGAGGGCATGCCAATGCAATAAAACGAGCGAAAAAGGTGGGAAGATTTATTTGAAGATGGAAATAAAAGTTCTGAGAGCGGTCACGGCCTCTCAATTTATAAACGAAAATGGCGGGTTTATGCCCTCGTTCTTCTCAATAAAGCCAGAGCACCCAATCCTAACAGAGCAAGTGTGCCCGGCTCGGGTATAATATTTACCGCCGATTCACTTGAACCGTCCGGCAAATCAATGATGTGAATGCCGATGCGCAATACAGCGGTGTTCAACTCTTCAATCACGCCCTCAAGCGTACCGCCGTTTATTAAATCAAAGGTGATTTTGACCCACTCATCCGGCGGCGGAGGATTAACCCCGTTTTCAGGCGGTGGCGCCTCGGCACCGATGCTGAACTCCTTGTCCGCATAAAAGCCAATCGTCTCTCCGTTTGGCAGATTCCCGGGCATAGGAGAAACTTCACTGAAAGCTGTACCGGGGCTATTTGTCACGCTGGAGATGCCGAGAAGTGAACCATTGTCGAAATAAATCCTCGCAACTGAGGATTGAATTGTGCTTATGTTGTAGAACGTAAAATCGGCTATGCCGACGCCGTTAGTGACGTCCATATAAACGTCGATAGCCGAACTGTCGCTGTAGTCCCCGTTTGTAGAGAAAACATCAAAGGGATAGATAACCGCTTGGACTGTGACAACAGGCAACAAGACAACCACCAACAGCGCAACACACACCTGCGCCTTTAAGCGCGCCATTCTCTCAACTCCTCCTTCTTTCCATCTTGCGCCTCGCCCACACACACAAACAACCCGGCAAGGCCACCTTACCACATCTCCACAAGAACTAACAATCATTAGAGTATAACACGAACATATAGGTTGTCAAGAGAATTCCCAAAAAAATTTGAAAAATCTTTGAAATTTTCTCCTCTGGGACCCTAAATGTTAAGATAGGTAAAACCAGCAAGGCGCAACACGGGCGAAAAACCGCATTAGCAGCGGTGAAAACACTATTATACTGCTGCCAATTGAATTTTCCCGTTTATCCGCGGGCAGCTAACTTAGAAACAACCATTTACAGTTTTATTCGCGGTCATCTACTGCCCTTAAGGGTATAGAAGAGTTGAAAACCGCTCCAGCATTCGTGGCCCTTGGCTCGATTCGGCCCTGGAAAGCCAGAATAGTCCTCTCCCGCCTACTGGGGAACGCCCAGGCCCAGCTCGGCCAATACCTTTTTCATATCATCCCAGACCCTCCTGCGATTGTCCGCCGAGTAGTTCCGCAAAAGATACGCCGGGTGATACGTCGCCATCAGCTTTATGGGCGCATGGCCTATACCGGCGTAGTACTCGTGGAATGTACCGCGTAACTGGCCTATCGACTTGGTCGTATCCAGCAGCGTTTTCGCCGCGTGCGCTCCCAGCGCAACAATCACGTCGGGATTTATCAGCTCAATCTGCCGCTGCAGGTAGGGCAGGCAGCTTATTATCTCCTCCGGCCTCGGGTCGCGATTGCCGGGCGGCCGGCACTTCAGGATATTGCCTATCCATATCTCTTCGCGTTTGAGTCTGCAGGCGGCGATTATCTTATCCAGAAGCCGGCCGGCCCTGCCCACAAAAGGCCTGCCCTGAGCATCCTCGTCCGCGCCAGGCCCCTCGCCGACAAACATTATCCGGGCATTCTGACTGCCCTCTCCCGGCACAGCATTCGTCCTTAGCGAGCCAAGACCGCACCGCCGGCACCTGCGCACCTCCTCGGCAACCTTCTCAAGCTCAATTGCCGCCCGCTTCGCCTGCTCCGCATCGACCGCACGCAGGGGACTGACGGCAGGCGGCTCTTTCCTCACCGCAAAACCACCCGAAAAAAAATCCTCTATCTCTGCGTGCTGGCGAACCACCCTGTTAATATCAACCTCTTTTCCCATAGCCGGATATTCTAACCGCGCCTCGGAGCCGAAACAATAGAAAAAGGGCGCTTGCAGGCACAAGCGCCCCTTGCGTGTCTGTGCGTAACTTCTGTTATACCAGGCCCTGGGCGAGCATTGCGTCTGCTATCTTGGTGAAACCGGCGATGTTTGCGCCGACGACGAAATTGCCTTTGCAGCCGTACTCTTCCGCCGCCTGGCTGGCGTTGTTATATATCGTCACCATAATGGTCTTCAGCTCGCTGTCAGCCTTCTCGAACGTCCACGGAATACGCTGGCTGTTCTGCGCCATCTCCAGGCCCGATACCGCCACGCCGCCGGCGTTGACCGCCTTTGAGGGCCCGACCATTACGTTGTTCTCGAGCAAAAGTTTCGTTGCTTCAAAAGTAGTAGGCATGTTGGCAACTTCCGCGACATATTTGACTTTATTAGCTATTATCTTCTTTGCATCTCCAACATCTATCTCGTTCTCCGTGGCACATGGCATTACTATGTCTGCCTTCACCGGCCATGGTTTTTCTCCTGGGAAGAACGGGACGCCGAACTTGTCTGCATAATCTTTTACGACGTCTCTGTTGCTTGCCCTCATTTCAAGCATATAGTCGATTTTTTCGCCGAGGACTCCATCAAGGTCATAGATGTATCCGTCCGGCCCTGAGAGAGTTACGACTTTGGCTCCGAGCTGGGACATTTTTTTTGACAAGCCCCAGGCAACATTGCCGAATCCGGAGATGGCTATGACTTTGCCCGCGAGTCCGTCGTTGTTGGCATTCAACATTTCTTCAACGAAATAGGCCGCACCATATCCGGTGGCTTCAGGGCGTACGAGGGAACCGCCCCACTCAAGACCCTTTCCCGTCAGGACGCCGGTGAACTCGTTGCGAATCCTTTTGTACTGGCCGAACATAAAGCCAATCTCACGAGCGCCCACGCCGATGTCGCCTGCGGGAACGTCGGTATCCGGGCCGATGTGCCGGAAAAGCTCCGTCATGAAGCTCTGGCAAAAGCGCATTACCTCGGCATCGCTCTTGCCCTTCGGATTGAAATCCGCCCCGCCCTTGCCGCCGCCCATCATAAGTCCTGTCAGCGAGTTCTTGAGAATCTGCTCGAATCCGAGAAACTTGATGATGCCGATATAGACGCTCGGATGAAAGCGAATGCCGCCCTTATACGGGCCTAAGGCGCTGTTGAACTGAACGCGAAAGCCGCGATTTACCTGGAAATTGCCCTTATCGTCCTGCCAGGGGATGCGGAAAATAATCTGCCTTTCCGGCTCGACGAGCCGCTCCAGAATTTTAGCTTTGATGTATTCTGGATGTTTCTCGAGCACCGGCTCCAGACAATCCAATACCTCCTTGACCGCCTGATGAAACTCCGGCTCCCCCGGATTACGCTTCAGAACTTGTTCGTAAGCAGCTTGGGTTAATTTGTTGGCTGTCATTTGTGAATAACCTCCGCTAAAAGTTAAAATTTCTGTTTCTTAAAATGAGTACTAAATCTTCTTTACCTGAAAAAACAAACAACTTTCTGAGATACTACATCACACAAAATCTGCAATTGTTCTTGTTCTGTTTTGAACACCTTAACAACATCTGCGTATCCGCCGCTTTCGGGAAGAAAATCTGTTAGTAAATTGGGCGTTTGCAAAAACCACTCTCTGTTTAAGATTACATTTTCCTTCTGGAGGAAAAGGGCTACGTAAAAGATGTCGCCCTCGATGAGGTCCTGGAAGAAGTGGGTTCCGAATGAAAGTTCCGGCATTAAGTCTCCGCCTTCATAGGTCATTTCCACCAACACCGTTATATTGTTGATTTCATAAAAGTTGACGGGGATACCTAAACTCGGTGTTGTTGTCCCCCACCTGCCCGGCCCGAACAAAATAGTCGGTTCATTTTCTTTATCTGTTATTTGTCTGTTCAATCTTCCTACCAGTCTGGCTATCTCATACTTCTGGGATTGAGGCAATTGCGTGTATGCTTTGGGTTCGACATAGACGATTTTTTTCAAAGGCTGTGAGATACTGCCGCCCATGAAATATTGTTCACACTGAAACAGGATTTTCTCCGGCTGGATTTGAGATGGGATTTCCACTTTCCCCTGCCAGCCTTTGGTCTGAAGGGGTCTGCACTGCAGCAGGTTGATGACAGGTTTTCCGTCTTTTGTGAAGTTAACCGTAAATTCGATGTCTATGGGATATTTATAAGAATTTTGCAGAGTTTTGAGTATTTTTTGCATAATTTGAGTGAAATTGGTGCTGGACAAGAGTTTTTCGTAGGTAAGAACCCAGAACTGCTTTTCCCGGATTCCCAGTTCGCGCATTCTTCTGGCCATTTGGTAATCAGACTCAACAATAAGGTCGAGTCCCTTTAGGTCAAGTTTTTCGCCAAGGAGTTTTTGAAGCGGCAGTGTGGTGAAAGTATTCTCTTTCGTGTCAAGCAAATCCACCTGGCGCTGGGAGTATTTTCTAACATCGTCCATCCCGGCGAGAGGCCTTAATAAAGGGGCATCGAGAGCAATGATTCGGGGATAGTCGTTCTCAACACGATTTACGGCCCGCGTGCCAAGACCAAATACTAATCTTAACATCCCTGCTTTCGGGTCGAGGTCAGGATTCCAAACAAAAGTATTGTGTGTAACCCCGACTCCGGCAAGATCCGGGAAAAAATAACTTTTGTGATGTGAACCCGAAACACGCTGAATGAGCAAAGCCATTTGCTCGTCCTGCTTTTCCAAACCTCTTTGCAGCCGATACGTCAAAGCATTTTCATTTAGCGTGCTTGCATACACTCTTCGCACGGCATCTTCAAAATGCGCATATCGCTCTTCGGGATTTCCCTGGTTGGCGCAAAACACACTTTCGTACTTGCCAGCAAAAGCGTTCCCAAAGGCATCTTCCAGCAAACTGCTGGAACGGATTATAATCGGAGACTGGCCAAAATAGTCTATCATTTCCTGAAACTTCGCGCGGACCTCGTCAGGGAACTTGCCGTGGAGCATCTCCCGCTTCAGTACAGATGCAACTCTGAAATACCCTTGCTCGGTCTTTTGCTCCATTCGTAAGTTCCACCAGCCATTTTCTACAATATATGTATAAAAGACATCTGTGCCTACATAGAACGAATCATGAGGTTCTAAATATCGTTTCCAGTCAAGAGACGGTTCTTTTGAAATGATATTGTTGGCAAGTAACATTCCAACGGCCTTTCCGCCGATAAATCCTGTTCCAACTAATCTGCTTTTGATATTCAGTAAATCTTCAAGTGAAAAATTCTCCCGGGCCAGTGATAAAATTCTTTTCTCATGGCCTATCATTATTTTGCAAAGCTGCTCGATAGTTCGCCGTTTTTCCTCGGGGCGAGCAGAGGGGTTTTGCGATAACTCTTCGGAGCGTAAAAAAAGGCGGTCCCAGTGATCCAGGGTCCTTTTGGTAGGTTCCATGCTTTTGCCGGAGATATGTGAAATCAATCTGGTGATATCAACACTATTGGTGATTGGAACGAACTGCCCTGCCTGCTGAAGGTGCGGGAAAAACATTTTGGGAGAATAGCGTTTCCAAACCTTTAAGGGATGTACGTAAAAATCTCCTTCGAAATTGTAGATGTCCAGCAAAAGCTGTGTTGTTTCGCGAATACGGGCTACCGTTTTGAATGAATGTTTGTTTCGCAAAATGGCAAAATACCCAATGGCGCCCAATTCGAACAGATAGGGGCAGATAATCATAAAGAAGTTGCCGACCATCAAGTCTGTCGCCCAGGCACTCAGCAAATCCGAGAGGCAATCAAAAACATAAAAAGCGTCCTTGCCTTCGGTGGAAACTACGCTGTGAACCTGTGTGGAAAAAGTCTCAAAGCCACAGGTAGCATCCAAATTGTAAATCGTAACATCGGGATCGGCTTGAATAAGAGGCTTATGCTTAGAAAACCTCATATAGACAACCTTCCGGCTATCCTGTTTCGCCCGTGTAACAAAGGGAGTGACAAAGTTACGAAAATCATCGATTCTGTCCACCTGCCAAACAACATTGTCACCATCTCGCAGATGGCCTAACACGGCGTCCAAACTTTTTAGGCCTGTACTTTGTTGCGCCATCACAAATCAACCTCTTTTTCTTACACTACGGAACGCTTTGAAAACTAAAAGTTAAATCATTTTTCAGCGACAGGTAAAGCTTTAACTTTAAGCATCTTTAATGGTTAATTTCATATTCTTAAGTCCTATAACTGGAATTGCTGTAATTGGAAACTCAAGAAAACGTAAGCAACGAAACAAAATCGGCGAATACCCGGCTGCCTGCTTGATTATTTGTATATCGTACAAATGTGATCCGTCGGTTGTAACCAAGCTTATACGATACCCTGGTCGAGCATAGCATTGGCAACCTTAATAAAACCAACAATATTCGCACCGACAATGAGATTATTCTTCGCACCGTAAGTTTCCGCAGCCTCCATGCACCGGTCGTAGATATTGTTCATAATCGACTTAAGTCGGGCATCTACCTCCTCAAAAGTCCAATTCATACGTATGGAATTCTGACACATTTCCAAACCACTTGTTGCTACACCGCCCGCATTTGCGGCCTTGCCGGGGGCAGAGAAAACGCCGGCGTCAAGGAAAACCTTTATGGCCTCCGGCGCACAAGGCATATTCGCGCCTTCGCCGACTGCAATGCAGCCATTTTTTACGAGGGCCTCGGCGGCGGCTCGATCGATTTCACTCTGCGTTGCAGACGGAAGGGCTATATCGCACGGTACTGACCAGACATCCCGCCAGTCCTCATGGAACTGGGCGCACTTGTGCTCCTCTGCATATTCCCTGATGCGCCCACGTTCAACTTCCTTTATCCATTTTATTGTTTCGAGTTTAATGCCATCCGGGTCCACAATGTATCCATTGCTGTCGGACATCGTAATTACCTTGGCGCCAAGCTGCTGAACCTTTTGTGCCGCGTAAATTGCAACGTTGCCGGAGCCAGAGATGGCTACCTTCTTGCCGTTCCAGTCAATGCCGTGTTCCTGAAGCATTCGGCTTACGAAATAGATTAGGCCGTAGCCGGTAGCCTCTTTACGCACCATTGAACCACCGTAATCGAGCCCCTTGCCGGTCAGCGCACCAGTGAAACTATTCGTTAACTTCTTGTATTGACCAAAGAGGTATCCTATTTCTCTGCCGCCTACGCCGATATCCCCTGCCGGGACGTCGGTATCCGGGCCGATGTGCCGGAAAAGCTCCGTCATGAAGCTCTGGCAAAAGCGCATTACCTCGGCATCGCTCTTGCCCTTCGGATTGAAATCCGCCCCGCCCTTGCCGCCGCCCATCATAAGTCCTGTCAGCGAGTTCTTGAGAATCTGCTCGAATCCGAGAAACTTGATGATGCCGATATAGACGCTCGGATGAAAGCGAATGCCGCCCTTATACGGGCCTAAGGCGCTGTTGAACTGAACGCGAAAGCCGCGATTTACCTGGAAATTGCCCTTATCGTCCTGCCAGGGGATGCGGAAAATAATCTGCCTTTCCGGCTCGACGAGCCGCTCCAGAATCCTGGCCTCCACGTATTCCGGATGTTTTTCCAGCACCGGGTCCAGGCAATCCAGCACCTCCTTGACCGCCTGGTGAAATTCCGACTCGCCGGGGTTACGTTTGAGAACCTGTTCATAAACCGCCTGTGTTACAGTATTAACTGCCATACGAGCAACCTCCGTAATAGTGTGACCTGTGTCTTTCCATAGCTATCAATATAAGCTAAACTAATAACATAATCACATAATTGTATTGAACGGCTGAACTTGTCAGTATAGTATATGGCAACAGTGTAGCACAAGGGCCTAAATGATAATAGAATCCATTAGGACAGCTTATAATGCACATTGAAACGCTAAAGGTGTTCTGCGACTTAGCCGATTTGCGCAGCTTCTCGAAGGCCGCCGAAAAGAACCTGATGAGCCAGTCCTCCGTCTCACAGCGGCTTGCTCAACTGGAAATGACGTACAAATGCCAGCTTCTCAACAGGCAAAGGAGGCCGCTGGAGCTTACGCCGGCCGGTGAGCTGTTCTATAAAGCGGCCACCAACATTATTCACAAACTCGAGCAGTTCTCAAGCGAGCTGAACCAAATCAAAAACGCTGCCGCCAACAGGATAAACGTAGCCGCGATTTACAGTATCGGTATGCACTCGCTGCCCGAATACGTCAGGAAATTTATGGTAACCCGCCCCACGGTCAACGTCCACGTAGAGTACCTCGGCGCCGAGCATATTTACGAGCTGGTTCTTTCCGGTGATATCGACATCGGCCTGGTGGCCGTGCCCAGAAGGGATAAACGCCTCGAGGTATATGATTTCGAGGACGAACCGCTGCTTTTCGTGTGCAGCCCGAAACATCCGCTTGCCGGCGAGTCGGAAATCGATATTCATAATTTACAGTATGAGAAGTTTATCGGTTTCGACGCCGATGTCCCCACGCGGATATGGATAGACGGTATCCTGCAGCGCTATAACATTGTCATCCGACCGGTTATGGAGTTCGACAACATCGAGACCGTAAAACGCGCGGTCGAGCTCAATTCCGGCGTCAGCATTCTACCCCGGACCGCCATACTCCAGGAGCTGGCCGCCAAAACCATCAGGGCCATCGATTTTTCAAACGAAAGGTTCTTCAGACCGACCGGCATTATATTAAGGAAAGACCGGCTCCTCAGCCGTGAAGGGCGGTATTTCATTGAGATGCTCCGCAAAAAAACCTTACACGACTCTTTAACCCGACCGTAACCCCAGACAGCGATAAGCCGACTATGTCAATCAAAGCAGTGATATTTGACCTTGACGGGACGATAACCCGGCCATACTTCGATTTTGACGCCATTCGTGAACAAATGCACCTGCCGACCGACGCAGGCCCCGTCCTCGAGCTCATCGAGAAAATGGAGCCCCGCCGGAGACGACGGGCCGAGAAAATACTCCATAACTACGAGCAAAAAGCCGTAAGAGACTCACAGCTTAATCCCGGCGCCAAACAGACACTCGAAACGCTCCGCCGCGCCGGCATCCGTATAGGCATCCTCACCCGAAACAGGCGAAGCAACGCCCTGACCGTCGCCGAAAAGCACGGCCTTAAATTCGACGCCGTCGTCGGCAGAGAAGAAGGCCCCGTCAAACCCGATGCCTTCGGCGTCCTGGCCCTGTGCCGTCAGTTTGATGTCCGGCCGCAGGAGACGATGGTCGTCGGCGATTACCTCTTCGACCTGCTCTGCGCAAGGGCCGCCGGTGCAGTCGCCGTCCTTCTGGCCAATCATCAAAAAGCAAATGAATTTGCCCAACACGCCGATTTTGTTATTGAAAATATCAGTGAAATACCCCAAATTATCCAACAAAACAAGGTCTGATTGGCAGATGACTCGATTGATAAATATACGCCATATATGCACATTGCTTTTGGCCCTTGCCCTTACGGGGGGAATTTGCTCGGCCGGCTGTTGCTCAACAGCTCCACGGCCCAGCAGGCCGAAAGCCGAAGATGCAAACTCGGTCGATTCCGTTTTGCTGCGGCTGAAGCAAAAAACCTCCGGGCTAAAATCGTACCGGTGCAATATCGAATACCTGTTCAGCCAGCCGCTGCTCGAATCGCAGACGCTCAAAAAGGGCGAAATGTATTACTCCAGATTCGGCGATAAATCGAAACTGAGGATAAACTTCGAGACGCTCAAACAGGACACCGAGCCGCAGCGCCAATACAAAGAATACTACATCTTCGACGGCCGGTGGCTCACCCAAATCGACTACCAAATCAAGCATATCAGGCGCCGACAGTTGGCCGAGCCGAACGAGCCGGTCGATGCCTTCGAGCTCGCAAAGAAAAATTTCCCCATAATCGGCTTCAGTGATACCGAAGAGCTGAAAAAGGAGTTCGAGATATCGCTTGCCGGGGATAATAAGCCCGACAGCGGGCGGCTCATCAAACTGCATCTGAAGGTAAAACCAGGGTCAAGTTACAAGGACGACTACACGAGCATCGACTTCTGGGTGGACAAAGCCATCGACCTGCCGGCAAAGCTCCAGGCCGTCTCCACCGAAGAGGACATCTACGAAATCAAACTGCTCGATGCCAGAGTCAATCAGCCCATCGACCCGAACGTCTTTGAATTCGAGATTCCCCCCGGCTTCGGCGAACCCGAGATAATACCGCTGAAAAGGGATTGAATCAGACCCGATTGGAACAGCTTTCAAATGACCGATACGCTCAAGAATCTCATGGAATAAAGGTAAAAGCCAAAATTTTGAAGGCACAGAGGTCACAGAGGACAAAGAGAAATAAAAGTCAAAAGGTAAAAATCATCTTCCGCTGGAGCCGAACCTGATTATCCACGAAATCAGTTGACTTTTCCGCTGAGGCGGTTTACTATATAAGAGTATTGGCTGGTTTTATTCGAGTAGTCGGAAAAAACAGAACTCGAATATCGCGTCATAGCCGTAAATAAATCCGGCGAAGGAGAAGCCAGTAATATGGCAATGGTGGTTTTATAAAAGAAAGCCACAGAGATTGCAGAGAATTACAGTATAAAAAATTTAAGTGAAAACCATGTAAACAGAAATTTGCCAATTGTCGTACGGAAAATCCCCAGAATGAATGAAATCGAGTTGATTTGGCAAGAGCTATCCG
>CAYMYK010000066.1:0-14531 GCA_964394625.1 uncultured Pirellulales bacterium
CAGGTCGCCCAGAAGATGAGCATTACGGTCTTGCCGCGATAGTCGCTGAGCCGGTGCTGTTTTCCGTCGAGGCCGGTAACGTTAAAATCCGGCGCCTGTCTGCCGTACAAGCCGGGGTATGCCGGCCCCCAGTAGCGGGCGCGCGCCACAATTTGGCGCAGGGTCGGTTTACGTGGGCCCAAAAGCGAGTCCCCGCTAACCGCGGTTTTGTCGGCGCCAGCAGGGTTCTCCGGGCCGTGCCGGTTGTCGCGCGTGACGGATGGCTGTTCACGCTGTCCGGCTGGTGCGGGTTTGTAGAATGAGATGCGATAAATCATCGCCGATGCGATAGCGACGAGCGCGAGCGCTGCAACGATTGGCAGCGTTGTCTTTTTCTGTGCCATTTGAATTGTCCTCGTATCTTTCAGGAACTGTACGACAACTATACAGTGATTGTGCCTGCGGACAAGCGAAAAGTCGCCGAAGGTTTCGGGTTTTCGTTGTAAAGGCGGGTAATATGGTTTTTGACGAGTAGTTCGGCGGCTGGTATAATTCGCCGGTTTTAGTGTGTAACAGGACTTTTGTCGGCTGAACGTGTCGAGCTTTTTTGTTTGATTCAAGGAGAAGAAAGATGAGTTTTGTGAAGGTGTTTCGCAGCAGGCGGTCGATGAGTTTGGTTTGCTGGGTATTGGTTTTGGCTCTGGCGGCGGGGGCTTATGCCGAGGTACGGCTGCCGAGCGTCATAGGCGACAATATGGTGCTGCAGCAGGGTATGGACGTCCCGATATGGGGCTGGGCGGAGCCGGGCGAGAAGGTGAGTGTGAATGGCAACTGGAGCGGCAGCGGCTGGGAGGCGACTGCCGGTGCAGACAGCAGGTGGGTGGTGAGGGTAGAGCCGCCGGCTGCCGGTGGGCCTTATGAGGTAACAATAAAGGGGGAAAATACTATAAAGCTGACGAACGTTCTGGTCGGCGAGGTGTGGGTATGCTCGGGACAATCGAATATGCAGTTTGCCCTGACGCAGGCAGCAAACGGTGAGGCCGAAATTGAAGCGGCTAATTATCCGAATATCCGGCTGTTCGCCGTTCAAAGGAAGGTTTCCCCGGAACCGATGAAAGATTGTAAGGGCAAATGGCTCGAGTGCAGCCCGCAAACGGCGTCGGGTTTCTCGGCTGTCGGCTATTTCTTCGGACGTAATCTTTATAAACAGCTCAACGTACCCATCGGATTGATACATACATCCTGGGGCGGGACGCTTGCCGAGGCCTGGACGAGCAAGGAATACCTGCAGATGGACCGGGACTTCAGCCCGATACTCGAACGCTACAAAAAGGCGCTCGAGGTGTATCCGAAGGCAAAAAAGAAATTCGAGCTTGAAATGAAAAAGTTCGAGCAGACCGCTGCAAAGCTCAAGGCCGAGGGCAAGAAGGTGCCTCGCCGGCCCCGGATTTACCCGCCGATGGGCCCGGACAATCAGAACTCACCGTCCGGCCTTTACAACGCGATGCTTGCCCCGATTATCCCTTACGGTATTGCCGGTGCGATATGGTATCAGGGCGAATCCAATGCGAGCAGGGCATATCAATACCGTGGGCTTTTCCCGGCGATGATTAAGTGCTGGCGCGACAGTTGGAGACAGGGTGACTTCCCGTTTCTGTTTGTGCAGCTTGCGAACTTTATGAAGGTTGTCGATGAGCCGACCGAGAGCGAATGGGCGGAGCTTCGCGAGGCGCAGTCGATGACGCTTTCCCTGCCGAGGACCGGGATGGCGGTCATTATAGACATCGGCGAAGCCGACGACATCCACCCGAAAAACAAGCAGGATGTCGGCAGCCGTTTGGCACTGTGGGCCCTGGCAAAGACATACGGCAAAGATACTGTATATTCGGGACCGATTTACAGGTCGATGGATATCAGGGGCAACGAGATTATTCTTCATTTCAAACACACCGGCACCGGCCTGGAGGCAAAGGACGGCCCGCTGAAGGGCTTTGCAATAGCAGGGGCCGACCGAAAATTCGCCTGGGCGGATGCAGAGATTCGGGGCGATACCGTCATAGTAAGCTGCGATAAGGTCAAAGAGCCGGTTGCGGCGCGATACGGCTGGGCAAACAATCCGCCGTGCAATCTGTACAACGCCGAGTCTCTGCCCGCCTCGCCGTTCAGAACGGACATCTGGCCCGGCCTGACGGCGGAGCGCAAATAGACGGGGCTTGTTGAGTATCGGGTGGTTTAGCAGAATGAACCTGTTGTTTTTGATTTCAATTGCCATCTTGTTCGGCTTTGTCGGCGGCAGGATTGCGCAGCGTCTGAAACTGCCGGGTGTAGTCGGTTATCTGATTGCGGGTTTGTTTTTTGGTCCCTCTTTTCTGGATGTGTTCAACGACAAGCTGCTCGAGGATATGAATATATTCGCCGGCTTTGCGCTTTCACTGGTGGCTTTTATGATTGGCAGTGAGATGCGGCTGAGCACACTGCGGGAGCTGGGCAAGAGTATCGGCGTTATCACAGTTCTGGAATCATTTGGGGCGTTCCTGCTTGTCGCTGCAGGGGTGTATTTGTTGACAGGGAAGATGTATCTGGCCCTGGTGTTTGGAGCGATGGCGCCGGCGTCGGCCCCTGCGGGTACGGTCGCGGTTTTGCAGGAGTGCAAGGCGAAGGGGCGTTTGACCAATGCTCTTTATGCTGTCGTCGGTCTCGATGACGGATTGGCGATTATGATATTTGCCGTTGCTGTTGCCGTTGCACGGGTTCTTCTGACCGGTGGGGACTTATCGGTTGGGGCTTTGCTGGAGGGGCCTGCTCTGGAGATTTCGGGCTCAATTGTCCTGGGATGTGTGATTGGCGCCGTTGGTGGGTTCTTTACGCGCAGACTGTCGGGCTCAGAGGCTGTCTTTGCAGTCTCACTGGGCTCGGTTCTTGTATGTGCCGGACTGGCGATTTACCTGCACGTCTCACTGATTTTGGCAAATCTAAGCCTGGGGATGGTTTTCGCGAACATGTATCCGGTGGCCAACCGGCGGGCTTATCGAGCGATAAAATCAGTTACGCTGCCGATATACATAGTATTTTTCTTTATCGCCGGTGCGCACCTTCGGATAGGTCTGCTGCCGAGTATGGGATTGCTGGGGCTGGTGTATGTGTTGACCCGGATTGGCGGTCTTGTCGGCGGCGCCTTTCTCGGCGCGGTCATCTCGAAATCGAGCCCGGTGATTCGCAAATATCTCGGACTGGGTATTTTGTGCCAGGCCGGTGTTGCTATAGGGCTGTCTCTACTGGTATCGGGTGAATTTCGTAATTTGGGCGAAGAGGGCAGAATACTCGCTGTCGCTGTGGTCAACACTGTAGCAGCGACGACAATTGTCTTTGAGATTCTTGGCCCGATTGCCGCGAAGTTTGCCATCGTCCGGTCCGGTGAATTTGGAGTCAACATAACCGAGGATGACCTTATTGAAACCTATAAGGTTGGTGATGTGACCCAGAGGGACATTCCTGTAATAAGCGTGGGTATGTCATTGAGTGAGGTAATACGGATAGTCAGCGATACCGACTACTTCTTCTACCCGGTGGTTGATAATGCGAAGAAGCTGATAGGGAAGGTGACAATAGACGGGATAAGGAAAACCTTCGCAACTCAGGAGCTGAATGACTGGCTGGTGGCTCTTGACGTGATGGAGCCGGTATCGTTCAAACTGACGCCGGACGTGATTTTATCAGAGGCGCTGGATAAGTTCAAACGGCTTGGTGTGGAGAATCTGGCGGTCGTAACTTCGGACGAGGATGACAGACTTGTCGGCGTGTTGAACGACCGGGCTGTGCATCGTACACTAAGTGCCGAGGTCCTGGCCAGGCAGCAAAAGGCCGACAGCGCGCACGGCGGGCAGTATGCGCACTCCTGAGCCGCCTACCGTAACCAACTGTTGACGCAACGGCAAAAAAAGGATAGTATGGCGAAAGCTGTTTTATGTACCCTAATTTGCTGTTTGGGACTGATATGACTTCCTGGCACCTGCTTGCTGCTGTAGAATCTTCGGGGCATTTGAACGTTATACTGCTGTTCGGTTTGGTCATACTCGGCGGGACGTTCGGCGCACGACTTTTTCAGAAGCTGCATATCCCTCAGGTCGTCGGCTGCATTGTTGTTGGAATCGTGCTTGGGGATGTACTGAAGATAATCACGCCTGATATTTTGGACGGTCTCGAGCCGTTTGCGATGTTTGCCCTTGGTGTGATAGGTTTCATGATAGGCTCAGAGCTGCGGGGCGATGTCTTCAAGAAATACGGCAGGCAGTTCTTCACAATCCTCTTTGCGCAGGGACTCGGCGCCTTTGTGCTGGTTGCGGTTGCGGTGGGTGTCACCGTGTGGTTTTTGACGCATCAGGTTTCCATTTCCATAGCAATGGGGCTGGTTCTTGGCGCCATTGCATCGGCCACGGCGCCGGCGGCAACGGTGAATGTCTTGTGGGAATACAAGACGAGGGGGCCTTTGACTGCTGCGGTGCTGGCAATAGTGGCGCTGGATGATGCGTTGGCGCTGCTGCTTTATCGCGGTGCGGCCACGGGGGCCAAGGCCGTGTTGGGTACGGTGAACCGTTCTGTTCTGATGACGACAGGCAAGCTGTTTGGCGAGATAGCCGGTGCCGTCTTTCTTGGTTTCATTGCAGGAGTTGCGCTATATTTTCTACTGAAGTTTGTCAGAGCGGATGACAAAATACTTACGTTTTCGATTAGCACTCTTTTGCTCGTTGTCGGCGTCTCGATGATACCCGGCATTGACCCGATTTTACCTGCGATGACCTTTGGAATAACGGTTGCGAATATGGCGCCGCGTGAAAGCAGAAGCACGTTTTCACTTGTCGAGAAGTTTTCCCCACCGATATATACATCATTTTTTGTTCTTGCAGGCGCTCATATCGAGTTTGGGCGGCTGTCTGTCTGGTTGATTGTTATGATAATTGTCTATATTCTGTCCAGGGCGGCCGGCAAGATTCTTGGGAGCTGGTTTGGTGCCCGGCTCTCAAAGGCGCCGGCGGTGGTTAGAAAGTACCTCGGCGTATGCCTGCTGCCTCAGGCGGGGGTAGCAATTGGTCTGGCCGTGCTTGCGAACCAGCAGTTCGGACCCGACATCGGGCACACCATCATTATGGTTGTGATGACCGCCACTTTTGTCGTTGAAATCCTTGGGCCCGTCTTGGTGAAGGCCGGCGTTAAGAGGGCCGGCGAAGTCGGTCTCAACATCACCGAAGAAGATTTAATAAAAAGCTTCACCGTCGCGGACGTAATGGATACTTCCCCGAAGATAATTGCTCAGGACTCGCCCCTGGAACAGATACTCGAAGTATTCGGCAAAACCGACAGCATCTATTACCCCGTCGTTGATAGTGAATCGAATATAGTAGGAGAGATTACTATCCCGGGTATAAAAGAAATGTTTGCAAACAGGGACGTGGCGGCCTGGCTGCTGGCGGTCGATGTGGCAGAGGCGGTCATGGACAGAACAACGCCCGACAAGAACCTCGAAGATGTCTTCGACTATATGAAACGCTATAACCTGGGCCATCTTGCTGTAGTGGCCGCCGACGGCGCCGACAAGCTCGCCGGAGTCCTTGACTACTCCAGGGCGATGCGCAAAATAAGCGCAGAAGTCCTGAACAGGCGCAAAACCGCCGACACCATGGCCCTGGAGACCGGTTGAAAATCGCTGGCTCTGACTGCGACGGCAGAGCAACCGAGCCGGATTTGTGGTTTTCTCCCGCTGGAGCTTGTTTATACTATGGTGATATTTTGAAACGGTATTCATTCGGCAAGAACGAACGGCTTGTCGCAAACGAGCAGTTCAAGGCCGTGCTCAAAGGAAACTTGTCCGCAGGTGACGCTCTGCTTACGGTTTATATGCGTCAAAACGAGTGCGGGTATCCCCGGCTGGGCGTTTCGGTGGGCAAGTCGGCCGGCAATGCGGTCCTGCGCAACCGGCTCAAACGGCTTGTCCGCGAGTCCTTCCGGCTGAACAAGGAAAAACTCGAACAGGGCTTTGATTACGTCGTTATGATTTCACCGCGATTCTCAAACCGGTCAAAAAAGGCCGGCACAACGGCTCAGCGCCGGGTGACCTTTGAGCGTATAGAGCGTTCTTTTCTGGCTCTTGTGGAACGGCTGAAACGCAAGAAGCGACGATGACTGATTGCCCCGCCGCTCAATGGCCGATAAAAAAAATAAAAACAGGTGCAACAGTGAGCAAGGATAACACGTTGATGTCTATAGGGGCTGCGGCAAAAAAAGCTGGCATTTCTCGCCAGTCTCTGCAATATTACCTTATGGTCGGGCTTCTTGAGCCGACAGACGTCACTCCAACGGGAAGACGGCTGTTTGACTCGGATGCCGTTCGGCGAATCAAGCTGATAAGAAAACTGAACAAAAGCGGCTATCCGCTGCGTGCGATACGAGAGCTGTTTCTTGAGGGGCGGACACGTTTGAAAGGATTCGAGCAGTGAGCGATTACGAGACCGCACAAAAAAGACGAAGTATGGTTGTGGGCATTTTTATCATCGTCGCCTTCGTTGCCTTCGCCTACCTGATTTTTCGCTTTGGCGACCTGCCTATGCTGGTAAGCGAAATCAGATCGTACGAGGTGCGAGTTCAGTTTCCCTCTGCACCGGGCGTCCAGAGGGATACTCCCGTTCGCTTTTGCGGCTATCAAATAGGAAAAGTCACGCACGTCAGACCCCCCGATATCCTCAAAGACCTCAATACGCACGAGTATTACCACCAGACCGTCGTGATTCTGAGCATCGACAACAAGTTCGACAGTATCCCCGACAAGGTACAGGTCAAGCTTATGACACGCGGCCTGGGCAGCAGCTATATCGAGATGAAAGTCCCGCCAAAGGACATTAGAGGCGGAAAGGTCCTTACCGAAGGAACCTTGCTGCAGGGCTCGACCGGTATGACCAGTGAGTTTTTCCCCGAGGAAAGCCAGCAGAAACTCGCCGACCTCATTGATGGCATCGGCAGCTTCATCAAGAATGCTAACGACATCTTCGGCGACCCGAATAACAAAATGAATCTGAAATCGGCCCTGGTGAACCTCTCCTCTGCGGCCGAACAGGCAAAGGCAACGGTGGAAGAAATCAGGCAATTGGCTTCCGCAGGCAAACAGACCCTCAGCAATGCCGATGCACAAATCGATAGAATGGTCGCCGCTATGGTCGGCACGAGTGAAAAACTCAGCACGGTGATGGGGCAGCTACAGCAGATTCTGGACAAGATAAACAACGGCGAGGGGACGGTGGCAAAGGTCATAAACGACGGCCGGCTCTACGAGGATTTGCTCGAGAACAGCCGTCAGCTCAACCTGGTCCTCGACGACCTCAAAACGTTCGTAACCGAATCCCGCGAAAAAGGCGTACCTATTAAGCTCAAATAGTCTCTCTGTCGTCGCACGCGGACGACAAGTAAGGGAAATGCCCTTGCTTTGGATGTTGCTTTTCACGGAAAGGAAATTTTATGCAGCCAACGCCTCAGGACGCCCAGGCCGCTGAGAAAATTCTAAAGCTCTCGAAGCAAACCCGCATAGATGTCGCCGCCGGAAAGCTGAGAAGAACCTCCTCTCGCTTTTGCCTCAGCGTCGAGCACGGCGATTATAACGGCACGGAGCTGTTCGGCGTGGGCACCGACAGGTTTATATGGATGGCTTATAAGCCCAGCGGCAGCGATAAATGTCGCCTCTTCAGCGGAAACTTCCCCGACGACGGCGTCGTTGAATTTACGCTCGGCGACGTGCCGCAGCCCACCTCGCAGAAAATCGCCGATACCTGGGCTCGCTTCCCCTACGGCGTCGATTTTGTTCTCCGACGCGAGGGATACCGCCTCAGCCAGGGCATCAACGCCGTCATCTACGGTAATATACCGGGCGGCGGTATGAGCCGGTCGGCATCCCTCACGCTGAACCTGATTTTGTCCCTGCTCGATGCCAACCGAATACAGGAAAACGACAGGTTCCGAATAGTCGATATGGCCCAGCAGGTCGAGAACGACTATATCGGCTCACCCTGCGGAAAGCTCGACCAGATTATGATACTGTTTGCCCGCGAGGGCTTCGGAACGTACTACAATCCGAAAAAACGCTCCGTCGAGTATGTGCCGTTGGGAAAAGGCCCCGACGATTTCTCTATCGTCGTTATGGATACCGGGACCGTCAGGCCAGGCCTCGAAAAATCCACATACAAAATCCGACGCGCCGAGTGCGAAAAGCTTGTTGCAATGCTCCAGAGAACCGGCTACAAAATCTCCTGCCTGGCCGACATCAAAACCGATGCACTCTACGAAAAGGCACTCGCACAATTCGCAGGCCCTTACCCCGACCTGACCGACCGGCTGCGTTACATCTTCGGCGCCCGCAAACGCTTCTACGAAATGTTAGACGCCTGGAAACGAGGCGACATCGAGACCGTGGGACGCATATTTCGCCGGGACGGTATCGGCCTGCGAGACGATTACAAAATCTCCGGACCCGAACTCGAAACGATGTGCGACATCGCCCGAACCGTCCCAGGCGTACTCGGCGAGAGAATGTTAGGCGGCGGAGACAAAGGCGCCGCCGGCGCAATCGTCAGGGCAGATGCCGTCGATGCCCTCAAAGCCGCCATAGATACCGCCTACCCACGCTCGCGGCCCCGCTTCGCCGGCAAATACGCCGTCCACCCCTGCAAACTAATCGCCGGCGTCCGCCTATACGAAAACCTCCTCGGCTAAACGGGCAGACTCATTGTGTTGTCTTGACAAAGAAACACGGCTGCAGCGCGATGTAATATCGAAAACCCTGTTTTTGAACTAATACCGCACCTATTTAATCTCAGCGCCCGGCCAAAACCGCAAAATCTCGGAAATCAACTGTGTTATCCCCATCAGGCGCCGGTGCAATATCAGCAGATGGAATACCCGGCGGTTGAAGCCATTGGTCAGCCAACAACGCTAAATCTTCAAAACCCACAATGCCGTCGCCCGTAATATCACCGGCAGGACTAAGCGGGCCAAGCTCGACAACACTTGAAGATGTCTGCTGCATCGTCTGGCAAATATCAACAACCTCATATATTACATTCCACTTTATAGCGGCAGAATCGATTTCCTCAGAACGGTCAACACGGAACTTGCATGTATCCGTGCTTGTGCCCGTTCCATTGTCCTCGATAAGACCGAAATCGCCGACATACGAATCCAGAATAACCATGTTGTCCGGCACACTTAACAGTTCAAGCTCAATATTCTCAATCGTCAGCGGCGACTGGTTCGTCAAACGCACTGTGCACTCGTAACCCCAGATGGTCCGGCTCTGACGCGTTTTGGCAACAACAATAAATTCGGCGTTAAACGGAAGGTCTCCCACAACCAGAGCTCGCGTTGCGCCGTTGTTGCCGTTGTTTCTATCCGAGTAACCGGGTTCAAGCGCTACCCTAATAAAGTACACGTCATTCGCCGCATTTCTCCATGTCAGTCCCGCCAATTCGTCGCCTCCGGGCAGAATCTCTTCAACATACTGAGTGGACCCGATTTTGTACTCACTGCCGGAGCCGTGCTGTGCATAGAACGAGACCGGTACGTCTGTAAGGCCGCCCATGTTACTCGAATCAGCGTGGATATTGGCATCGATCGTAATGGTTTCGCCCAGGTCGGGATTCATATCGCTGAAGTTCACATCACATGAGCTAAGCCACAGGTCAGGCAGCACATCGACCACATAGAAATAACCATAGCCGTTGTGCGAGCCGCTCGAATCCGTGCCGGAAACTGTAATTGATGCTCTGCCCAAAGCCGTCGATGAGGACAATGGGTCAGTTTGATATACCCACCTCGTTGCTGTCGGATGGCAGGGGTCAGCAGGCGAGAATGGTATGGGTTGACCGGCACTGTCATTTACGTCATTCGAATCAAGCTTGTCGCTTGGCAGCGGTTCTCTGACATCAACTGTTATCTGTACAACATCACCTTCTTTTGCATACCTTGGGCTGGCACTGACCGTGAAAGGCCCGACCTGTATGGTGCGGTAGATTTGGTTGTTCGTACTGTAGTCGTCCGAAAATCCTGGCCCAAGCAATACTTTGATTCTATATTGACCCTCTGTACCAGGCGTCCAGGAGACATTCACATCGTTAATATCTTCAGGAGACATTTCGGCGATGTATTGTGTTGAGCCAATTTGGGAAGAGGTTTGAAAACTTAAATTGTAGGCGTAGAAGCTTACCGGTACATTGAAAAAAGTATCATTGTTGTCTGCAGCGGCATATACGTTAGCATCTATAATAACCGTATCACCTGCATTCGGGGCTTCGTTGTCGAACGTTACGTCTCCCACCCATAGGTCATTCTGAGGTGGAGGAGGAGGTGAATCAACATGGAAAGTCTTCTGCCAGTTGCCTGTCATACTGCCATCTGTAACTTCTAAAACTACATCGAAGTAATTACATACTTGTCCAGGCACGGGGAATGATACATTAAACTGCCCACTCGTATTAGTGAAGCGCTCCGCTAATTCCTGTGGCGTGCCGCAGGGGTCTATGACAGTTGAAGAGACTATACCACCTTTGACAGGATACTCAAAGTCGGGCTGGCCGGTTATCAGTATCTTGTAATTGGCGGTGCCGCATATACTGCCTATAGTACCCTCGGTAAAGCCCGATGGCGCGGAACACAGGATTTGAATGCTTGCATCCATATTAGATACATCGCCCACCTGATAAAGCTTGCTGCCGCTATTGTTGTTCTCATCCAGCTCGCTAATCTCGTCGTTCGGGTCAACAGTAACGCCAATCAGCCGAAAACCCGCCTCATCCCAAGTATATTCAATGGACTCCGTATTCGAATCATTTGGCCCGATGATTGGTATATTCACATCGCCAATAATCTCATCAATGTCCCGGAACTCCACCAATACATTCTCCGCAGCCGTCGTTCCCGTATTCCAGATCGTCGCCTCGATAGTAACCAACTCGTTCGGCTCGCCCGGTAACGGGGAAAAATTAATATCCTCACTGGTTACGAGCAAGTCTGCCTTGTAGTTAGATTCGTATGCACCTATATCTATTCGGCCGCCAACTACCCGGGGATTTCCGCCGAGGTCCGTCTCACACGGCTCAGGAATATAACACGGGTCGCCAGCATCAATACAAGGGGAATAAGGCAGCAAGTGATAGTCTCCCTCAACCCAGAAGTCATCATTGGTATCGCCCGGTGTACCATTTGCATCCCAGTAACCGGGTTTTACGAAACAAGGATCGGTGTCTATGTTTTCCTCCCCAATCCACCCGCTCTGAACGTCGCTATACTTCACCACTAGGCTATTATCATGCCCACTCACTGAGATTTGCGGAATCACATTGCTCCAAAAAATGCAGTTGTTGACGGTGACATCGCTGTAATCATGAAGACTTACGGCCCTTCCTTTGTTAAAGTTTACTGAACAGTTGAGAATCGTCCCATTACCATCACCGGCATATATCCCATCACCAGCGTTTCCATTAATAAGACAGTTGCGAATCGTTGGACTGCCCCCATCCTCATATTCGATTCCTCCTCCGCCTCCCCAGATGCTTGTTGCTGTGTTCCCGCTGATGGAACAATTCGCGATCAATGTGTTGGAATAGCAGTGGAAATCTGAGATTCCTCCACCGCCTCTTGCTGAGTTCCCTGTGATGGCGCAACCGTGGATGGATGGACCCCCACCAAGTGAATACGCATCGTCTATGTGTATCCCCCCCCCTACGCCCCCACTCCTATTGCCCTTGATAATGCAGTGCTTGATTGTCGGACTACTGTCACAACAACATATTCCTCCACCTAGGGAGAATGCTGAATTACCGCTTAAGGTGCAACTCACCACCGTTGGGCTGGAGTGACTGATGCCTATCCCGCCGCCGGTTTCAGAACAACCATTAGTAATAGTCAGGCCAGCAAGAGTGGAATCCGGACCTTCGCCGTTGTGAAAGTAGAATCCTCGGTGTAGGTTTTCTTCTGTGCCCTGGCAATCAATTATCGTCGCCGCGACCACATTTGGGTTGCTTGGGTTAACGCAGCTGACGGAAATAGCTTTGCTGAGATAGTCGATATCTCGATTGCCTGTTCCTGTGTAAGTCCCGGGTAAAACAATCACAGTGTCGTCATCGAAAGCAGCATCAATTCCTTCCTGTATCGCATCGAAAGGATGTTCCGGACTGCCGTTCTCCAATGGGTCGCTGTAATCAGGATTGTCATGACATGGGTCATTTATAGCATCGTTATCAACATACCAAACATCGCGATTGCCAATGGTAAAGATGTTGGACTCAGGAGAACCTGAGTGGCGACAAACACGAAAACCTACGCTGATGCTCGTGAAGCTCGGGCTGAGGCTGTACCGGTACGAGACCTCGCAGCCGTCGGCGTCGTTGCCCCAGCCGCCGCCGCGGATAACGCGAGAGCTATATTCACAATTAGCGTAATAACAACTATCTGTCCACTCCCAGACATTACCCGCCATATCATTCATTCCATAACCGTAGGAAGCATAATAATCCACCGGTGATGTATAGGGATAGCTGGAAAGACCAAGAGGATTGTAATAGTCATAATTAGCCTTGCTATGGTCTATTGTTATCCCACAGCCATAGGTATAGCTGCCGTCGAAGTCTGCCACTGCCTGCCATTCCCATTCGGTTGGCAAACGCCAGCCATAATAGCCGGCAAAGGCCATCGCACCGTACCAACTGACTTCTACTACCGGATGGTCGCCCATATAATAGCCATCGCGGGTTTCCACATAAAAGTTGCCGCCGGAATAAGAAATCTGTGCATCACTATCATCCATATCATAGTAAATTTCGCCATCATACGGCCCGCTGTTGCCGTAAACCTCACCGCTTTGAATGATTACATCACCTGAATCAAGGGCGGCATTTAAATATTCACAATACTCTTCATTCGTCGTTTCGTATTTGCTCATATAGCCGTTAAAACCTTCATGCCCACCTCCAATACCGGGGTCATTGATATATACCCAGACCATACCGGCCGGGCCGGCCCCATCATCGGCAGTTACCTTAACGCGGTAATTTGTCCCGTACACACCGGGCAAATCAACCCCGCAGTCCCAGACTATGTACCTGCTGGTGCCAGGCGAAATGCTTGATCCGATATCGCCCGAAAAAGATACAGCATTAACATCCCAGGTGGTCCCCCCATCATCACTAACGTCCAGCGAAACGGTACACAGATCACCGTCCACATCAGCAAGGTCATAGTAAATATCAACCAGCTTGGAACCATCTGTACGCTGGCTGGCTGTTACATTACTCACCACCGGTGGCAAGTTTGACAATGCCCGGTTGCATACAATCAGCATCAAAACAGCCGAAAAAAGAAAAAGTCTTCTCATAATAATCTCCTATTCCTTGATTTTCCTGTTCCCGTCAACGTAGAATTGCGATTCATTAGCGAAGGCACCTTAATATATGAGTTTTTTGTTTTTTCCTTCTCAGCAAAGACAAGCCACCCAAACCCAGCAAAAATAATGTCCCCGGTTCCGGTACAGTCCAGCCCGAATCAATAACTTCCATCGGACTTGTGTTTGGAACTACAACTTCATAGTATTGCGAACCCGGCCCACCGGTTTCCGGCACCCAATCGAAGCTGACGGAAAAACCGCTGAGACTTTCACCAACTTCGATGTTCAGGTTCGTCGCCACAGCATCATATCCGCCCGGGTCTTCCAGCACCGGCTCGACCTGCCATACAATCTGGTCCCATTCAGGCGGAGTCTCCGGCGTTGTAACAACCAAATTGTCATACAGGCCGAAATCGAACCAGATGGTGAATTCCTCAATCCCCTCTGCCAGGCCGAGATTCTCCACGGTGTAAGTATATTCCCACTGGCCCAAACCAAGGTCGTTAGTCACATACTGGATTTCAGTCAATGGTGTCCCGAAAACGCAAGTGCCGAATAAACATCCGAACGCCAGCGCAGCAGCAATTTTACTCTTCATTACTCTCTCCTTTTCTTCACTGACTTTGTACCTGCAAAATTTTCTGTTAATTGGCTAATTTACATACGCACCCTCTGCGCAAAATCGATAGGAATACCCTCCACGCACGATTGAAATCCCCCCTTGAAACGCCCAAACTTGCATCTTCTCAACACACTCTCATCCTTCGCCCCCCGGGTTCGTAATATATTTACAACTTCACTACTATTACCCTACCAAACGTAACTTGTCAAGCAATTTTTTTGCTTTTTTCCACTTTTTATCAATTTTTTTTACAATACGGCCTGACCACCCCCTTTGTGGCCTTGCCACCCCAAGGGGGGCATGGCAAGGCCCTGCTCGCACTTCGCATCACGCATCGCACCGCCCACCGCCCTCTGTACCCAAAACCAATTCAAAAAACCGTGTTAATCCCCCGCAAGTCCCGTAAGTCCCGTGAGGGACGCCCAACGGCGGGACGCCTTGCGGTGGGGTCCTGCGGATGCGTTAATCAGTGTCTGATTTCTTCGCGTCTTTCGTGGTGACCCCTCTTTCGCTATC
>CAYMYK010000067.1:0-9509 GCA_964394625.1 uncultured Pirellulales bacterium
ATGGACATCTTCAAGCTCAGAAAGCTCATCCCCTATGGCCTCAGATATAAACTTGGCGGCAAACTCCTGCCAAAACCTCTCCACGACCTGTCGCTTGATGATATTGAAATTGCCCGGGATAACCTGGAGCTTGCGCTGAGCTTGATTGCCGTTGCTGCGGGGCCTTTGAATGGAGAAACCGAACGTGAAAATTCTCGTAGTTGAGCCGCACGCCCTCCTCCCGGGCCCCGCTATGTACGCAGAGCAGTTCTGCGACGCCCTCGCCGAAGAAGGCCGCGATGTCACCCTGCTTACCGCCGCCGGATTGCTGACGAACCACGACGAAAATCGTCGCTGGCGGCAACTGACCGCCTTTCCGCAAAAATCCTCTCTCGTCGTGGGAGTCGGTAACTGCCGCTTCGTTCTTTTCAAAAGATTCGTCACCGCCTGGACACAGTGGTTTACCGCCAAAATGGCTTTTTATATGCACAGGAAAAACGAATATGACGCCGTCCATTTCCTGAGCTCCGAACCCCTGACTCTCTCTGTCCTGTACCTGCTCGCCGGCGCCCCCGATAAGGTATTTGTCACCAACAGGGGCTACGAATTCGGCTCGAATCACGCTCGCAGCGATTTCCTCACCAGGAGCTATCAGCTCCTCAGAAGGGCTGCCTGGAAAATCTTTGCACAAAAAATTACCGTCCTCGCTGAATCCGCCTGCGTAAAAGACGCTCTCAAGAGCAGCCGAATCATACGTAGAAAAGACGTGCACGTTGTCCCCCACCCGGCCTGGTCAAGCAGCAACGGCGACACTGTCGCCCGCAAAGATGCTCGGAGACAAATAGGTATAGACTATGATGGAAAACTGTTCCTGATATTTGGCCACCGACCACAAACACAGAAATCTCCCGAAACCGTCATCGAAGCTATTGCTCTGTTGCCAAAGGAATTTCGAATCGTTATTGCCGGCCTCGAACCCGATAAGCAAAGCGATGCCCGCCTGGAGCAGATTATACATAATGCCGGATGGGACGACGATATCTACAGGCATTTCCGCTTTATCCCAAACGACCAGATTCAATATTACTTCACCGCCTGCGATGCCGTCATTTTGTCTTATACCAGCAACTATATCGGCTCGAGCGGCGTGCTCTCTCTTGCCTGTGAGTACCAGAGACCCGTCATTGCCGCCGACGTCGGCGACCTGGGAGCCACCGTAGCGGAATATGAAATCGGCCTGACCTTCAAAACACAAGACCCGCAGAGTCTCAGGGACGCTGTCCGCCGGTTCCTGCTGCTGCCTCAAAGCAGCATAAAACAGTTTAAGAAAAGAATGAAGCAGATTCACCGAGAAAGGTCCTGGCCGAACATAGCTAACCGCCATCTGGCCGTCTATTGCGGGCGTTAATGAACCTCGCACGCGATTGTCTGCCTTTAGACGCTGATGGGGTTATGCTTTGCCATCGAGTATTGTCAGGGAGCTTAACTGCTGTGAAAGTGATAATAGAAGACGGCCTCCAGACAATCGGCAGACCCACAGGTATAGGCACATATACCTCACGGCTTCGTAACGCCCTGCTGCGCTGTACAGATAGCGGCTCTCCGTCCCCGGATGTGCAGGTGACATTCAATCAGAATAGTTTTTTCGCACGCGTACCGAATCGCCTTGCCGGAAGACTATTATATCTTGGATGGATTAGCTCTTTTGCAGAGCCCGTGTTCCGGGCCAGAGGCGCCGACGTTGTCCATATCACAGCCAATTACACAGCCCCGTTCAAACTGGCAAAACCAAAGCTCGTCTTCACCATACACGACCTGACCCCCTTCAAAGCGCCCGATACACTCCCGAAAAAGCTCGGCTCCACTCCAAAATGGGTTATCAGGCACGCTGTATCGAAAGCGGATGTCATTATTACTCCGACCGAAACGGTCAAACACGAAATCCTGGAGTATTTCCCCGCCGTCGCTCAGGAAGATATCATCACCTGTCATCATGGAATAGAACCGATGAACGGCAAGTATCAGGCCGTGAGACGAAAGAACAGCGGCCAATACTTTCTCTTCGTAGGGACACTCGAAAAAAGAAAAAACGTCTCTTCTCTGATTTCGGCCTTTGCGCGACTGGCAAAGAGAAGAAAGAACACCGGCCTGAAACTGCTCCTCGTCGGCAAGCCCGGATTCGGATTTGACGAAATCGAAAAAACTATGCACACCGAGAACGTAAGCGACTCTGTTTCGATAACGGGATACGTCGAAGAGCCGGAACTCGCCGAACTTTATGCTTCGGCGACCGCACTTGTGATGCCGTCTTTATATGAGGGCTTCGGTATTCCTTTGATTGAGGCAATGGCTTTCGGCACAGCCGTCATCGCCAGCGATATCCCCGTCTTCAGGGAGGTTGCTGAAAACGCGGCGCTTTATTACGGCAATCCAACAGATGTGGAAGGACTGACAAATGCCCTCGAGCAAATCCTCGACAATGAAACTTTGCGGACCCGGCTTATTCAGGCCGGGAAAAGACGCGTTACAGATTTTACACTGCACCAAATGGCCAAAAACCATATCGCCGCCTATACGAAAGCATTAGAAACTTAAAAGTGCATAAAAAGCCAAAAATCCTGTTTCTTTCCTCACGCCTGCCGTATCCTCCTGTCGGCGGCGATAAGCTGAAAAATTACTATCTGCTGCAGATTCTCGCAAAGCACGCCGACGTCCATCTCGTTACAGTCACCGATGAAACGCTCGACGAAAAGACCCTGCAGTTCATCCGAGGGTGTACCAAAACCTGCAAGATATTCTCAAAGCCCGGGCACACATTCCGGCTGAATGCACTTAAATCCATTTATAACGGCCTGCCGCTGCAGGTGAATTACTACCACTTCGATGATGTACGGCAATATGTCGAAAAAAAGGCCCGCGATGCCGACCTGATTTTCTGCACCCTTATCAGAACCGCAAAGTACGCCGAGCATATCGCCAAACCCAAAATCCTCGATATGGCCGACTCCATCGCTCTGAATTATCTTAATTCCTATCAAAGGGAAAAATCATTTCTCTGGAAGACGCTCTACCGATTCGAATCGCAGCGACTGCTCGAATCGGAAAAAAAGGCAATAGATACATTTGATAAAACACTATTTTTCAACCGGTGGGAAATGGACTTTTTCAATAAACCCGGCAGGACCGTCTGGATACCTCACGGCGTCAACGAAGAGCTGCTCGAATTTGAACAGTACAATCCCGCGTATTCAAACTGTGTCGTTTTTTTCGGCAAGATGGATTATCCCCCGAACGTAAACGCCGTCCTGTGGTTCTGCGAAAACGTCCTTCACAGATTGAAACCGGGGCTTCGATTCATTGTCGTTGGTGCAAAGCCCGGCCGGGCCGTTCGGCAATTGCCATCGAAGTACGGCAATGTGCAGGTTACCGGCTTCGTCGAGTGTCCATACGAGATTCTGAAGTCATCCCTTTGCGTCATCGCCCCGATGCAGACCGGCGGCGGAATCCAGAACAAAATCCTTGAGGCAATGGCGCTTGGCACCGTTGTCGTTACTACCCCCCTGGCCGCAAAGCCCATCGTCGGTGCTCGCCACAAAAGGGCCCTCATTGTCGAGGACCACCCCCATAATATGGCAGACCTCATAAACAACATCTTCTCTAATCCCGATTTATACGTCCCCGTTAAGCAAAACGCCAGGCGCCACATTCGCAATAATTTCACCTGGACCATTTACGAGAGCAAAATCCTCGATGTCATCGACTCTGTCCTCGAACGCCCTGTCGAGACCACTTCTCCGGCGCTTGTCACCTGAGCTGATATAGGTCCACACAGCGGCTAAATACGCCTGCGGCTCGCATTGTTCAAAAAAACTACAGTTGCCGGTGTGTGTTGACCGATAACAACGATATGATATTGGAGACGTTGCCGGGTTTGACACCTGTGCTGAGGGGGTGAAGGTCAAGTGGGGGTTCGTTTGGGAGGGCGGTGTTGAACGTTTGTTGTTTGCTATAGCGATTACGACTGTGGGTTCAAAAAAATAAATGCCTGATTTTGGGCCTTGTATAAGTTTCTTTTGCCCTAAAGCGAATTTGCCTTGTAACTGCCTCCGGTGGGTATGTAATCATATCCGGCCGGTCATTGGCTCAGCCGGGTGAACGACCGAACAATTGAGATGGTGACGTTAATGATTTCTGACACGAATGATTTTGGGGGTGCGTAATGGTGCAGGAAGTTCTCGTTGGTCAGCCCGCCCAAAAACGGGGCATAACCACCAACCCTGTCGGTCTTGGTACCGCCACTCTTGAGCCGGCCTCTGCTCCCACTCCTGCTCTTGATGACAAAATTTCCGCTCAAAACATTCACGTGGATACCGTGCCACAGAATGTGGCGGACCACGCGCCAAAGAGTCCGACTGCAACCGAGTTCATGATTAGGACTCTGGACATCGTCGGCTCTCTCGCGATTGTTATCCTCACATTCCCCGCCATGCTCGTAGTTACTTTACTTATCTGGATATCTTCACCTGGTTCGATCATCTACAAGCAAAGAAGGGTGGGCAAAGACGGTAAAATTTTCACGTTGTACAAGTTCAGAACAATGGTCAACCACGCCGACAAAATCTGGGGCTTAATACCGGCAAGTCAGGACGATGAGCGAATTACTTCGGTGGGCAGAATCCTTAGAAGAACGCGGCTCGACGAATTGCCCCAACTCTTTAACGTGCTGACCGGCAATATGAGTTTGGTAGGGCCCAGACCCGAGAACATATACCGTATAAACCTCCATCCTGCTTTAAGAGGGGCGAGACTGGTGGTCAAGCCCGGCCTGACAGGCCTTGCTCAAATCAGGGGCTATTACGACCTCAAACCCGAACATAAAATCAGGTACGACTACCTGTACATTCAAAAAAGGTCCTTACTGCTCAATATCTACCTGCTCATTCAGACTATCCCCGTTATCTTCCTCAAAAGGGGCTGGTAGCTGCCGGGTTTTCCGCCGCACTATCATCCTCCATTTCACCGCTGCTCAACCAGCTTAATCTCTTGCCCACCGCCTCTTTTGTGCGTATTATGTACCTGACAGCGCCCACGCAGTAAGGGCTGCTGCCTTGTTATTCCGAATGTATCTGCGTTTAACAGCCCGGCAAATCTGTGTCGGAGAAAACCAACACTATGAAAAAGGCGCTTATCACCGGTATTACAGGCCAGGACGGCTCCTATTTGGCGGAGCTGCTGTTAAAAAACGGCTACCATGTCTGGGGCCTGATTCGAAGAAGCTCCTCGTTCCACACCGGCAGAATCAACCACCTTTATAAAGACCCGCACGAAAACCCCTCCCTTCGCCTGGTTTACGGCGACCTGACCGACGGCACCAACCTCTCCGCCGTAGTCAACGAAATCCAGCCCGATGAAATTTACAACCTCGGTGCTCAAAGCCACGTCCGCGTCAGCTTCGATATGCCCATCTACACCGCAGATACCGACGCCCTTGGAACGCTCCGCCTGCTTGAGGCCGTCAGGACTATGAAAAAACCCGCAAAGTTCTACCAGGCCTCCAGCAGTGAAATGTACGGAAAGGTTGTCGAAACACCACAAACCGAAAAAACCCCCTTCTATCCCAGAAGCCCTTATGCCTGTGCAAAGGCATACAGCTTCTTCCAGACCGTCAACTACAGAGACGCCTACGCCCTGTTCGCCTGCAACGGTATTATGTTCAATCACGAATCACCAAGACGGGGTGAGACATTCGTCACAAGGAAAATCACTATGGCCGCCACGCGAATAAAGCTCGGCCTGCAGAAAAAACTCTATCTCGGAAACATCGACGCAAAACGAGACTGGGGCTTTGCCGGTGACTACGTCGAGGCAATGTGGCTTATGCTCCGGCACGAAAAGCCCGACGACTATGTTATCGCCACAGGCCGGACACACTCCGTCCGCGAATTCCTCGACGAGGTCTTCGGCTATCTCGACTTGGACTGGAAAAACTACGTCGAGACCGACCCCCGCTATTTCAGGCCGTCCGAAGTCGATTTGCTCCAGGGAGATGCCTCTAAGGCACGCAAAGTCCTTAACTGGAAGCCGAAAGTTACATTCGAACAGTTGGCTAAGATGATGACCGATGCCGATATGAAACTTGCTAAAGAGCAAAAATTACTCGCCGACCACGCAAACAAATAATATGACCGAGTTCTTCAAAAAAAGGCGAATAGTCATCACAGGAGGAGCCGGCTTTCTCGGCGGCTGCGTCACCGAATTGCTGCGGGAACGCCGATGCAATAATATCCTTGTCCCGCGAAGCAGGGATTACAACCTTGTCAACTACGCCGACGTAGTCAAAATGTACGGCGATACGAAGCCCGATATCGTCATTCACCTCGCCGCCGCAGTGGGCGGAATCGGCGCCAACCGCCTACATCCCGGCAGATTCTTCTACGATAACCTGATGATGGGCGTTCAGCTAATCGAGCAGGCCCGCCTGCGTAAAATCGAAAAATTCGTCGCCATAGGAACCGTGTGCTTGTATCCGAAATTCACCCCCGTCCCGTTCAAAGAAGACGACATCTGGAACGGCTACCCCGAAGAAACCAACGCCCCCTACGGCCTGGCAAAAAAAATGCTCCTCGTCCAGTCCCAGGCATACAGGGCCGAGTACGGCTTCAATTCCATCTTCCTCATCCCCGTAAACCTCTTCGGCCCGCGCGACAATTTCGACCCCGAATCCAGCCACGTCATCCCTGCCATAATAAAAAAATGCCTCGATGCAGTCGAATCGAAGGCCGATTACATCGAATGCTGGGGCACGGGAAACGCATCCCGTGAGTTCATTTATGCAGCCGACGCTGCAGAAGCGATTCTGCTGGCGACCGAACACTACAACGGCCCCGAGCCCGTCAATATCGGCACCGGCTCGGAAATCAAAATAAAAGACCTCGCCGCAAAAATCGCAAAGCTGACCGGCTTTACAGGCCGAATCCGCTGGGACAGCTCAAAACCCGACGGCCAGCCGAGACGACGACTCGACACCTCACGCGCAAAAAAACTCTTCGGCTTTGAGGCAAAAACGCCCTTTGATGAAGGCCTGAAGCAAACCATCGATTGGTATCGCCGCCAGCGGGGCTAAGAAGCCACAAAGTTGACTGTGTTCTGCCGGTCTTTTTTCCCGCCGCATTTAGTTCGTGAAGAAATCGAAGATGTCCCCGAGCTTGCTCGACGACGCTCGGTATATCTCCGTGTATTGGCACCGCGTACACGTCACCGTCGTGAACCGTTTCGACTGAACATCGAAAATCTTGCTTAAAAATCCACCCGCTGCGCGAAACTCACCCACTTCACAGCCGGTGTTCCCGCATTTCGCGCAGGTATAATTGAAATCTTTTGCCATCGTCTTTTCTCCCTCGACCTGTGGACCTGAAAAACGTAAATCGCAAAATTCCTCAGCCTGCCAGAAGCAAAGTCAAAGTCATATAGATTGCTACGCTTATTGAGTCGTTTGCTGTTGTCACCAGGGGCCCCGAGCTTATCGCAGGGTCTATCCCGACTCGACGGAAAACAAAAGGCAGAAAAAGCCCGAGCGTCGTCGCCACCATTATCGCCGAAAACATCGCTACGCTCAGGGCAAACATAATGCGGAATATCGCCACCGTCGCGTCCATACCCCTGAAGTGCAGCAGAATTAAGCATACCGTCCCCCCCGCCACACCGCACACCAGAGCAACAACAAGCGCAATCCGAACCTCCCTCGTAAACACCTGGCCCACTTTCAGCGCCGCTAAGTGCCCCGTGGCCAGACCGGAAACCACAATTGCCGACGTCTGAAGTCCGGCATTGCCGCTTATCGCCGCTATCATCGGCGCAAAAGCCACCGCCGCCTTATAGACAAAGCTCATATTGATGTAGTCAAATCTTCTGCCGAACAATATCAGAACCAGCGCGGTAACAGCCGTTCCGAACAGGCACGGCAAAAGCCACGTCATTCGAACCCTCGCGGCGTGAAGTATCGACATGTTCTCTAACTCGTCCGGGTCGGTGCCCGCCATCACGTACATATCCTCCGCCGCCTCCTCCTCGGCCACCTCAATCACCCGGTCCGCCGTGATTCTGCCGATAAGCCGGTGGTTCTTGTCCAGAACCGGAACTACAATCAAATCGTTCTTACTGAACACGTTTCGCACCTCTTCCTGGTCGGCGTCGGCGTTTACGTAAATCGTATCGGCGTCAATCAGGTCGTTTATCTTTATTCGTTCGGGCTTGGTCAGCAGCAGACGGATTCGGACGTCACCGAGGAATCGGCCTAATTTATCGACGATATAAACCGAGTAAAAATCCTCGTCAATCTCAGCGGCACGGATCTTTTGTACCGCCTCGCCCACCGTGGCGTCCTCCCGAACGCTGATGAGTACCGGGTCCATAATCCCGCCCGCCGAATCCTCCGAGTACGCCATCAGCTTCTTGATTTTTGATGAATCAGCCGCTGATATGCTTCGAAGGACCTTCTCACGCAGCTGCTCAGAAAGCTCCGCCAGAAGGTCCGCCGCATCGTCCAGGTCAAGCTCTGAAAATACCGCCTGAAGCTCCTCCTCGGTCAGCAAATCGAAAAGCTCGTCCCGGGTCGCCTCATCGACTTTTTCGAGTACCTCGGCGGCGAGCTGTTTCTCGAGCACGTCGAAGACGATTCGCCTTTGCTCGTTGTCCAGCAGCTCCACCACCTCGGCCAAATCGCTGCTTCGCTGCCTGTTGAGCATGCGTCCGAGCACAAAGGCGTCACCGCCATCGAGCATACGCCATGTCTGCTCAAGAAGTTGTTTCCGCTCGCTTGACATCTTAATTACACCTGCTGCTTCTTAAAATGACTTCGCCTTACTTTCGGCACAAACTAACGTAATTTTCGTCCCCCGGCAATGCTTTTTCCCCTTTTTCGCCACCCCCCGCTCCCGTCAATTCAAAGTCTTATCTTCTCGCGGCGCACCTGTCCGCAATACGCAATACATCCCCAATTTGTGTAAATCCTGTCTAAAACTTTTCTTCGCGCCTTCGTGGCGACGGCGATGGGATAATGTGGGAGCTTGAGGTCAGGGATTAGCGGCTTTTTGCATAAGCTCGTGTACCCACTCTTCGAAGAAGATGGGGTAGAAGTGGAATTTCTCGGTGGCGAGCCGGACCCCGTCTTTCGAGAGCCAGCCGGCGAACATATCTTCCTGAGCGCCGAACTGCTGTTTGATGCGCTTCAGATAGACGGCGGCGAGCATTTTTAGTCTCTGTTTTTTTACGACTTCGGATTGTCCCGGCGCGCGGAAGAAGCTGCGAACGGCAGCGACATCTACACCGTCGCCCGGAAAGAAAGGTTTCAGTCGTTTCGGGAGCTTGCCGGGCACGACGAATGCGTCGTCCATAGATGATTCGATTTCGTCGGCTTCGTAATGGATGAGAGGGTCGTAGAAGAAGGCGGCGGGGCTGTAATCAATTCTCATAGAGGCGAGGTGTGGAATGAAAATGTCGGGGGCTTTCCCGTTCCGGAGGAGATTCAGTGG
>CAYMYK010000067.1:9519-14443 GCA_964394625.1 uncultured Pirellulales bacterium
CCGTCGCCGATGAGGATTGAGAAGCAGCTTCTGTTGAAGTCTTTTCGATTGTAGCCGACGATTTTGTTGTATGCCTGCTGCAGCCATGGCAGGGTGATCTTTCTGACGTCGAAGATGAGCAGTCGCGACGTGGTGGTTTGCGGTGCCATGGTGTCGATTTCCTGGATTCGCGGCTTGTACTGGTTGTTTTTGGGCAGTACCAGTTGATAGAACCTTGTTTTAGTGTGGCTCTGGAGGCGTTCGTAGATGTCGTCGGTGAGGACGGTATCGAGAGAGAGGATGTGTATTTTTGGTTTTCTCGCCCGGTGGCTCAATATGTCCGGTTCAGCATTCATCTTTCACCTGCGAACTGGTGTGTTCCGGGGCTCGCCGAGGGCTCGCATCCGCATATCATAATTATAATGTGATTTGTCGCAAATCGCAAGGTTTTTTGTGTCGGGGTGCTGTTTTTGGGGCAAATGGATGAGTGGGCGGGCAATCGCAGCAGAATTGCATTTGACGAACGAGGCGTCCGGAGTTATTTTTTATGCTGAGGTTAAAAAAATGTAATTGGTATTTTGTTTTTAAGGAGAAAGATATGCGGGCGTGGAGATTAGCTGTTTTGCTGATTTGTTTTGAGTTTGTGCTTTTGGAGTGTGCAGATAAGGGTTTGGCTGCGGCCGGTTCAAAAGGAAAGGAGACGGATATGGCGGTTAAATTGCAGTGGTTCGGCCATGCGAGTTTCAAGATTACGGCCGGTCAGAACGTTATTTATATTGACCCGTGGAAGCTGAAAGATTCGGCTCACGATGCTACACTGGTTCTCGTGAGCCACAGTCATTCCGACCATTATTCCGCACCGGATATAAAAAAGGTGTGGAAGGACGGGACGAAGCTGATTGCATCGGGTGATGTTGTGAAGCAGCAGAAGGCCGGCAAGCCGTTGAAGCCGGGGCAGAAGATTAGCGTTGGTGACGTGAATGTGATTGGCGTGGCGGCGTATAATCCGAAGAAGAAATTCCATCCAAAGGCAAATAACTGGCTTGGCTTTGTGCTCGAGGTGGCGGGCAGTCGGATTTATTATGCGGGTGATACGGATGAGACGCCCGAGATGGATGCGTTGAAGAATATCGATTTGGCGTTGTTGCCGGTAGGGGGGACGTACACGATGAACGGGGCGGAGGCGGCCCAGGCGACGAAGCATTTTGGGCCTGAGCACGCGGTGCCGTATCACTGGGGCGACATCGTGGGCAGCAAGAGCGACGCCGACGAGTTTGCCGAAAAGGCGGCGTGCGAGGTAATGGTTTTGAAGCCGGGCCAGACGATTGAGCTGACGCCGGATAAGTAAATATTTTCTTGTGGTCGCCGGCTCAACGTCCGGTATAATGCTCGGCAAGTTGAGCATATTCTTTCGTCTCTCAGGAATATTCTCTAAAGCAAATGTGAGAGGCACGTAGCAGATTGACGGCCAGCTATAAGGCCAAGGAGAATTGTTGTGAGTACGGGTACAGTAAAATGGTTTAATGGTAAAAAGGGCTTTGGGTTTATCGTGCCTGACGACGGCGGTGAGGACCTTTTCGTCCACCACTCCGAAATCAAAACGACCGGCTACGCCACACTCGAAGAAGGCCAGCAGGTCGAGTTCGACATCGGACAGGGCAAAAAGGGCCCCTGTGCGGTCAACGTAATCCCAAAGTAAGCATCGCCGGCCCGCCATCTGCTCATTCACTCGATAGCTAACGCAACATTACAGGGATAACAGCCCCAGGATGTCGTTGCCGCAAAATCGAATCTCGGCTGGCGATTCGACTTTTCTTTCGCTCCGGCTTTGTCGAATTGTTCGCCTTCGGCAAACTGCTCGCAGTGACATCCCGTTGCACGCCGGGTAGCTATCCGAGCAGGTGCGAAAGGAGAATTTTGAGGCCGAGAGCGATTAAGACAATTCCGCCGAATGCCTCGATTCCTGATTCAAAAAAGTGACCGAAACTCTTGCCGACCGCTACGCCGATGCAGGAAAGAACAAAGGTTACAAAACCGATGATGAGAACGGCGGTGACAATCTGTTCGGTGATTAGCGACAGCGTTACGCCGACGGTCAGGGCGTCGATGCTGGTGGCGACCGAAAGCATAAGCAGAACGGCCATATTGGCGGGGTCGTAGTTTTTTCTGTCGGCTTTGATTTTTAGCGATTCGATAGTCATTTTGACTCCGATTGCAGTGAGCAAACCGAAGGCAATCCAGTGGTCCCAGGCGACGAGATAGCCCTTGACGGTGTAGCCCGCGAGGTAGCCGAAAAGCGGCATAACGGCCTGGAAGCCACCGAAAAAGGCGGCCATCCGAAGGGCGTGGCGAACGCGGAGTCGCCCGTAGGCGGCGCCGATAACGATAGAAACGGCAAAGGCGTCCATCGCAAGGCCGACAGCGATGAATATTATTGTGAGCAATTCCATAACTTTCAGGATTCTACACGTTCGAGAGCGAACCCCCCAATAAAATTGAGGGTTATCCTACTTACAATTGAGTTTTCCCGTTAGTCCGCGGGTAAATAACTTTAGAATAAGCAATTATAATTTTACTCGCGGGAATTTACTACCCTGAAGGGTATAAATATCAGTATTTCTTGAGCAGGGCGAAGTTGAAAACGTGCCGGTTCGGATAGTCCTGTGTGTGAATGATGCGGAAATCGAGGAGCTCAAACAGCGGCGAGAAGAGTCTTTTCAGCCCGGCTTCGGACGAAAGATAAATTGTGGTTTTGCGATTGCTTTTTCGGGTTTTTCCGCTTCCTTCAAAACAGGTATCTTTTTCGTTGAAACAGAGCGATAGGTAAAGCCCTTTGGATTGGAGATTGTTGTGAACGTCGGCGATGTATTTTTTCCTCTTTCGTGGCGGGATATGGTGCAGCAGACCCCAGTCGTAAATGAAGTCGAAGGGTTTATCGAATTGCGGGAAGTCCTCGAGGACATCGGCGACGAGGAAGTTGCATTCGACGCCTTTTTGTTTTGCGATTTTTTTCGCAATTTTTATGGCGGCAGGTGAAATGTCGATAGCAGTAACCTCGAATCCACAAGAGGCGAGATAGACGGCGTAGTTGCCGGCGCCGCAGCCGAGGTCGAGTGCACGACAGGGTTTGATTTCACCGGAATTGACGAGGTCAACGAGCGGCTCCGGCGGCTGGTCGTGGTTCCAGGGGATTTCGCCGAGCGGGGTGTTTTTGTAAATATCGTCGAAGCGCTGTTGTGTTTTTATATTGGTCATTTGGCCAGTTTTGTATTTTGATTTTTGGGTTTTATTTCAAAAAGGGTTATTTCGGGCCGGCACAAAAATCTTGCGCGAGGGGCGATACCGCCTTCGAGGCCGATTCCGCGGTTGACATAGACAATGGTCTCGCCGACGGTGTACATACCTGCTTCGTATTTCTTGCCGAATTTCGACAGTGTAATCAAGGCGCCGTAAAAAGGCAGGCGGATTTGGCCGCCGTGGGTGTGCCCCGACAGATAAAGGTCGATATTAAGCCCGGCGAGCGATTCGACGAGGTCGCTGTAGTGGTAGAACAGGATGCTGAACTTGTCGTCAGGTAACGGTTCGAGAAATTTTTCAAACTCGTCAGGGGCCGGGACACTGAAGCCGGCAAGATAAAATGTTTCGCCGTTCTTTTCGATACTGACGGTTTGTCCATCGAGCAGCTTAAAGCCGGTATCCGAGAAGAGGTCGAGTCGGCTGCGGTACGCTATATCTACATTTCCATAGACGGCGAATTTGCCTAACGGGGCCTTGAGTTCGCTGAGGGTCCTTTTGAATCGCGGCAGGCCGGAGGCACTGTTGAGGCAGTCCCCGGTGAAGACGATAATGTCGGGCCCGATGCGGTTCGTAATCTCGACGAGTTTCCCCTCGTTGAGCGGTTTTTTGTCGCAGTGGATGTCGGAGAACTGAACGAGCCGAAGCGTGGCGCATTGGAGTTTATCGGTCATGATTTCTATTTTTTTTAGCTCGACCCGGTATGGCTCGATAAAGAAACCATATCCGAGACATAACAGGCCGATTACAGCCAGGGCGTGTATCAGCAGTGCCGGTTTTGAAAAAAATGTCGCCGGGCATTTTGCCTTGTGCAGTCTCGCCTCTAAAAAAATAAAGAGCAGACAAGACTCGAGTATGAAAACGGCGAGGATTATTGCGAGCAAAACGCCAACGGAGATGAATTCGCTTCTGTGCATTCTATTGAGCGTCGATTATATTTTCGGTCGTGAGGTCCTCGGTGATTTTCCGGCCCGGCTTAACGACGAGGAAATCGGATTCGTTCCACTGGCCGTCGAGCAGTCGCTGCAGCAGTGACGGGTCGCCTTTTATTTCGTCGTAGTTCCAGTTGAGGTAGCCGGCAGCGTCTTTTGTGAATTGCTTTTCCTTGTCGGTATTGGGAAAGCCCCAGTCGATGTACGTTGCCTGACTGTACTTTTTCATCCAGTCCTGTTCGGTTTCCATCAGGTATTTGGCGTTGTCCGGCCCGTATTTTTCGGCGTATTCTTTCAGCAGCTTTTTATAACGCTGCCGGCCGGGCTGGGTGTCGGTCTCTATCCAGCCGGGGCTGAACCAGTATGTCCCGGGGTGCGAATCGAAGTATTGCCTGTATTTTTCCTTTGAGCCGAGCAGCAGTGTAATACAGTCGTGGCCCCTGGGGACCACAATGGGTATCTCTGCCGACAGGCCGACAATCCCGTTCGAGCACAGGCCGTAGCCGAGCAGGGATGCGTCATAGTCTCGGCCCTGAACATCCGTCGTTTTGTCCAGTGCCTTTTTAACCTCGGCGCAGAGCTTGTCGGGGGTATTGTGCAGACCCTGAGGCATCAGGACAATGTCAATAGTGTTCGCCGAGCGGGCGGCGCAGTAATAGGCCTCACGCTGCATTACCTTGCATATTATGAACTGAAGACGCATAAACGATTGCCGATTT
>CAYMYK010000068.1:0-14433 GCA_964394625.1 uncultured Pirellulales bacterium
CCGAATAAAACTGAGAAAGCTATACCCGACAATGTAGCGTGGACTGAGTACTAGGTGTGTGATTGTCAACGCCGGCGATTGAAGTACTGAAAATCGAGAAATGCCCGCCCCTGCTGCGTCGCCAGGCGACGATACCACAGGCATACCCCCTCCCCGGCTTTGCCATCCACCCTTTCCTCTATGGCTCATATTCCGCCTCCACGAGGAATTCACAGATACCCCGCGCAACGACCCTTTTTAGCGCGCTGCGAGCGTTCGTCTGAGGTCCACCGGGTAAGAAAACCGGGTGCGACTCCTCTTTCAAACCGATGTCATTTATAAAGGCATCCTGTGCCTTGTCAAGCCATTTTTTTTCTATTTTCTGTTTTTTTAGCGAGTTGCTCTGTCCCTGCGTCTCACCCGCAGCCCTCAAGCCGTACACCCCCGCGAAACCCTCGCAAAAGTGCCCCGAATTTTTGTAAATCACCCCGCATTTTTTGTAAATTTTCGAATATCTTGGAGGAGTTTATGAAAGAATTTGGACGTTTCCGAGTTACCCACATCCCCCACCCTGCCCATTTTAGTCAAGTTAGGCAAAATTTAACGATTATTCCGCCGACACACGCCACGAAAACATCCCCCTGCGCACCTGCGCCCTCACCGAATGCCCGAATCCTTCTTGATGACTTTCTTTCGCTGATTTTTTTTGAACTGCTCCAGCTTCTCTCCCAACTTGTTTTCCGATAGGGCAACTATTCGCGCCGCTGTTCCAATTTTTTCAATCCTGCCAAAAACCGCTGGTTCTACATACTATTATGCGCACCTGCCGGCAATTACTCACACTTTTTTGCATTTTTCAGTCTTGCTGTTGTATAGCTTGAGTTTCGAGGAAAAAGGATTGAAAACACAATCCTCACAAGCTATTATCAGTTCTCAGGCAACAAATAAACGCGTTGGTGATAACACGGTAAGGAAAGGAAAAAACAATGAAAAGTTCACTGATTCTTTCGCTGCTCTGTGCATCGCTGCTCAACGCTGAAATCCAGCCCTTCGCCCTGCAGCCCGATAATCCGCACTACTTTGTTTTTCGCGGCAAAGACACCATCCTGATTACCTCCGGCGAGCACTACGGGGCGGTCATCAATCTCGATTTCGACTACGTAAAGTACCTCGACACGCTTGCGGCGGACTCTCTCAACCACAGCCGGCTTTTCGTCGGGCCATATCGCGAGGTTCCCGGTTCATTCGGAATAAGAAGCAATGACCTTGCTCCGAAAGTAAAGAGCTTCATCTGCGCCTGGCGGCGGTCCGATACGCCCGGCGCCTACGACCGGCTCAACAAATTCGATTTGACCAAGTGGAACGACAAATTTTTCGAGCGTCTCAAGGACTTCTGCACCCAGGCGGGTAATCGCGGAATAGTCATCGAAATCAACCTGTTCTGTCCCTACTACAATGATGTCCTGTGGAAATTTTCGCCGCTCTACTTTCAAAACAATATCAACGGCGTGGGCAATGTCCCCTTTACCGATGTCTATAAAATGGCCAATAGCGACATCGTCAGGATTCACACGCAGTTCACACGTAAAATCGTCACCGAGTTAAACGGTTTCGACAACATCTATTACGAAATATGCAACGAGCCGTGGGTGCACAACGTTGAGACGGCCTGGCAGAATCACATCGTCGAAACAATAGTGGACACCGAAAAGTCTCTGCCCAACAAGCACCTCATCTCGCTCAATATCTGCAACGGTTATCGAACCGTAACCGAGGCGCACCCGGCGGTGTCCATCTTCAACTTCCACTATGCCTGTCCGCCGACCGCCGTGGCCATGAACTACCACCTCGACAAGGTCATCGGCTTCAACGAGACCGGCTTTGCAGGCAGCGATGACGTTACTTACCGCATCCAGGCCTGGCAGTTCATTCTCGCCGGAGGCGCCCTCTACAACAATCTCGACTACTCCTTCGCCGTAGGTCACGAGGACGGCTCATTTGATTACGCCGGACGCAGCCCGGGTGGCGGAAGCGCTGCATTGCGAAAACAGCTCAAAATTCTGCACGATTTCATCTACTCCTTCGACTTTGTCAAAATGAAACCCGCCAATGACGTTCTCAAAGGCGTCCACACGCTGAGCGGCACGGCCTATTGCCTGGCCGATGTGCCGAACGCTTACGCCATTTACGCGTGCGGCTTCGGCGAAATGATGCTTTATCTCGACATCCCGGCGGGTAAGTACAAGGCCGAATGGCTTAACACCAAGACAGGCCGAATCGACAAATCCGAACAAATCGACCACGACGCAGGTGAGCTCAAGCTCACCGGCCCCAAATTTGAGAAGGACATCGCCCTGCGAATTGTCAGGAAAGATTAAAAACAAGCAGGTCTTTTTAAGGCGTTGGGTTCACGGCGTCAAACATAGCGACGATATTTGCGGGGGGCACGTTCGCCATAATATTGTGGACCTGTTGAAAGACGAATCCTCCTCCGGGCGCCAGTATCGCCACCTGTTTTTTCACGTGCTCTGCGACGTCGGTCGGCGAGCCGTCCGGCAGGACTTCTCCTGTATCGCAGCCGCCTCCCCAGAACGTAATGTCTCTGCCGAACTCGCGTTTTAGCCCGGCCGCATCCATACCGCGGCAGTTGAGCTGCACCGGATTAACCGCATCGACACCGGCCTCAATCAAATCGCCCATAAGCTCGCGCAAGCCGCCGCAGCAGTGCAGCATCACCTTCACATTGCAAAGCTGCTTTGCCCGAGAGAAGAGCGTTGTGTGCCGGGGCTTGAAAAACTCGCGGTACATCGCCGGTGACATTACCGGCCCCGTCTGCATTCCGAGGTCATCAACGAAATGAATGATGTCGATATAGTCACCGACGAGCCCAAGATACTTCTCGAGATTGGCCAGATGTTTTTGCATCACCATATCAAGAAAGCGATGCGCCCGGCGCGGCTCAGCCGCTAACATCATCAACCAGTTATCATCGCGATATAAACCATGGCCGGCCTGAAAGAGGCTGCCGCCGAAAAGTCCTATGATTGCCCGGTCGGTTTTCTGTCGCAGCCGCTTTGCGCCGGCCGCCAACTGCTCGTCGGTAACAGGGCCCGGCGGGCACTGTGCCAAAGCCCACATATCTGCAGGTACGTCATCGAGCTGAGCGGGGTCGCCGCCGTTCTGGAAGGGCCAGTACGCAGTTTCAAAGTACAGCGTTCCATCCGGCATCTGCCCGATGACTCGCCCGTTCTTCGATTTGATGACCCACCTGCCATTGTCCCTCTCGACGGGTATCCAGGCCGGAATCAGACATTCGGTGCCGTCCGGCAGCACCCACGGTTTCCAGTTCTGCTCATCTAATGCAAAGCCCCGTCCTAATTCGATAGTATCGACTCCGAACCGCTCGAGAACATCCTCATCCACAATTGCCAGCTGCTGAACAACGTCATAGACGCGCACGGGTTTCGGCTCAAGAGCGAGGTAACTGCGCAGTTTCGGATATGCAATTGCTGCAATGCCGCTCGAGCGATGGGCTGAGAAATCGATTGGCACGCGGCCCGGCCGGCGATGCTGCATTGCCGACAATACTCGCTGGCGCGACGTCACTTGCCCTCCTTACGAGCCGGGTCCTATCGAAAACCGGGTAAAGTTTCTCAGGTCATACTCGTTTATGAGCGAATTGACGTCATCGACGGTGACGGTCTTTACCGCATTGACGTCCTCTTCGATTTGCCGATACGTTTTCAGATAAACCCAGTTAGAGCCCAAATCGCCCAATCGGCCCATCGGCAGCTCGTTCTTGATGACCAAAGCGCTCAGCGCCTTGTTCTTCGCCTTTGTCAGCTCGTCCTGCGAGACGCCGTTTTTTACGAGGTCTGCGAAGACAGCCCTTACTATGTCGAGCGTTTTGCCGACGTTCTCCAGGCCGCAGCGGATATAGCTGAAAAAAGCCCCGGTTCCGTCCATCGGCGAGTACTGCATTGACGCCGTCTCAGCGATAGCTTTGTCCACAAGCTGCCAGAAAAATCGCGACCCCACGTCGTCGCCGGCAATAACGGCCAACAGCGACGCCACAAATCTTCTTTCGTTCTGCGCCGATACTGCAGGGCTTATCAGGCATATATGCTCTCTCGAGAGGTTCTTCTTTTCGAGCCGCTGCTTTTTTTTGAGACCGGTGTGCTGCGGCAGGACCCTTGTCACATCCTTACTGAGCCACCCGCCGCAGCGCTGCTCGGTCAAAGAGCAGACCTGCTGAAAGTCGAAGTTTCCGGCAAACGCAGCCACTATATTATTCGGCGCATATCGGCCTGCAAAATAGCGGCGCATCTGGTCGGCGCTCATTGCGTCAATGCTTTGTTCCGTGCCGAGGACGCTGTTGCCGCACGGATGCTCGCCGAAATAGAGCGCCCTGCACCTGTCCATTACGTCATATTGCGGCAGGTCTTTATACATCGCAATCTCTTCCTTGATTACGTTCTTCTCGATATTGAAGTCATCGTCTCTAAGCGCCGGCCTGAGCAGCTCCGCCCACAGCCCCGTTACCTCCTCTAAATACTCCGGCAGAACAGCCGCAAAAAAAACCGTATTCTCCTCGCTCGTAAACGCATTGAACTGCGCACCCGTCCGGTCGAACGCCTCGTTTACTTCCAGTGCGCTAAGCTTATCCGTCCCCTTAAAAAGCATGTGCTCTAAGAAATGAGATACCCCGCTCATCTCTTTACTCTCGTCACGCGAGCCCGTCCGAACAAAGAACCCAACCGCCGACGACTGCGCACTGTGGTTCACCTCGCCTATAATGTCCAATCCGTTCGCCAACCGTTTGTGTTTAAATTCCATATCTTTCTCTGCTAAATTTTCACTTCCTTCGGCCCGATAGTGACCACCGTAAAGTCACCGAACCTCTTTCTTCGCAAAAACTCCAGAACCGAATCAGCGCTCGTTGCTTCAATCTTCTCCTTAATCTCTTCTAAGCTGCGAACCCTGCCCAGAATATAGTAGTCGCTTCCTATTGCGCCGGCCCTGCTGCTTGACGACTCGCTCTGCATAACCAGCGCGCTCTTCAAACCCACCTTCGCCCGCTGTACTTCCTCTTCGCTTATCCCATCAGCCAACCGATTGAACTCGGCAATTATCACATCGAGCGTTTCCTGCGCCTTATCCGGCGTCGTACCCGCGTAGCATCCTATCCCCGCCGCCTCTTTCAACGCATAATACCTCGCTCCCACCGCATAGCACAGCCCGCGCTTCTCCCTGACCTCGGTAAACAACCTCGCGCTCATCCCGCCCGACAGAACCGATACCGCAACCCTCGCATTGTAATAGTCCTCATCGCTCGGCCTGACCGTCTCGGTCATCAAGCCGATATGCACCTGCGACCCGTCGTTATGAATATGCGTATATTTGCCCGCTCTCGATCCGATATCAACCCGCTCTGCCTTTTTTGCTTGTCCACTCTCGAACAGCCCCTCTATCTGCCGCCGCACCGCATCGAAATCGTACTTGCCCGCCACCGAAAATATCGTCTGCGACAGATTGTAATTCTCGTTTATCAGCTCTTTCGTCTTCCCGGGCGTCAATTTCTCAAGCTCGGCGATATCACCGGCCGTGCTCCGCCCTAAAGGCGGCGGATAAAACCGCTCTCGAAGCTTCAGCATTACCTTCTGACGCGGGTTGTCGTCCAGACCCTTCACGCTGTCGATTGCCAGCTGCCTTGCCGGCTCGAACTGCTCATCCTCAAGCCGTGACCGAAGAATAATGTCACCATAAAGCCCCAGCGCCTCTGATAAGCTGCTCGCCTCAAGCGTTGACCCAACCGTTATATGACTGCTCGTCACCGAGCTGCTCCGGTGAAGTCCCAATCCATCCAGCGCATCGCCCAACTGCCTGCTGTCCCTTTTCCCCGCACCCCGGAATATCCAGTCCTCTATCACATTTGCCGCCCCGCACATACCTTCGGCCAGCACCGCGGCTCCCGCCGGCAGCATAAAATCAAACGCCACCGACTCCACACCCTCCATCGGCTCGCCGAGGATAACCATCCCGTTACTCAACACGTGTTTGTCAACATTTTCCGCCATCGCAAATTCTCTCTAATCAACAAAAAAGAAACCGGATTCTACTAACAAACCCGCCCCCTTTCAACGCCACAACTGGATTTTCCGCCCAAAGGCCGCATACGGCCCCTCGCAGCCACTTTCCCCTTGCCAAATTCCCGCCAACTGTATATAATCATATTGACAGTATGACACAGACCTGTAGAACCGGCCCTGATTGCGGCCGGATATACTGGGGGGCTGTTCTCTTCGCACTCAACGGACTGATGTCTATGTTGAGAGTGGCCGGTTATCCAAGGGTAATGTAACCGCTTAACGGTGGAGGTATCGATGGCCAGAAGACATTTAAACGAAAATACAAACAAAAAACCACCTCTTCTAAGTATGATGACCTTCGCCTTCCTGCTCCTGATGATAATCTCAACGCTCCTTTCCGCCAATACCTACTACGTCTCGAACGACGGGAGCGATTCGAATGCAGGGACTTCGGAGGGTGCGCCGCTTCTGACGTTTGTAACGGCGGCGCTGCGGGCGAGCTCGGGCGATACGATACTGTTGAAGCGAGGGGACATCTTCTACGAGAAGGTGGACATCGGTCCGGCGAACGTGACGGTAGATGCGTATGGGCCGGCGGAGGAGGATTTGCCGGTTCTCAGCGGCGGGTGGCAGTTCACCGACTGGCAGGTGTACAGCGGTTCGATCTATGTCACGGACCACAACGGGCCTCTTAGCGCCTGGGAGATAGAGTATCTGAGCGTGGACGGTAATCACTGCGACATCGCGCGGTATCCCAACCGTGGCGCACCAGACGAATGGCTCCGAACAACCACCTGGACCGAAGACCCCGACGGCTCAAACACCGTTATCACCTGCAATGGCCTCGCCTCCCATACCCCCAACACCAACGATTACTGGAACGGAGCAAACATCCGATGGCATCGCCACAGTTGGTGGTTCGAAACCCGACCCATACTGGACTATGTTGCCTCGACTAGGAAACTCTATCTTGGCGATGCCAGTATCATACATGTCATGCCATATGATATGAGTGGCTGGGGATTCTATCTCGACAATAAATTCGAAGAGCTCGACGCGCCCGGTGAATTTTACTACGACCAGTCCGCGCAAAAGGTGTACCTCTGGGCCCCCGAGGGCGCCAATCCAAACACGCTGTGTGTGGAGGCGACTCTGCGCGGGTATGGATTGAGCGTTAATAGCGGCACCGTGCGCAATATTGCGTTCAGGCATCAGAAGCACTACGGGCTGCAGATAACCGGCACTACCATCGTCGAAAACTGCCGATTCGAATTCATCGGCTCAGACGGCGGCGGCGCAGGCCTCAACGCAACGTGGGGCGTTTACAACGCACAGGTCCGCAATAACCTCTTCCAAAACAACTACAACGCCGCCATTGGCTGGAACGAAAACCCAGTCGGCGGCGGCTCTTCCGTCATCGAAGACAACACACTCATCGAAAACGGAACCGTCAACGGCTACGGCGGAGAAGGACCCTGGATGGCAATGGCAATCGTCGTGTACAACGCCACAAACCTCCACATCCGGCACAACCATATCGACGGCGCCGGCTACGCCGCTATCATTTTCGGCTCGAACGGCAACTACGCCGAGTACAACGTCATTGACAACGCAATGGCTACACTCAACGACGGCGCCGCCATCTACACCAACTGCAGCGAATCCACCATCAGATACAACATCATTCGTAACACCAGAGGCGGAATGGAATCCTCAGGCCCGTGGGCAAACCTCGCACACGGAATCTGGCCCGAATTCCTCTCAGAATTCCGCGACAACGTCCTCGAGTACAACACCATCATCAACTCAGGCGGCTTCGGAATCTTTCTCGAAAACAACTTCGATTGCATTGTCCGCCGCAACACCATCTTCGGCTGTGACCGAGCGGCCTTCTGGCTTGGGCCGACTTCGGCCAGATGAACAACAACTGCTTCTGCAACCCCTACACAAACTATCACCTTACCCCCGCCGATGCCACCTGGATATGGTACTCGCCCATCACAATCGCAAACTGGCAGGCAAGCTACCCCGCCTGGGCAGATGCCAACGCCAGGACAGACCTCGATAAATTTGCCTCGCAGAAATCTCCGGGCCAGCCGGGCTATTCGGATATATTCGTCAACGATACCGAGACGCCCGAGTCGATTCCGCTCAACGGCGTCTGGCGAGACCTCGAAGGCAACTTTGAGCACACCTGCATCGAACTCGAGCCGTTCAGCTCGACGATCCTCGTCCTCACCGGTCTTGCGAACGCCGACGTAAACCGCGACTGCACGCTGGATTTGGACGACCTCAAGGCCCTGACCGGCTGCTGGCTTGTTCATACGGGCCAGGGCGGTTACAATCAAAATGCCGACCTGTTCGACGACGGGGTCATAGACTTCAAAGATTTCGCCGCCCTCGCCCGGCAGTGGTGAAACACGACGCAGGGCGTACTGCGCAGCGCGAAATGAGAGTTCACATCCCCAGCCCTTCTATTTCCCTTGCTAACTGCGAGTACAGTCTCAGGGTCATCAGCGAAAGCAAAATCGTAAGGGCTATTACTATAACCGTTACGATAATTTTGTTCGCCGGCTTATACTGCGGATTGAACCACACCAAAGGAAGCGCAAAAGGGCCTACAATCACAATACGGGACGTGCGAAAATACCACTTTGTCTGCGGCTGCGACGCCAGCAGGATAAACTCGCCGCAATACCGGCACTTTATCGCATCGTCCTGAATCTCTTCCGCACAAAAAGGGCACTTTTTCATCTGATTTTTTTACCACGAAGGCTCAAAGGCCCAAAAACTGACAAATCAACTATGTTGCGTTGTTATTCTTTTGTACCTTTGTGACCTGGTCTCTTGGTGGTAATATACGCAATACGCAATACGAATTACGCCGCCGCGGGCTCGGTTTCGTATCTCTCGAAGCTCACCGAGATTTTCTTGCTCACGCCCTTTGTCTGCATCGTTATGCCGTAAAGCACATCCGATATGCTCATCGTCCGTTTGGCGTGGGTGATGATTATGAATTGCGAATCACGCTGGAACTGCTTTATCAGCATATTGAACCGCTCGTTGTTCGCCTCGTCCAGCGCCGCATCCACCTCGTCCAGAAAACAAAACGGGCTCGGCCTGGCCTTGAAGACGCTGAACAACAGCGCTATCGCCGTCATCGCCTTTTCGCCGCCCGACAGAAGCGATATACTCCGCGTCTGCTTGCCTGGGGGCCTTGCTGTTATCTCTATACCGGCCTCAAGCACGTCCTCGCCCTCTTCGAGCACGATGTCGGCCTTGCCCCCGCCGAACAGCTTGCGGAATATCTCCTGGAAATGACCCCGCACCAGCTCGAACGTATCGGTGAACTTTTCCCTGCTGAGCCGGTTCAATCGATTGATAAGCTGTTGAAGCTGTCCTTTGCTGCTGTTCAAATCCTGAACCTGCGCGCTCAAAAACTCATACCGCTGCTCTAAGGTTTCCTGCTCGGCTATAGCATCGATATTGACGTTGCCCAGCCGCTCAATCCTGCCCCGAAGCTCGGCGATTTCGCCCCTTACCTGCTCGAAATCCACTTCGCTGTCCTGATACGTCCGGTACGATTCGGCTAAGTCTATTTGCAGCTCGTCGCGCACCCTCTCAATCAAATCCCGGCATTTGACCTCGAGCTGGCCCGTTTCTATTTTAAGCTCGCCGATTTTCTCATCGATTTCGCCCTGCTCGGCATGCTTTTGTCTGAGAAGCTCCTCGGCCCGATTTCTCTCATTGCTCATCTCATCTATTTGCTTTCTCAGAACGCCGCTGCTTTGCTGGCGCTGGTCTTTGGCTGCAAACAACTCGCTGACCTTCGCCTCACAGGATAAAATGTCCCTTTGTGCCTGCTCCGCCTGGCGGCTGCACGTTTGGGCCTCTTCCCGGGCCGTCTCGGTCGCGGCGGTATTTGCTTTCATCTGGCCGGTCAGCGAAGCAATCGTCGCCGCCGCTGCGCTGCTGTGCTCGGCAATCTGACCTGCGCTTATCTTCAGCTCCGTAAGCGAATCCGTCAGCTTCTGCAGCTCGCTTTTGCGCTGCACATAGGCGGCCTCAAGCTGTTTGATTCGCTCGTTCCGCTCGGCGTTGACCTGCTCAAGCTCGGCCAGTTTCTGTTTCGAGTCATATTCCTTCTGAACAGACTGAGCTATCTGCTCGGCTAACATATCCATTTCGCTCGCTATCAAGGGCTGTTCGTCCCTCAGGCGTTTTATATTCTCCCGAAGCGAACCAATCTGCGAGTTCACCTGTGTCTTTTCCGTATTCGCTTCATAGACAGCCGTCCGCAACTCCTGGCACAGCTTCGCTGTGTGCTCATTGCTTCGCTTATTCTTTTCAATCTCATCGGCGATGGTCTTTATCTGGCCCTTAATCTCGTCGATTATCCCGTCAAGCTGTCGAAGCCGGCTCTTGCGTGATATCAGACCCGCCGCCTTTCCTATCGGCCCGAGGCGGATTGCCCCGTCGCCGTTGTAATACTCACCCTTGAGGGTCACAAATTCGTAACCGCCGCCCAACCGTTTTGTGAGCCCCACAGCCGTCTCAATCGAATCGACGACAATGGTTTTTCCCAGAAGCTGCCACACTAACGGTGCATACCTGTCCTCGTATCGCACAAACTCGACAACCCTGCCCTTAACTTGCTCGAGCCCGGACAAATCGACACTGTCAACAAATGGCTCGGTGCGGTCTGCGCAAATGAAACTCACCCTGCCTGCGAGTTTTTGGAGGCGCTCACGGTCGGCCAGAAGCCGGCTGGTATTATTGACCACCACGGCATCGGTCTTGCCTTCCAGAACCGCCTCGACCGCCGGCGCATATTCCATCTCCGCCGATATAATATCTGCAACAAGCCCTTCGACGTAATCGAACCTGCTGCGGTCATCGAGTATCTCCTTTACGTCGGACTCGAGTCCCTCTCTGCGGCTCTCCATATCCGTCAAAATGGAAAACTCACTGTTCAAAGCGCTCAGGGCCTCTTTGCTGTGGCCCAGCCGCTTGAGGTCGCCTTCTATCCGTTCGCTGTTCTGCTCTTCTTGCCTTTGTTTGTCGTTGAGCTTCTGAGCAAGCTCGGCTAAAACCTTTTCGATATCCTGCAGTCGGGCGTTGTATTGTGCCTCGGCGGTCATGAGAGTCTCGAGCTGGGCCTTAGCGGTCTGCGCCCGGCCCGCGAGACGCTCCTTCTGGCTCGACAAGCTGCTGCGATACACCGATATGCTCTGGACCTCGTTATGAAGCTGAGCCGTTCTTCGCACTATATCGATGATGCCGGACTTCTCATCCTCAAGCTCCTGCTCAAGCGAGGCGCACTGGCCGTTGAGCTCGCTTATCGCCTGTTCGATTTGCTCGATACTCCTGCTTTTTTCCTCGAATGCCCTCTCGCTTTCGGCCTGCTCGCGCTCGTATTTTGCCAGGTCCGATTCCAGAAGCTTCTCCTGGCGGTTCAGCTTTTCCATACGCTCGCAAGCCGATGTCTTCCTCTGCTCCAGCTCCCGCATCCTCGTATGCAAAAACTCTATTTTCTGACAGAGCTGCTCTATCTTACTCTGCACGGCAAGCAGCGAATTATCCGTGCGGTTTATCTCGTTCTCGGCCTCTGTTATTCTCTGGGCCAATTCGCTGACGTTTGCATCGAGTTTTGCCGCCTCCGCCGCGGCCGCGGCAAACTGCTTTTCAACCTCATCCAGCGTTCTTTTCTTGTCTGTTTGAGCCGTGTATATCTTGTCGTACTCGGCCAGAGAGTAATTGACCTGAAGCTCTTTGAGCCGCTGACTGTATGCCAAGTAGTTTCGTGCCTTGCCCGCCGCCAACTTGACGCTGCGAAGCCGGCTTGCCACCTCGCCTAAAATGTCCGCAAGACGAAGCAGGTTCTGTTCGGTGCGCTCTAATTTTCGAAGCGCCTCGGCCTTGTGCGCCTTGTATTTGCTTATCCCGGCCGCCTCCTCGAATATCTCACGCCGTTCCTTCGATGATGCCGACAGCAGCCGCTCAATCTGTCCCTGCTCGATTATCGAATACGCTTTCACGCCTACGCCGGTATCCATAAAAAGCTCTTTGATGTCTCTGAGCCGGCACAGCTTGTTGTTTATCCGGTACTCGCTGGCGCCGCTTTGGTATATTCTGCGTGTAACCTGAACTTCGTCGGCGTCTATCGCAATCCGTCCCGTCCCGTTGCTATTCGCAATGAATAAGCTTACCTCCGCCGAGCCGGCGGGCTTTCTGCTGCTGCTGCCCGAGAATATCACGTCCGCCATCCGGCCGCTGCGCAGGCTTTTTGCGCTCTGCTCGCCGAATACCCACTTGACCGCATCGACAATGTTGCTCTTGCCGCAGCCGTTGGGCCCGACAATACCGGTAACGGGATTGTCGAAGGTGAACTCCGTCCGGTCCGCAAAGCTCTTGAACCCGTCCAGTACAATTTTCTCAAGCTTCATCCTTTTTTCCACCACCAAGCCACAAAGACACTAAGATGAATTATGTATAAAAAATTTCGTGCAAGACAAACAGCCGATATAATTATCCGGCTCGATTGCGGTCAATGTACTATTATCGGCCGAAAACCCGTCACTTCTTGATATTTACAGCGATTTTAGGCAGGCGGCCCGCGTGAAACTCTGCATCTATAGCGCCTTTGTCACTCATCTGCTGCAAAAGCCCTATCAACTGGGAATATGAAACGCCCAATCCGAACTGTGTCTGTTCTACGTGCGGCGTCGGTTCTTCGCAGAGTGTCCGAATAATATCGCTGAGCTTGAAGGAGCTTTTCAACCGCGCTATCACATCGGGCCTTTTGGGATTTTTGCGCATTATCGAGACGTAGTCCTGACCGGGCGCCGAATTTATCGTTATCGTCCCGTCGGAAGACTGGATGAACATGTCGCTGCGACAGTATATCGGCGCGCGGAACAAGACCACGCTCGGCTGACCGCTCCGGGAGACGTACACCACAGGGCGGCCGAATTGCGATACCTCTTCAAGATAAAAGCTGTCCGCAACCATCCGGCGGCTAATCGTTATGTCGTTCAGCTTGCTCAAACCCCTGTACGCCGTCAATCTCACATCGAAGTCTTCGTCCCGTGCGAGCTGCCTGGCCACAGCCACCGCATCATCCCTCTTGCCTGCCGACACTATCGCCTCCAGGGCCTCGACACGGTACGCCGATGTTCTGTCCCGGGCTATCTCTTGAAGCACCTCAAATCCCCGGTCGCCGCCTAAATTCAGCATACATCTGGCGGCACGAAGCTGAACCTCCGGATTAGACGAGTTTGTCAGCGCAGCCAGCTTATCCAGGCACGTGGTGCCTATCGCCTCAAGGGCTATCTCGCTCGCCGCCTTCTCGTCCGAGGCCGCAAGCTTACCCAGAAAATTCATTATTCTTCGCTCCGTCAATTCAGCCGTCTCGGACATATATGTTGACATTACTATCGCAAAGAACCTGCCTTTTCTGTCTTTATACTTTTCCGGGACAGTCATCTCAATACGCCCCGCCGAAATTGCCCGCGCGGTGTCGTACCCGAAAAGCTCGTTGAGCCGATTGCGAATTGCATTTGCCGTCCTGTAGTCCGGCATTCGAAGAACCAAACTGATTTTGTACTGCTCCAGAATCGTCCCGGCGCCCAGCACATATCCCGTCTTGCTGCTCGGTGTACCTGTGCCCAGCATGTCTGTGTAAATTGCCCCTTCGGCCGTAGCGAGGGACTTTATCGCAATACCCAGCCGCCTCGCATCGTAAAGGTCCGCCCCGTATAGCCAGCCGCCCTGCAGCGAGGTCGTATCCGTACCCGGCAGCGCACTTACAGATACGTCAAAATGCTCACCTCGCGACGCCGCCGGCGGCATCAGGCCTTCAACGGTTACCACCGCCGTCTTGTCGCTGGCGATAATTTTTTCTATATCTACTCTGTCGGTCGATAACTCGCGCAGTATATACTTCTTAAGGTAAGCCCGTATCGGAGCCGGGCATTGTGACGAGCCCGTCCCGTTCAAACCACCGACTAAAGCATACCCTTTCAATCGTACCGCACCGTACGGAAAGACATCAGCCAGTGTCCCTATCATTGTCCCGAGCTCGCCGTCCACTGCGGAGACATTCAGCTTACGCTCTTTGCTTGTTGGTCTGCCGCAGCCGACAGCGCCGAGCAGCAACATAATTACCGTTAAAACGGCTGGTCTTGCACAACGTCGCATATCGCAGCACATATCGAAAAATCCAGTCCTTTAAAAAACCAAGATAAAATGCTATCCGCTCACGCCTGAGCCGTCAACTTAATTCCAAAGCCCCCTTCCACAGGTGATGTGCGGGTGTAGCACGATTTTTAGGCACATTTTCCTATCACAGATTCCCAAAGGTCAC
>CAYMYK010000069.1:0-14389 GCA_964394625.1 uncultured Pirellulales bacterium
TCGGCAAAATCACCCGCAAGCACCCGGGTAAAAAATGCATCTGGCTCCACGCCGTCAGCGTAGGCGAAGTCAACGCCACTAAAACCATAGTCACCGAATTACAGAAAAAATTCCCCGACTACGAAATCGTCATCAGCACCACCACCGACACCGGCTTTGCCCGTGCAAACAAGCTCTATAGCGACCAGCTCGCCGTCTTCTTCTTCCCCCTTGACCTCTCGCCCGTAATGCGACGCGCCTTCGAGAGCATCCGCCCGGACCTGTGTCTGCTGATGGAGCTTGAGGTCTGGCCGAATTTCGTTCAAATCGCACACGCCTCAAACGTCCCGGTCGTGGTCGTCAACGGCAGAATCAGCGACAAGAGTTTGCCGAAATACCTGCTCGCAAAACCGCTTATGAAAAGAATATTTGAGAACGTAACACTCGTCCTTGCCCAGACCGACCGGTATGCCGGGCACTTCAAGGCAATCGGAGCGCCGCCGGCAAAGGTAATCGTAACCGGCTCACTCAAATACGACACCGCCCAAATCACCGACAAAGTCGAAGGCTCCGACGAACTCGCCGACCAGCTCGCCTTGAAAAACCAGCGGCTCTGGGTCGCAGGCGCCACCGGAAACGATGAAGAGAAAATCATCCTCGACGTTTATAAAAAGCTCACAGAACAGTTCCCCGATCTGCGCCTTGCAATAGTCCCCCGAAAACCCGAACGATTCGACGAGGTCGCCCAACTGATTCAGCAAGCCGGCTTTCGATTGATTCGGTACAGTGAAGTTAAGAAAAAATCCACAGAGAACACAGAGACCACAGAAAATTCAATAATCAATAATCAATCATCAATAATCAATGCCGTGATTCTCGGCGACACAATGGGCGATTTGCGAAAATTCTATTCGCTCGCAACGGTCATCTTCGTAGGCCGTTCTCTCGTGCCGATGGGCGGCTCGGATATGATTGAGGCCGCCGCCTTAGCCAAACCAACCATCTTCGGCCCGCACACATTCAACTTCAAACACACGGTTGACGTGCTCACGAAAGACAATGGCGCCATCCTGGTAAGGGACAAAGAGGAGTTGTTCCGGGCCGTGGAAAAATGCCTGACCGACCCCGGCTATGCCGCCCAAATCGCCCGGGCAGGCCGGCAGGTGATAAAAAACAACCAGGGCGCCACCCCAAAAACCATCGAACGGATTCGAGAGCTTATGGCCCGCTAACCGGTAAGTAAAGCCGCCACCGCCTTGATATGCGCCGGCCCCGTCCCGCAGCAGCCGCCGATTATGGTGATGCCCGCAGCGACTATTTTTTCGGCCGCCGAGGCGAATTCTTCCGCCGTCACCTTATAGACCGTCTTACCCTCGACCAGCTCCGGCCTGCCCGCGTTCGGCTCGGCGAGAACCGGCACATCCCTGCCCGTCGCCCTGACGGCGGCAACGTACCGGCCCGCTAACTCAACGTACTCGTCAAGCGACACCGTCCCGCAGTTAAAGCCGACCGCGTCAACACGCAGCGACACCATCATTTCAACAGCCGACGAAACGTCAACGCCCATCATCGTCCTGAAATCGTCGCCCGCCTTGTCGAATGCCATCGACGCAAACACCGGCAGTCCGTCGGCTGCCGATTTCACCGCCTGAACCGCAATCTCCGCCTCGTCAAGGGCTGTCATCGTCTCGATAATAAAGCCGTCCACGCCCCCGGCCCTGAGCGCCTCGGCCTGTGTTGAAAATGCCTCACGCAGCTCCTGGGCCTTCAAGTTGCCTAACGGCTCCAAAAAATCGCCGCTCGGCCCGATGTCTCCCAGAACGTACATTTCCTCGCCGACCGCCTGGCGGGCCAATCGCGCAGCCGCCAGGTTCATCTCCATCACATAATCCCCGTAACCGACCCTGCCCAGCGCGTACCTGTTGGCGCCGAACGTATTGGTAATAACCGCCTCGCTGCCCGCCTTCGAATACGCCCGGTGAATAGACATCACAATATCCGGGCTCTCCACGTTCAAATACTCGTTACACTTGCCCGGCTCGGCTCCACGCTTAATCAACTGCGTCCCCATCGCGCCGTCCAGCAGTAAAACACCCTCCTGCAACCTTTCTTTCAAACGAGCTTTGCTCACGGAAATCCGTCCTTTCTTTTTTGTATTTTTTTATCTGCCTACCTGTTCGACTCTATGGCCGTCGATAATCTGATAAACGTGCTCAAAGCCCCGCGGCTGCGGCCGGACAAAAAGCCGCTGTCGCTGCCCTTCATTTAACTGCACCGGCCTGACCGAACCAAGTGTTAATTTCGCCGAATCCTGCCGTCCATCGGCGGCCGTGGTTACCATTTTTATCATTTTCGGAACAAAAAAGCCGTTGCCCACATCCACATATTTATCGAACTCGGCCCGCGAGCTCAAATCGCCCCCGCCGTCAAAATACTCAATCTCTGAAACCAGATACCCGCATCGCGATATATGTATTCGCTTCAAAATCCCGCCCCGCTTATTTGTTTTCGTCAGCACGTCGCGGCCGCCCTCACTCGACAAAGACCATCGGCCGCCACCGCCGGCATCCGCTATCCCGAATGCCTCGAGCACCAAGCTGGGATTTATTATCAGCTCGCCGGCGCCGCCCGCCTGCGACCATTTGCCGTACCAGTACCGGCTCACCTGCTTCGGCTTTATCCAGAACCAGAACTCCTGCGAATTCGCCCCAAGCACCACCCCCGTAGCATCAAAAGCAACGTCGCCCTGCAGATAAATCTCACCCGGCGGATTCACCCACAGTTTTACCGCAAAATTTTCCCTGCGCTCGGCGCCCTCAACGTAATAACGCAAAAGGCACTGTCCATTGGCCCTGAGCGGCACCGCCCTGCCGGCCCGCTCTGCAAGCGCCGCCGTCGCCTCACCGGCAGAACCCATCGGCGGGCAAATCCGCGCAGGCCCTGTAACCACCGGCCCACAGCCGGCAATCACCGAAATCGCTGCAAAAACTATAACCCTCGACAACAATATGTCCCCTAATCCCCACGCAATACAGTTAGAGAGCCACGAATTGACACGAATAGAGAATTGTGTTTGTAAATTCGTGTTTTCTTTGTGTTAATTTGTGGCTAAGTTTGGCCATGCAATACGCAATACGATATTCAAAGTTCCGCCCGTAATATCCGGCCTATCTGAGACGATAGCTGCTGAATCTGCTCTTCGCCGAGCTCCGCCTTGGTCACCTCGACAAAATCCTGTGTCCCTGTCACTCGCAGCCGCCAGATTTCCTTATCCGGCTCGGTCCGCGACGACTCGTACTTCAAACGCCTGCGCCTCATCAAAACCAGCGCCAGAACAAACCTGAAGTTGACCTTTTCCTGTTCGCTCTCTTTCTCGAGCCGCTCGAAAAAAGTCATCAGCACATCGTCATCGACGAATATATGTTTCTTCTCGTCCGGCGCCGCTAACTTCGTCTTCCAGTAGCAGTAAACCTCCGGCTTGTTCTGCCGGAAGTACTCCGCACAAAAGTCCCGCCTTGCGAATCCGTCTTCGGTCTCCACCAGCGCGGCAAAGTACTCTTCGCCCGGACTGATTTGCCTGCCCGTCCCGTAACACCGCCCCAACGGCTTATCTATTTCCCACTCGTCCGCCATAAAACTATTCGCAACCGGATTTACCCGAACCGCTTCGATTATACATCGACCCGGCACAATACTCACCGCTGCGGCCCCATCTGTCAAGAGCCAAATCCTAACTTCGGCTGATTATCCTTAATCGAATGGCTGTCGGCGAGAAGTTGCGCTCCGAGAAGTCAACTGTCCCTGCTGCGGCGGACCCTGTCCAGTATCCCCCGCCCGCCCGCCGACAGCAATTGCCCTGCAAGCTCTTCGGCGCAACTGAGGGCTTGTTCAATTGAAGCACTCTTCGAGCGCCTGACGTATTGCCTGCCGTCGGTGTCGGCTATCACTGCATCGATGACAATATCGCCGCCGTCGAGCCGGCAATATACGCCCAATGGTATGCTGCAGCCGCCGTGCATAGCGGCGAGAATATGCCTTTCCGCCTGTACGGCAATTCGCACCTGCTCGTCGTCGAGCCGGGATACTAACTTGTTCAGCTCCGTATCGCTGCTGCGAACCTGAACGGCCAACGCCCCCTGCCCGGGCGCTGTGAGAAACCGAGCCGGCTCGAGTACCGCCGAGATTCTGCCGCCAAGACCCAGCCGGTTCAACCCCGCACAGGCGACTATGACGGCGTCGAGCTGACCGCTTTGAACCTTCGATATTCGGCTCTCCACATTGCCGCGCAGGGGGACACAGTTAAGGTCGTTCCTGATGTGCCGGAGCTGGGCGATGCGCCTCAAGCTGGATGTGCCGACAGCAGCCCCCGTGGGCAAATCGTCAATCGAAGCGACCCCGCCGCGTGCAACAAGGGCGTCGGCAACGGATTCCCGCCTCGGTATTGCCGCGATGCTCAGCCCCTCCGTCGGCGCAGTCGGCAGGTCCTTCAAGCTGTGCACCGCCAAATCCGCCCTGCCGTCTATAACGGCCTGTTCAACCTCGGATGTGAAAAAGCCCTTCGACTCAGCTTTGTACAGAAACTTCTGTCTATCCCGGTCGCCCTTAGTGGAAATCCCGACAACCGAAATTTCCAGCCCGCACGACAGCTTACAAAGCCAGTTGCCGACAATCTCCGCCTGGGCAACGGCAAGCTTACTGCGCCGGGCGGCGATTCTTACAACTCTCATTGAGACCTTCCAAAATGCGTTTTCTCGAACTTTTTCACAATTCTACACTAAGAAAGGACTGATTTCAAGCACTTTTAGGAATTTCGCCCGGCAAGCTGCAAATAGTACCTGAGCCGCAACGGCGGCTTGAACAGACGGGCTTAATTTAGTATCATTGGCATTGTAATGAATAACGAGTTGACCGACATCGAGCGGCGAATCCTCTCTGTGCTCCAGCAGGGCCTGCCGGCCGACCAAACGCCTTACAGGGCTATGGCCCGGCGGGCGGGTGTGGCTCCGCAGCAGCTCTTAAGGGTATTGAAGAGCTGGAAACGACAGGGCCGGCTCAGGAGAATAGGCGCCGTAGTGAACCATTTCAAAGCCGGACTGCCGGCGGCGGCTATGGTTTGCTGGCGCGTCGAGCCGCAGCGACTCGAAAAGGCGGCAAAGGTGTTAGTGACCTTCAAACAGGTCAGCCATGCCTACGAAAGAGCCACCGCCCCGAACTTCGGTTATAATCTCTATGCGATGGTTCACGGAACCGGCCCGGACGACGTTCACCAGACCATCGAGCATATTTGCCGGGCAGCCGGCCTGACCGCAGGCCGTATAATGGATACCGAAAAGGAATTGAAAAAGACCCCGCCGAAATACATAAGCTACTCGAACTGATCGAATGAAGATAACCGTCGTAGGACTTAATCACAAAACCGCCCCCGTGGAGATTCGCGAGCGCCTGGCCTTTGACTGCGAGCAGCTCCACCAGGCCCTGAGCCGGCTCAAAGACAGCTTCACCGGCGCCGAGTTTGTCCTGCTGTCAACCTGTAATCGCGTTGAGCTGTATTGCGCGAGAGACAGAACCAGCCGCCTTGCCGGCCCCGGTCTGGCTGAGTTCTTAGCCGGTTTTCACGGCCTGCAGTTGAAGGATTTCCAGCAGCTTCTATACAGCTTTGAAGACGAAGAAGCGGTACGCCATCTGCTCTCGGTCGCCTCTGGGCTGGACAGCATGGTAGTCGGAGAAGAACAAATAATAGCCCAGGTCAAGCAAAGCTACCGGCTCGCCTGCGAGGCGAAAAGCACCGGCAAAACGTTAAATCGCCTTTTCCACAATGCCTTTTTCACAAGCAAAAAGGTCCACGCGACGACCTCGATTTCAGCCGGCCGGGTAAGCATTGCCGGAGTTGCCGTCGAGTTGGCCAAACAGCTCTTCGCCGCTCTCGCCTCGGCCGATGTTCTGGTTATCGGCGCCGGCCGGATGGGTCGGCTGCTGCTGCAGAACCTTTCGGCAGCCGGCTGCTGCAACATTACCGTAGTCAACCGCTCTTATGACCGTGCGCAGCAAATGGCCCGATGCTACGGGGCCTCGGCCCGGAAATGGCAGGAGCTTGGCGAACTGCTGCTCAATGCCAATCTCGCAATTGCCTCGGCGACCGTTCAGGATTATCTCTTTTGCAAAGATTCCTTCAAAAAAATTACAGAAAAACGCCGCAAAGGGGCTTTATTGATTATCGATATTGCCGTGCCGCGAAACTTCGACCCCGCCATAAGAGAAATTGAAGACGTTCACCTTTACAGTATTGACGACCTCGCCGCCTTAGCCGAACAGAACCGCAGGGCCCGTGAGGACGACATAGCCGCAGGTATGCAGATAGTTCACAAAAGCACGCTTCAGTTTATGAACTGGCTCGGTGCCAGAGATGTCGGCCCGCTGCTCGGAACGATGAAGCGCCAGTTCGCCGAAATCAGCCAAAAAGAGCTTGAGCGGTTTCTTGCCGGCGCTCAACGGACGCCTTCCTGCAAAACCGCCGCCGAGGCAATGGTGCGCCGAATCGCCGGCAAGCTGTCACACTGTGTGATTGAAAATGTCAAGGCCGTTGCCGCCGGACAGGGCCCCGCCGAGGCGGTAAAGCTGCTCGACAGTATTATCCGCCGGGCAAAACAAATATCCTCCGAAACGGATGACGCCAATGATTTAGCCACAGAGCACACAGAGATTAAAAAAAATGAAAAAGGCAAACGATGATAAACATCAGCAAATTATACTGCGGCCAGCCGACACCCGGCGATTGGATTCGTTACGGCCGGCAAAACCCCGATGCACGCGGCGACCAGGAGGCGCCCGCAAAGGCGTCTCAGCGCCGCCCCGTCGTGGTCTGGAACATAACAAGGGCCTGCAATCTGGCGTGCGTTCATTGCTACAACGACAGCGGCCCGGAAAAGGCCGAAAACGAGCTGACGACCGCACAGGCAAAATCGGTTCTTGACGACCTGGCGCAGCTCGGCGTCCCATCGGTGCTATTCTCGGGCGGCGAGCCGCTTATGCGCGCCGATTTGTTCGAGCTTCTCGATTATGCCGGCCACAGGGGTCTGCGTACCGTTATCTCGACAAACGGCACGCTTATAAACGCCGGGACGGCAAAAAAGATAAAGCAAAAGGGCGTCTCGTACGTGGGTATCAGTCTGGACGGCATCGGCGAGGTCAATGATAAATTCAGAGGCACCGCCGGCGCCTTCGACAGGGCTGTACGGGGCATCAGAAACTGCCGGGATGTCGGCGTGCGTGTCGGCCTGCGACTTACGCTGACCCGCAGAAACGTCCGCGACCTCGATGCCATCTTCGACTTCTTTGACACCGAGTGTATAGAAAGGGCCTGTTTCTATCATCTGGTCCCAAGCGGCCGGGGAAAAGAAATCGCCGCCGATGACCTTAATCACTCCCAAACCCGAACTGCCGTCGATACCATACTGGACAAAACAAAACAGTTCAGCCGCTCGGCAAGAAAGACGGACATCCTGACGGTGGATAACCACGTCGATGGCGTGTACATATACCTCAAGCTGCTCGAAGAAGATAAGGCCCGTGCGGATGATGTCTGGCGACTGCTCACCTGGAACGGCGGCGGCCTGTACAGCAGCGGCGTCGGCATCGGCTGCATCGATTTCAACGGCAAAGTCCACCCCGACCAGTTCTGGTGGCACTACGACCTGGGCGATGTCCGCGAAAGGCCGTTCAGTGAAATCTGGACCGATGAAAATGAGCCGCTGCTCAAGGCCCTTAGAAACCGCCGCCGGTACATAAAAGGCCGCTGCCGGATGTGCAGATTTTTTGACGCCTGCGGCGGCAGTATGCGCGTCCGCGCGGACCTTTACTACGGCGACCCTTGGGCGCCGGAGCCGGCCTGCTACCTCACCGACAACGAAATCGGCCTCGACGCAGAGAAACGGACGCAATTGAAAAATGCCGGCGAGCTATTCCGCCTGCCTGATTAGCACCCGCCTCTGTATCGTGCTATGCCGGCATACCCCCGACGGCGGCGATGGTCTGGTCGAAATCTTTTTGCCCGTGCCGCACAGAGAGAAAACAGGCCTCAAACTGCGAAGGCGGCAGGTAAACTCCCCCCTTTAGCATCCGTTTGAAGTAGCGGGCATACGCCTTGGTATCGCTTCGCACGGCGGAATCGTAGTCGGTGACGGGGCCGGGATTAAAGAAGACCGTGAACATCGAGCCGATATGATTTATCGTGTGTTCAACGCCGGCTTTTGCAAGCACGGCGGATATACGCTCGCAGAGTTTTTCCGTTGAAAGTGCGAGACGCCGGTAGGGATTGTCGGTCTTTAGCTGCTTCAACGTGGCGATTCCGGCGGCCACACAGACCGGGTTGCCGGCCAGCGTCCCTGCCTGATAAACCTTGCCCTGTGGGGACAGATTATCCATATACTTCGCCTTGCCGCCGCAGGCGCCGATTGGCAGTCCCCCCCCGATGACCTTGCCGAGACAGGTAAGGTCGGCCCTGACGTTGAAGATGTCCTGGACGCTGCCGTACCCGACCCTGAAGCCGGTAACGACCTCGTCGAAAATGAGGATGCTTTTGTATTCGCTGCAGAGGGCCCTTATTTCCCTGAGAAACCTGCGTTTCGGCAAGACAACTCCCATATTCGCCGCAACCGGTTCGACAATGACGGCCGCTATCTTGTCGCCGTACCTGTCGAACGCCTTCCGGAGCTTTTCGATGTTGTTAAAGGGAAGCAGGATTGTGTGCCTCGTGAAGTCCCTGGGTACGCCCGGACTGCTCGGGATGCCGAGCGTCATCGCTCCCGAGCCCGCCTGAACCAGAAGATAATCCACGTGGCCGAGATAGCAGCCGGAAAACTTTATAATTTTGTCCCGACCGGTACAGCCGCGGGCAAGCCGAACCGCCGTCATTACCGCCTCGGTGCCGGAGCTTACCAGCCGGACTTTTTCAACCGTCGGTATCGCCCGCACAATCATCTCGGCAAGACTTGTCTCGGGCCCGGTCGGTATCCCGAAGCTGGTGCCCCCTGCCGCCGCCTTTTTGACCTGCTCGATAACGGCCCGGTGGGCGTGACCGAGAATCATAGGCCCCCACGACAGGCAGTAATCGATGTACCTCTTGCCGTTGGCGTCATAAATATATGGCCCTTTTGCCTTTTGAATAAATATCGGCGAGCCGCCGACTGCCCTGAATGCGCGAACCGGGCTGTTGACCCCCCCTGGTATAAATCTCTTCGCCTGCTTGAACAATCCTGCGTTCCTGTCTCGAGCCACTTCAACAACCCCTTTTCGCCCGTGATGTTGCTATTTCGGCAAAATCTCGGCCTGCGTTATGCCGTGCTTTTCGGCCTCGGCAAGTGTCGGCGGGCCGAGGCAGAATACCCTGATGCCGCCGGGCACGCTGCCGAAATGTTTCACATAGGCACGCACCGTCGAGCCGCTGGTAAAAAGGACCTGGTCGATAAAGTCAAAATCGACGTCATCCGGCTCAACCTCAACGTTCCGGTACACCGCTACCTGTTCGCATATCGCGCCGAGCCCGGCCAGACCCTGCGGCAGCGTAACCGCCCCGGCCTGCGGCCTTACCAACAAAACCTTCTTCTTGCCGACCGGAATTTTCTTGAATTCATCGAGCAAACCGGCGGAAGTCTCATTTTTCGGCTGAATGTCAACCAGGATACCATACGCTTTAAGCTCCGCCGCCGTCGTTGCCCCGATGGCGGCCACCTTTGCCGGGCCAAACACCCTGGTATCGAGCCCAATGTCATTCAGACGCTCGAAAAAAAACTTAACGCCATTACTGCTCGTGAAAACAACCCAGTCATATACATTCAGCCGGCCGAGTATCCCGTCCGCCTCACTGTAATCCTCGATAGCAACAAGCTTGATTAACGGCCTGTGCACAATCGTCCCTAAATGCCTGTATTTTTCCGGATTCGTGCCGGGAAAAAGTATCCGGGGCCTGCGGCTGAACCAGCCCAGCTTCTCCTGAAGCTCCACCACCCTGCCAACGATAAAGACGGCCGGTGCCCGCAGGCCGGCCTCTTCTGCCAACTCAACAAAGTTATCCAGCGTCCCGCTGACAACCCGCTGGTCGTAACACGTTGCCTTTTCAATGGCGGCAATCTTCGTCTCGCCGGGCCGGCCCTGTTGGACCAGAGAGCTGACGATTCTTTCGATGTTCGAGACACCCATCAGGAAAATAACCGTACCGGCCCTGGGTATCTCGATTTCAAGCTCATCGCTCTTGCGATGGCCGGTCACTATCGCCACACTCGATGTGTAATCCCTGTGCGTGGCCGCAATACCCGCGTAGGCCGGCGCTGCAAGAGCGCTGCTGACACCCGGAACAACCTCAAAATCCACCCCCGCCTCGGCGCAGGCGATGGCCTCTTCCGCTCCCCTTGCGAATAGATACGGGTCGCCGCCTTTGAGCCGGACAACGGTCTTGTTGCCGGCTGCCTTTTCAATCAGAAGCTCGTTAATCCGCCGCTGCGACAGTGTATGGCGAGATGCGAACTTCCCAACCGATATTATCTCGGCCCCCGGCCGGGCCAGCCGCAGCAGCTCCGAAGGAATCAGATGGTCGTAGAGTATGACGTCCGCCTCGCAAATGAGCCGATATCCTTTGACGGTTATCAGCTCGACATCGCCCGGCCCGGCGCCGACAAGATATACTTTTCCCTTCGCCATAGCTTGGTTTTATAACATCTGCTTTGCAAAAAAAATACGGGCTTCTTAAAAATTCTCTCGAAGGTATAGCTAAAAACCCAACGGTGCTATGAACCCCGGCCCCCGGTGCTTTACTATCAGACGTCTTGTCTGTACAATAACACCTAGACACACCATACGACAAGAACTCGATTGAGAAATGGCTGTGCCGGACGGATTTTGGACAAGGCCGGATGGATGATTTGGACCGCAGGATACTCGAAGTGCTTCAGAGCGATTTTCCCATCAGTGAAAGACCTTATGATATTCTGGCCGGGAAACTCGACATATCGACCGAGACGCTCTTAAGCCGTATCGAGCGTCTAATCGCCGACGGGCTTATAAGGCGAATCGGCGCGAGTATGGATTCGCGTAAACTGGGTTTCACCAGCACCCTTGCGGCTGTCAGAGTCGATGCAGACCGCGTCGAAAAGGCCGCCGAACTTATCGCAAGCTATCCCGAGGTAACGCACAGCTATCTCCGCAATGACGATTTCAATATCTGGTTCACCGTAATCGCCCCGGGCCGGCAGGATATCGAACGCATCCTCGCAGAGATTCGCTCCGCCCTGTCGCTCGATGCCGGCAAAATGTTGAACTTACCCGCAAAACGGCTCTTCAAACTCGACACCCGGTTCAACCTAACCCAATAAGCAAAACTACTCCACGCACCAACCGAGTCACTCATCCCGGCAGTACCCAGACACTCGGCGAGCTTACCTGCTACGTAGCACGGGCATCCGCCGTGAGGCACCCTCCGTAAGTCCCGTCAGGGACGCCTTAGGGCGGAGTCCCCAGGACTGCGGACTGCCCCGTGCATCCCCTTGTCCTTGCCAAGCCGCACGCCGCGCCAATCTCACATAGGGTGCGGTTCAACCCACCTTTCCAATCGGTACTCCAGGCCACTAAACTCCATCCCCTATCTATCTTGGCCCCATTTTACTTCGATACTACGACCTTATCCGACGTTGTCCCGGATACACATCCTCCATTGGTGCTACTTCCAAAACCTCCCACCATCCCACATCGCCCAGGTCCAGTGCCTCCTTGTCTGGGTTCCACTCGAACCCAAATCTCAAAGAAAATGTCTCTCCCGTCCTTGAATCCTCCAAGTATTGCAATCCGGTCATTCCCGCTTTTGCCAGCCGGCACCTCATATCATCTTCCAGCCAATCGCAAAGATATGGATAATACCGAGGCGCAGCAGCTGGTAATTCGTCACCCTCAATCAGGTCATCTGTATTCACGCCAAAGGCAGCAACCCACTCAGTCGGCGCGCGCACCCGGCTTCGCATATGTCCAGCCCTAAGCTTCTGCATCATGATCCCGGCAGTACCCAAAAGCCCCTCCTTCCTCAAATCGATGTACTGTACATCATCATTAAGTCGTTCGAACCTTACCTCGTCAATTATTATTGGCAATATGAACTCATAATCCCTATTCCCTCGCTCCCTGCTCGCGGCGTCGAATTCATATTGCGTCCAAAACTTCTCCACGTAATTGCTCGACAGTAATATCACCGCAAAGTGCGTGTGTGCTCCAAATATATTGCTGAACTCACGCTTCAATTTTTTCCCCCACAGGTACACCTTCTCATTCTTGGCGAAAAAGACCTTTACCTCTTCGCGTTTCAGCAATTCCGCCAAATCAGAAGCTATTCCCACTTCCTCATCCGCATACGAAATAGCAAAGTCCCACTTAAACATTCGCTAACTCCCAACCCGGCAAATACGCCACATTTATCTCCTTTACCCCGTGCTATACCTCAGGTACCTCTACTGAGGCCTTTTCCGCCAAACCAATTTATCCGCCTGTGGTGGAGTATAAATCATCACAAAAAACCTGTCAATCCTGTCCTGAGCAAAAGTCGAAGGATTCAAAATTCTATCTCCTCGCGGCGCACCTGTCCTGTTCTCCTGTCTGCCAACTTTTCTGTTCGCTCCTACTGCTGGGCCTCGGTGCGGTGATGGTGAGAAGGAAATAAAACTGTACCAGTTAAAGAACGATGGCCGCCCACGGCGGCTGGCCAATAAAATGAAAGAGGAAAAACTGGTCTGACCCCCGAAATGAGAGTATAATCGACTAATTATTAACCAACGAGGTGCCATGGAGCATAACAGAAACGCATGAAGCACTAATGCAACGTTATAACCACAGAATGGAGGAAAAACCAAATGGCTGAATTAGGAAAACTTGTTAAAGTGGAATTACGAGAAGCTTGGAAAGACGAAGCTCATGAATTTACACCGTGGCTGGCCCAAGAGGAAAATATTAAGCTTTTGGGGGATACCATTGGTATCGAGCTTGAGGTGGAGGCTCAAGAACAAGAGGTCGGCCCATTTCGTGCAGACATTCTCTGCAAAGATACTGCCAGCAACAAATGGGTACTAATTGAAAACCAGCTGGAGAGAACAGATCACAAGCATCTGGGACAGCTAATGACGTATGCCGCGGGTTTGGAGGCAGTTATCATCGCATGGATAGCCGAAAAATTTACGGAGGAACACCGGGCGACACTCGATTGGCTTAATGAGGTCACAGACGAAACAATCAATTTCTTTGGGCTCGAAATAGAACTATGGCGCGTCAATAATTCCCCTCCTGCTCCTAAGTTCAACATTGTATCAAAACCAAATGAATGGAGTAGAACCGTCAAGACAACAGCCGCCAAGAGTGAGCTTAGTGACACAAAAAAATTGCAGCTTGAGTACTGGACAAAATTTAGAGAGCTAATGGAGGAGAGTGGAAGTCTTGTCCGCTGCCAAAAACCTGGTCCACAACATTGGACAAATTTCTCTGTGGGTCGATCAGGTTTTGGTCTCGTTGCACGGATGAACACACGAGATCGTGAGATAGGAGTTTATCTCAACATGTATGGGCCTGACAAGCAGGTACATTACAATCTGATTAAGAAACAATATAAGCAACAGATAGAATCAGAAATTAACATAAAGCTTGACTGGCGAGCACTACCAGATGCCAAGGAAAGCCACATTGAAACGCACTACAAAGCTGATCCCACGGACAGAGACACTTGGCCAAAGCAACAACAGTGGGTCAAGAACACAGTTGAAACGTTTCATAGAGTGTTTTCCCCAATTGTGAAACAGTTGGATGCATCAGAATACCAAGAAAGTGGGGAATCGGCCATCGAGGCGGAGTACGCATGAGCATACAGGGCATAACAGAATCCGTTGCAGAAGAAGCGGCCTGGGCGCGGCGACGCTGAGAAAGCGCCAAAAGAAATGCCCTGAAATGTTATTTTTCTGCACTTAAACCGGCTCGATGTATCCGAAATCCAAAAAAGAAAAATAAATCCCCGCCCGGCCCGCCGCCAGGCGTACCCCAAAGCTTAACTCTGTGTCCTCTGTGACCTCTGTGGCTATAAAATTTCTCAGTGTCTTTGTGTCTTAGTGGTTAAAACTCCGTGGCTAAATCCAAAAATTTCACTTGACATCCAACTTCCCGTAATGTATAATACCCACCGAACATTGAGAAAGTAAATACCATATCGTACATATAGGAGGGTTCAACAATGGTCGCCCATCTCCAAAATGTTATATTTTGTCTCTCAGCCCTTGAACTTTTCCAAAAATCAGTGTCAATCAGTGTGAATCAGTGTCTAAAATCCTTCGTTTGCTCCATATTTACCAAAAATCCTCGTCAAATCACACCTTTTTATGCAAAACAAAGCCAATCT
>CAYMYK010000070.1:0-14355 GCA_964394625.1 uncultured Pirellulales bacterium
TCTTTACGTGTATTCTACCCGTTGGGAGACACGCTTTCATAAAATCATTGCGAGCTTACAATATGGTATTGTAAGGTTACATCAAGGCGTTGCAGGTTTACATCGTGGCATTGTTGGCTTACTCCATGGCAAAATCGGCTTTATATGCCGCAGATTAAACGGGCAAAAAGGCGGGTAAGTCGTTGTTTTTAATAGAGTTAGGCGAAAAAACCTGAAAATCAGCCGAAAAAGGAAATGACCGATGATAAAATCAGGGATATAATGAAGTATCTGGAAGCAAACCCCAAAGCGGGTATATCTGGAAACCATATAAACAGTAGTTAGGCAACTCTATGACGCATATGAGTAACAGTAATACATCTCGCACCGCATTCGTCTTGATGAAGATCTCGGGCGATTCATGGAACGACAGTGCGTACCAAGCAATGTGTGAAGTCATCGAGGAGGGTGGCTATCATCCCTTGCGTGCTGATCAGATCCGCACTTCCGGCCCTGTGGTCGAAGAAGTCTGCCGACTTATCCGCGAGGTACCCTTGCTGTTGATCGACACCTCGGGTGACTCCCATTCGGTTGCGTACGAGCTCGGCTATGCCCACGGCGTTGGTCGCTCTCACGACAAGACGATCGTCCTCCGATCAGTGGCAAGCGGATTAATTCCATTCAACTACGCACACTTCCGGCTGATCATGTATCGCGACCAGCGGCACCTAAAGCGTTTATTGAGGGAGAGGCTATCCCTCTCCACTCCGCTCCGCGACGATCAGCTTGGTTTCGCGCTCAACTTTTCGATCATGCCGAATGCTGGCGAGTACGGAGGCGCAGTCGCCAATGCCATATTAGAAGTACTAAAGGAACTGCGATACACTGGGCGCTGCGAGTACTATGCAGGAAATCCATTCACAGCCGGAGAGTCCTTCTATATTGTGGGACTAGCTCTGCGATCAGACAAAAGGCTGGTTCCTAAAGGCGGATGGTGGAAGTGTCTCACCAAGATGGTGGCCGAGAGAATCCGGCGGGCAGAAACCAAAGTCATTCTAAACGCTGACCTCTGTGAGATCGGAGAAGTACGAGACTTGAGGAGGGACTATCTCCCTCGAGGGGTAGCCGAGTTGTCCGATGGTGGCCTTGTTTCTATTCTCGGAGATAGCCAGGCAGATGACTCTTTGTTCCTGGCAGAATGTCGCGCCCTAATGGTACCCGCAACGAAGAGAGATGCCGAACAATCGGCTTCACTCGTACGCTCGACCCGTCCCCGAGTCAAGCGCCGGTGAGCCGTGACGTTCGGCGGTAGAGAAATATGAAAAGACGGTTTTTAAGGCGGCAGGTAGGAAATATTGAAAAAATAAAATGCGATTCAAGTAAGATTTTGGAATCGAAATGCTTAGTCCCGATGTGTCGGGATAGCCAAGCATTTTATGTAGGTGACGCAATAGTATTTGGGATGTTATACGGAACAATATAAACAATGTTAGAGCAAAGGGCATCTATGAACAAGACCGTCATCGCAGTTGCTGCCATCGTCGCCGTGGCCTTTTTGATTGCCTTCTACATCTGGTCATCCCACAACCGATACTACATCATGATGGGATCTCAGGGCATTGCCTATGAGGTGGACAGAAAGACTGGCGAATCGTGGAGGCTTTACGGCAACCGCAAGATTGCGCAGCAAGGAGATGACGAGAGCCGCCAGAAGGAGCAAGAGTTACCGTATGCCGAGGCAAGCAAGATTACGGGGAGTGCCGGCCTGAGTTATGGCAGTTTCTCCGGCAAGCTATACAACGGAAGTGACTGGACTGTAACCAGAGTGATCGTCAGCGTATCAGCGAAAGAGGAGGATGGGACTGTCCGCTGGTCCCGCGACTTTTCCGAGGCCCTGACGATCAAGCCACTCACCTCGATGTCGTTCGAAGTCACAGTTGTAGGAGACCAAGGAATCAAGGAAGCACCTTGGAACATCAAGAAGGTGTTCGGATACAAAGAATGATCGGTCGGTAAATCTGTGGACACCATACTAATTGTTTGACCGGGGAAAAGGAATGTAACTTATAATGGACTTGGCCATCCTCCGCAAGGAGTCCATAGGACTGCGGATTGCATTAGCGCAGGCAATGGTTGTTTTATAAGCAGCGTGGAACAGCAGAGCAATGGCGAAAGGGGGGCGAATACGCGCTGAGCTGGACTCGATTTTTCTGCCTTGATTTCGTTGATAATCAGGTTCGGCTTCAATTATTTGCATTGGCCTGTAATCCTGGTAATTTCCTGAGACGTTTGGCCCTGCCAGAGAGGATCATGGGCTGGTTGGGTAATTGCATAAAAGCTGCTTTATTTCGGCGGCGTTTTTAGTATAATGGCGGGCTGCAATATTGCCGAATTAATATGGATTGCTGTTCGTTTAGAGGATTTTTGGATGTGCGGCATAGTTGCTTACCTGGGCAAGAAGAGTGCTCAGCCGATTCTTGTAGAGGGGCTGAAGCGCCTTGAATATCGCGGCTACGATTCGGCGGGTGTGGCGCTGCTCGAGAGCGGAGCGATAAAAATCAAAAAAACAGCCGGCAGAATCGCTGCCCTGGAGGCAATCCTTGACGAGCCGAAAGGCGAAGATACACTCGGTCTCGGCCACACCCGCTGGGCCACGCACGGTAAGCCGAACCGGGTGAATGCCCATCCCCATATCGACTATACGGGCAAAATTTCCCTTGTGCACAACGGTATCATCGAAAACTACGCAACGCTGAAAACCTGGCTTCAGGGCGAAGGCGTCAAGTTTGTCAGTGACACCGACACAGAGGTAATAACAAATCTCATCGGCTACTTCTATGCCAAAGGCGACGGCGGCGAAGAGAACAAACAAGGCGACGGGCAGAGCAAATTTGAATGGGCCGTCCAGCGGGCGCTGCGTGAGCTGCACGGCACATACGGCTTAGGGATTCTCTGCGCGGACTGCGGCGATACGCTCATCGGCGCCAAAAAGGGCAGCCCTCTCATTCTCGGCGTCGGTGAGGGCGAGTATGTTCTCGCCTCGGACGCAGCGGCAATCGTCGAGCACACGACTCAGGCGGTGTATCTGGCCGACAATGAGATGGTTACGCTTGACTCGAAAGGATTTCGGACGAAGACAATCGACAACGTTCCGGTAACCAAACGGCTGAGCGAAATAGAGTTTTCACTTGAGCAGATTGAATTAGGCCAATTCGAGCATCACATGCTCAAGGAGATTTTCGAGCAGCCCAGGGCGCTGGAAACTTGTATGGGCGGTCGAATCGACGTATCCAGCGGCAGAATCAAGCTCGGCGGCATTGCGGCATTTTCCCGTCAGCTCACACGCGCCAGACGCATCATCCTGACGGCCTGCGGGACGGCCTGGCACGCGGCTCTGGTGGGCGAGTTTCTCTTCGAGCAGCTTGCACGAATACCAACCGAGACCGAGTACGCCAGCGAGTTCAGGTATCGCAATCCAATCATCGAGGACGGCACGACGGTGATATGTATAAGCCAGTCCGGCGAGACCGCCGACACCCTTGCCGCCGTGGAACAGGCCAAGGAACGCGGTGCAACGGTTCTGGGCATTGTCAATGCCGTCGGCTCATCCATCGCCCGGGCGACAGATGCAGGCGTTTATCTGCACGCAGGCCCTGAAATCGGCGTTGCCAGCACGAAGGCGTTCACCGCACAGGTGGCGGTTCTGGCAATGCTGGCAATTGAATTAGGCAGAAGAAGACACATCAGCAGCGACCAGGCCGCCGGGTACATAGAAGAGCTTTCAAAAATACCGGACAAGATAGGCAGGATACTTGAGCAGTCCGGGCACATCAAGGAAATCGCCGCGGCAAACATACAAAACAACAACTGGCTGTTTCTCGGGCGCGGTTTCAACTATCCGGTCGCCCTCGAAGGGGCGTTGAAGCTCAAGGAGATTAGCTACATTCACGCCGAGGGTTTACCGGCCGCTGAAATGAAGCATGGCCCGATAGCGCTGATTGTTGACGGTATGCCGGCGGTCTTCATCGCAACAGCCGGCCCACAGTACGACAAAATAATGGGCAATATCGCCGAGGTGCGTGCTCGCGGCGGCAAAACAATCATCGTCGCCACCGAAGGCGACGATAACATCAAGCAGCACGCCGACCACCTGATTACCATCCCCGAAGCACCGGAGCTGCTCCAGCCGATGCTTACCGTGGTGCCATTGCAGCTTTTGGCTTATCACGCCGCTGTGCTTCGGGGCCACGACGTTGACAAACCGCGCAACCTTGCAAAGAGCGTTACGGTCGAGTAACGACAATGCCGGTGACAGTTACGATGGGACGATTCGACTCCAGTGTTTTACGGAAAGAGGCACGGTCGATGCCGGTTTTGCAGGGCTTTACGCTCGTCGAGCTGTTAGTGGTGCTCGCAACCGTCTCAGTAGTTCTTGCAATATTTATGCCGGCGCTCGGCAGGGCTCGGTCGGCCGCAAAGAGAGCGGCGTGCGGCAGCAATCTCAGGCAAATCGACCTTGCGATTCGGCTGTACGCAGAGACAAACGACCAGAGGTATCCGTGCGCCGACGACCCGGTCTCGACGTCGCCGTACTGCTGGCTGTGGATGGGCCGCGGCTGGCGAAGCTTTGTCGAGCCGTACTTAGGCGGTCATATCGATGCCAACAATCCGTCGGTTCTGTTGTGCCCGGCCGACCGGAGCGACCCGCAGAAGTGGCAGTCCACGAGCTATTCGTACTCGATGGCGTTCTACCACAGTCCCCGGCAAATCGACGACATCAACGATTTTCGCCGGACGTACAGCGACCCGAAGCCCGGCATCTGCCAGAAACCCGTCAACGTTGCAAAGCCCTGCCAGAAGATAATTGCAGGCGAGTGGCTCAGCAACCACTATGTAATCAAGGAAGGCGCCGACCCCGGCTGGTGGGGCTGGGCAGGAAAGCGAAACTACCTTTTTGCCGACGGGCACGTGTACTTTTTACCGGCGGAAGATATTCTTCCCGCAAACGACGGCAACCCGAATCCCAATCTGACTGCCGGCGGTATCACCGGCATCGACTGGCAGCCCTGACAATCAAACGCGTCCCATTACCACCAAGACACCAAGTCACAAAGGTACAAAAGAATAACAACGTAACATAGTTAATTTGTCAGTTTTCGTGCCTTTGTGCCTTTGTGGTAAAAAAAATGCGTATAGCAAACCACTCGGAAAGCCGGGTTTCAGTCATAGTCCCGACGTAAAATGGCCGATATTAACATCTGAAAAAACTATTGAAATATGTCAACCTGCTAAAAACAGCGGAAAATGACAGTAAAAAAGCAAATAACGTTCGCAGTGCTTTTACTGACATCCGCGGCGCTTTTTCTGCCGGGCTGCAAGGACAAGGACAAAAAGAGGGCAAACGCCGAGGCCAACAAGGCAAAGGCCGAGCTGGTAAAACTCAAAGCCGAGATGCTGAATCTCAAGGCGCAAAAGGCCCTTTTGAATGAAAAGCTCCGGACGGCAACACTCGCCCGGGACCAGCTTGCCAAGCAGTTCAACGAGCTTATGCTCCAGCATGACGAGCTTGCCGACGAAGCCGAAAACTCACAGCAGTCAAACGAACAACTGATAGTTCTCCTGGAAGAGCAAGTCAAAAAAGTAACTGTCCTGCAAAAACAAGGCGAGCAGTTGAAAGCGGTGGTCGAGCAACTCCGGACGACAATCAAACAGCAGCAGGCAAAGATAGCCGAGCAGCTTGCGACTATCGAGGTGCTTCAGGAGCGTTCATCGCCGGAGCCGGTCGTTGAGCAGCCGGAGCCGAACGAATTGGGCGGGCAGTTCTGAGAAGACAAAGCTCATCCGGTGCGTACAACCGTCCTGTCAAAACAGCACGAAAGATTACGCCGGGGTCATATCAGTTCCGCGGCATTGGCGGTTATCCAGCCGTCGGTGCCGTCGCTGAGCCGGATGTGCAGCCAGCCCGGCCGCTGCTCGAGCAGGTCGAACTCGGTGCCGGCGTGCAGCGGCTCTTTGAAGCTCGGCGCATAGTTTTGACCGTCGCCCTGGTGGGCAATAACCTGTCGTGCGACAATCACGCCGCAAACATTGTGCGCCCGCTGTTCGGCTTCAACGACAACCGACGCAAGCATAGATAGAAAAACGACGCCCGCAATCACACTGAGCACAACGCACGGTGCATTTCGTCCGAGCCAGACTATCACCGTCAAAGCGATACACAGAACGGCAAAGCAGATGCAGCCGACAAGGAATCTGCTCTTCAGGGGAAAATCATAGTGCCAGAAAAACAGCGTCTGCATAACGCGTTTTTCCGTTTTGACGGCCACCTTGTCAATCCTTTTGCTCCTTGCGAATGCCAGGTTCTTCTGGATGTTTGTGTCGGTCCTGTCGAGTTTTTCCGCACGCCGGTAGTTCAGTATTGCCCTGCCGATGTCGTTTTTAAGAAAGTAAGCGTTGGCGAGGTTGTAATAGAGTTTCGGGTTGCTCAGGCGTCCGTCGGCGATAATTTTTTCATAATTCAGTATCGCCTTTTGGTAGAGTCCGCTGGCCCTGTCCGAATCTCCCGTCGAGTTTGCCTGCCGGAATGCCTCGCCGGCCTGCTGAAAAAGCGACTGTATCCGGCCCTTCGACAGTTCGGCCTGTGCCGTACCGGCGTGCACGGCCAGAAACATTGCAAACAGGATTGTCAAATGCTTTGCCGTACTCATTTCTTCGATTTCTTTTCGATAATGCGCACCAGCTCGATAACCTCAGTTACTCGTTCGCCGTCGAGATTCATCTGGGCCGATGCGTACCGGGCCGCCTCGCACTGAGCGATAAAATCTGCGAACCTGTCCGCTGACTGCGCATCGCCGGTGACGGCTATTACAACCGCCCGGCAGTCATCGGCGGTAAGTGAGCCGGCCACCCTGTCGAACCGCTCGCCGATATACTGTTTCATCAGGCCGGCGACCTGGTGGGCATCGACTGGACCGGCCTTTTTAAGCCGGCCTACCGCTTTGGAAGCTGCCTTTCGCCTTCGCCTGCGCCGAGCTCTTTCTGCGGTTCTGTATGTGAACAACCTGTACAATACGCTCAGAACAAGCGCTGCCAAAGGCCCGCCCCAGAGAACCGCATAGCCACCGCTCACCATAGCCGTGAGCGGAGAAAAACCCCTGTTCTCCAGAACGTCGGGCCCTTCATAATTGGCGCTCAACCCTTTTCTTATCGCCTCGACTTCCTTGCTGACCGTGTCGAACTGTCTGCCTTCCAAATCCGCCGACGTCAGTATCTTCGTTGCAGCAACATCGAGCTTTATCGGTTGCGTTTTCGCAACGACGTATTTGCCTTTGTCCGCATCGAAAAAGGCGAGCGGGATTGACGGTATTTCTTTGACCTTGTCGTTGTTCGCCCGGATGGTCTGTGTAAAAATTTTGCAGCCGTCTTCAATTGTCGGCGAAGATCTCTGCGAGGGTATCTTGAAATTTTTTGTCAGTTCCGGAATTTTCTCAAGGCCAGGCCACTGAACCGGTTTTAGATACTTGCCGCCCCCGACCTTGATAGTAAGCGTGATGGGGTCGCCGACGCCGACCTCTGTCGGCTCGGCAGCCGCTTCAATCGTGTACCGGCCCACCAGCCCGTAAAACTGTGCAGGCCTGCCCTGCTCGGGCAGAACCCTGACCAGCAGCTTTGCCGGCTCCGAGCCGACCATATAGCGTTTGTATTGTGTCCGGCCGAAAAAATCGTCGAAGAAACCGTCGCCCATTCGCGACCGACCCTCAGCAACATCCGCTGAAACCATAGCAGGCGCCAATTCAATCTCGCCGGCGTACTTGGGTATAAGAACCTTGCTGACCGTGAGCAAAACCGCGTCCCTACCTTTCCGGGTAACCCGGTATTGCTTCGCCTTGCCGCTTTCGTCGTCCGGCTCTTCAACATAAAATGCGTCGCTGTTCAGCGCCGGCACATTGAAGTGATAGTCCCCGATGTTCACGTACCTGTAGAATCTGAGCGTCATTAGCACCGGCTGGCCCACATAGCACTGCCGTTCAGACAGCGTCACCTCAAGCTCCAGTTGGTCGGTCGTGCCCGGCCTGAGAATGCGCACCTGTACCGGGTTCGTCCGGTACGTCCTGCCGTCGAGTGTTACCGTGACAGAGGGCAGGTTTATCAGTCCGGCCTTCTCGGCGGTGAGCATATAACTCATTACGTATCGCTTCACAACGGTCCTGCTCGTTTTGCCGTTTATTATGCTTATCGAGGTCTGAGAGACGTCCCTGTTTCCGGCGCTTTTGGGATTGTATTTCTGCAGAGGCGACAAATCCACGTCGCCGGGCTTGCTCTGGCCGTCGATGATTATCTGGTATGTAAAACTTTCACCGGTGTAGATGTCTTTTGACGTATCCACGGCGGCGTACACCTGCACCGCCGCCGGCGCTGCGCCCGAGGTCATACTCAACGCCAATAAGGCCGTCACTATATGTTTTGCAAAGCCGTTCATCCTACCAATCCTTATCGACTTTTTGGTAACCGGCGTTTTGCAGCATTTGCCTTTGTTTGTGCTGATGCTGTTCCTTATCTAAAATCTCCTGTGCGGTCTCATCCGGCGCGGCTGCCTGCTGTTGCTGCTGCGGCTGATTCGGTTCTTGGGGCCGGTTGGGTTCGGCGGGCTGATTCGGCTCCTGCTGCTGCCGGCCCTGCTGTTGTTGCTTCTGCTGCTGGTTTTGCCCCTGCCGGCCGGACAGCGATTTTATTGCATTTTCGATATGCTCAGCCGCCTTGTCCTGCGACTGTTTCGCCTGGCCCGACGACGGTTCTTTCAACTGCTTTTCGGCGTCGCTCTGTTTTTGCGCTGCGCTGCCAAGCTCCTTGGCCGCCTGCCGGGCCTGGGGCTGCTTAGCAAAATTGGGGTCCTGCTGAATCCGGTCAAGCATCTGCTCGGTTTTGTCCCTCAACTGCGACTGCTGCTCTGCAATATCGTTATAGTCCCGTGACGCCTGCTGCCGTGAAATATCGTTGGCGTCCGCCTGCTGTTTTGTCCGCCCGGTCTTGTCGGCTAACTGTTTTTGCTGCTCGTAGAGCTGTTTGAGCTTATCGGCAAGTTTCTTCTGTTTTTGGGCCTGTTGTTTCTGCTGTTGTTGCTGTTTGTGAATCCGGTCAATAATATCTTTTATAGTCAGTTGCGCAACCTCGATATTTTTTGCCGCCTTTTCGTTGTCCGGCTCAATTTCCAGCACCGCCCGCCAGTTTCCGATGCCGGTGCGCATATCGTCCAGGGCCTTTTGCAAATCCGAGTCTTTCTGTTTTGTCCCCTCGACGAAATAACAGTTACCGAGGTTGTACTTCGCCTTAGCGACTAATGACATATTCCTGCTCTCGGCGGCAACCTCTTTGTAAAGCTCCGTCGCCTTAGCCGCGTCGTCGAGATGGAAGTAACTGGCCGCCTTGTCGAACTTCGGCTCAAGCGCCTGCGGCGCCTCGACCAGCGCCTCGTCATATTTCTTAATTGCCTCGTTATATCGACCGTCGGCGTAAAGCTTGTTGCCCTGCCGCACCGCGACGGCAGCCGGGCTTCCGGAGGCCGTCTGCAAAGCCAGCGAAAGAAACGCCGGTATTAAAATTATATTAAGTCTTCCTGCGTTCACTTATCAATGCCTCAACAACGATAAGAGCAATGGCCAGTGCCAGAAATATCTGGAATTTTTCATCGTATCGCATCATAGTAGCCGATTCAAGCTCTCGCTTCTGAGCCGATGCGATTAGCGCCTCGTAAATCTGTCCCAAATCGAGCGTCGTACCCGGCTCGACGCCGATGTACTTGCCGTCCTTAGTGGCATAGACAACCTTTCGCAGGGTATCGGCGTCGAGCCGGGACCAGACCTGCCGGCCCCTGTACTTCAGGAACGTCTTCTCGCCGTCGGGTCCGGTAACCGGAATTCGAGAGCCCTCGTTTTCGTCGCCCAGGCCGACGGTAATTATCCTCGCGCCGCTTTCAGCCGCCTTTTCAGCCGCCTGAACCGGGAAACTGTCGTGGTCCTCGCCGTCCGTAATAAGGATGATATCCTTGTACTTCCGGCTCTGCCTGTCGAAGACTTCCTCGGTCGCCTTTCGTACGGCATCTCCTATCATCGTGCCGCCCCTGCTGTTGCTCTCGGTTGAAATATCCGCCAGGACCATTCGCACAAAGGCGTAGTCCTGCGTAAGGGGACATTTAACCGTACTGTTTCCGGCAAAGGTTACTATCGCAATTCTGTCGCCGGCCAGCCGTTCGAGAAGGTCTGCAATGGCAATTTTCGCACGCTCCAATCGGCTGGGCTTTATGTCCTCGGCCAGCATCGACCGGGACGTATCGAGCAGTATCACAATGTCCCTGCCGGCGCGTTTTATCTGCAGGGGTTTCGGGTTCCACTTCGGCTCGGTCAGTGCAATCACTATGCTCACGAAGGCACATACCAGCAGGACCGCCTTGAAAACCTGTTTTTTCACACTCACCGAGGCGTTTATTTCCTTCAGCAGCTCGGCCCCGGCCAGCGCCCTAAGCGCCTTTGACTTGCGCCAGAAACACCAGACGTACGCCGGCACAAGAACAGCCGGTACTACAAACAGCAATCGCAATGCCTCGTTATGTCCAAGCATAGCCGTCTCCGTTACCTCGTTATGGTACCTTCCTGAATATCGTGCAGCCGGTGAATATCTCGGCAGTGAGCAAAACCAGCGCCCCGAACGTCCACGGGCCGAACCGCTCGGCATACTGTGTGTACTGTATCGATTTCACCTTGCTCTTCTCCAGCTCGTCGATTCTTTGCACTATTTTCTCAAGGCCCTTCGCGTCGTCGGCCCTGCCGTAGAAGCCGCCGGTCTTTTCCGCAATCGACCTTAAGAGTCCTTCATCAAGCTCGTTACGGGTGGGAATTCTCATCGTCCCCATCAATGTTTGAACGGTCATAAACGACTGACCCGAACCGATGCCGATGGTGTAAATTTTTATGCCCCACTTTTTCGCCAGCTCAGCGGCCTGCATCGGGTTGTAGCGACCGGTATTGTTCTGGCCGTCGGTAAGCAGAATTATCACCTTGCTCTTTATCCTGAAATCATCCCGCCCGCCCCCCGGGTGCCCGGGCGGCTTTTCGGCGTCCTTACTCAGCAGACCTAACCGAGCCCTTCGCTGCTGAATCTCTTCTTCGGCTTTTTTGAGCCGGGCTGTCGCCAGCGCAACCGCATCGCCGATAGCCGTGCCATCTTCGCTGCGAAGCCGAACTATATGGGTATTTTTCAAAAACTCGACAAGCACATTGTGGCTCAGCACCATCGGGCACACCGTATCGGCATACCGCGCGAACGTAATCAAGCCCATAAGGTCGCCGCTCCTGCCGGCGAACTTCTTCTCACCTCCCGCTATAAAATCTGCAAAGACCCTCTTAACCACCTCTAGCCGATTCATCTTTTGGCCGTTATAATCCATCTCTGCCTGCATACTTCCCGAGCGGTCAACGACGACTTCCACGGCGACGCCCTCGGTCGAGAACTCCGAGAGCACCGTCCCCTTTCTCGGCCGGGCCAGGGCGATTATCAGCAGGACGAGACAGAGAATCCGGGCGACAACCAGAACCGGCCGAAAACGAAGCCGCCACGACACAGGACAATTACGCATATTATTCAGTGAAGAAAATTTCACCGCCGCCGTCCGCTTTTTGCGCACCATCAGGTACCCCAAAACGGGCAGCGTCAAAAGCAACAATAGTGCCCACGGCGAATACAACTGCATTTATGAACTCCCTGCTTCCACCGCAACGGTATCCGTAATGTCAATTTTCCGTTCGTCGCTTTTCGTCTTCTCGATAAAGTCCCTGGTCAAATCGAATGTCTGTTGAATCTGCTCGGCCGTCGGGCTGTGTTTGGCAAACTTAACCAAATCGCAATGCTCCAAAAACTCGGCCAGAAGCTGCTTGTCCGGAGCAGGCAGCAGGTCGGTATTTCCAAGCTCGGCCAGGAATTCCTCGGTAGTGCGCTGCGGCGCACGCAAATCGAACCGGTGCTCGATATAATGTCTGAGAATATCGCTTATCCGCTCGTAAAACTCCTTTACTTTGCCCGCCTCGACAAGGTTCTCTTTCACCAGGGCCCGCAAACGTGCGTAAGCGAGTTCGTGTGCCGGCCTGAAAATCCTGACAAGTTTTCTGACACGTCTTTTACCAAAATAAAACCACAATCCCCCGGCTGCCGCTGTGCCGCCAAGAACCAGCGCCCAGACCCACCACAGTGACTTTTCTCTCGGCATCTCCACCACACCTTCGATATCTGCTATTTTCAGTTGTGCCCGCTCCTCGCCCAGCAGGGAAGTCACCTCGATATCAATCGGCTCGGTCGTCAGCTCGAACTGCTTACCATCGATGATATTGACATCACGAAACTCAAACGTGAAGGAAGGTATCGCGTACGTCCCCGACAAAAACGGCGCCAGCCGATACCGCCGAGTCTTGACCACGTTATTTTTTTCGTCTAACTTGTCCGAGAAGCTTTGCCAGTCGAGAAGCTGAAAATTCTCCAGCACCCTGTCAACCCTGGGCATATTGACGTCATATCCCGGTGCAACCGCCGCTTCCAGCTCCAGCAGCAACGTCTGAGCGATTGTTATCCCGGCCTTGTCCACCCTCACGTGGACACTCAGCGGCCCCCGTTCGTATGATTTGTCAATCTTAAATTCGCCTTTGGCCGGCCTGGCACTGTCGCTTTTCTCACAACCGGCGCACACTAACACAAACGCACAAGTCAAGAGTGCAAAGCACGCAGCCGTCCTGAGAGTGTGTCGTCTTTTCGCTTCGATGCTCATTCTTCGCCCTGTTTGCCTGCCGTCAACGCAGAGGTATGTATCACCACGTTATACTTATCCATCATTTCCTTTATGTACCCCTGCTGCACATCCTGTTGTTTTTCGCTCGCCAGCGAGCCCGTCACATCTTCTCTGACCTCGTCAAAACCCTTCTGCCGTTTCCGAGCCGGCGCATTCGGGTCGTTCGGGTCTTTGATTTCTTCGGTGTATTTGTCCCTGTTCGCTTCGTAATACGTCCGCAGGTCCGTCTCGGTGATATGAATCTTTTCGGCGAGCTGCCGGTTCATCATCTGCCGGCTCAGGACACCGCGTTCAAGTTCTTCCAGCAGTCGCTTAACCTGCGGTTTATCGCTCAGCCCCTGCGCCAGGGCCTCGCGGTACAGCACCTCCCGGCCGAGCCGGCCCTGGAGAAATTGCTCCCTTGCCGCCGTACCTTTGTACTGCTCAAGCATCTTTTTTTTCTGCTCGGCGACCTGCTCGGTCGTCATAAAAGCGGAATACGGCTCCAACTGGTTATCAATGCTCTGCTCAATCATCGCATCCATGTCCGCCTCGGTTATCTTCTCAGGCCCAATCTCAGCGACAACTTTGCCCCCGGCCGGCCCCTTGTCTTCAAGACTCGTCCGGTCCATCAGCTCGTATCGCAGAGCGGAAAACCTGCCTGACTTTTCAAAGCAGCTCTTTACGTGCGTGTTAATCCGGCTTTCCAGCTCGGGAAGCTTCGCAGCCATCTCGCTGCGATAGAAGTACTCGATTGCATCGCCGTAACGATGTGCTTTTTCCAGCAGGGTTGCGGTCTCAAACAGCGCCCCGGCCTTTTCCGCATCGGTCAGCTTGCTCTTTGCGAGATACTCCTTCCAGGCCCCGGCCGCCTGCTTATACAGGTTGCGCCGGGCGAGTTTTGTCGCCAACTGCTTAGTCTGCTCAGCCGACAGAGCCCCCGGTGTCGCTGCCGGCTCGCTCACAGCCGATGAGCGTCTCAGCAAGACGCCCAGCGTCAGGCCAATCAGGACCAGAAGCAGTATGATAATCACCGCATTCGCCGCCGGTTTTTTCTGTCTTTTCTCAGGCAGCGAAAAATCCAATTGCCCTTCTGCCATTAGCTATTACTCCTGAAATACCTATGTCCGTTTGTCTTCGCGGCCTGTCCTGAGCTTGTCGAAGGGGCGCCGAATCCAGATATTTGGCCCCCGGTTTCACCGGAGGCGGCGTCTTCGACGACGAAGAAATTGCCGCCCTCACTCAGTACCGCCTGTGCCGTATATGAAAAAACTGAATCAAATCCTGTATGTACGGCTTGTCCGTGCTTATACTGATGCAGTCGACGTTTATCGAGTTGAGTGTTCTCTTTAGCTGGTCGAAGCTTTGGCGGCTCGTGCCGCCGTAGCTGAGCCGGAATCTTCTGCTTGATGTATCGATAAAAATGAGCTCGCCCGTTTCGGCGTCGGCCAATTCAATCAGGCCGACATCAGGCATCTCGACCTCGGCCGGGTCCCTGACAGAAACCGCGATAACGTCGTGCCGTTTGTTAAGCTGACTGAGCGGCTTTTTGAAATCCGTCTCTATAA
>CAYMYK010000071.1:0-8761 GCA_964394625.1 uncultured Pirellulales bacterium
CCGACGTTGCCCCCGACGACTGGATAGAATTGTACAACACCACGGCAGGCGCCATTGACATATCTGGCTGGTTTATCAGCGATAGCGACAGCAATGTTATGAAGTACGAGTTCGGCCCGGGCACGGTCATTGGTGCCTGCGATTACTTAGTTATTACCGAGGACGCCAACTTCGGCGAATCTGCCTGCGACCCGGGCAAACACATACCATTTGCATTGAGCGAAAACGGTGAATTAGTCCGGCTGTCGTCAGCGCTTGATGCAAACGGCGTACTGACCGGCTATCACCAGACGGAGGACTTCGGCGCTTCTGAGAACGGAGTATCGTTCGGCAGATACTACAAAAAGAGTACGGACAACTTCAACTTCGTAGCAATGTCCTCGCCCACGTCGGGTTCGGCCAACGCCTATCCGAAGGTAGGGCCGATTGTGATTACCGAGATTATGTACCATCCCGACTGGCCGGTGAACAGCCCGTACAACAACGACGAATACGAATATATCGAGCTGTATAACAGCGGCGGTTCTGCGGTGACGTTGTACGATTACACGGAGAACGAGCCGTGGAGGTTCACCGACGGCATCGACTACAACTTACCCGCCCCGCCTAATGAGGTCACAATAGGACCGGGCGAGCATATATTGGTAATCAAGAACATCGCCGCCTTCACCTGGCGTTACGGCGCACCTGCAGGCACAGTCTGTGGTCCTTACACCGGCTGGCTCAACAACGGCGGCGAAAAGCTCGAGCTTTCAAAACCGGGCGGCGTCGATGGCTATGGCACGCGTCAGTACATCCGCGTTGAGCGGGTCAACTATAGCGACGGTTCGCATCCCGACGACGAACCCGGCGACATCGACCCCTGGCCCACCGAACCCGACGGCCTCGGTAGCTCGCTTATCCGAGACGACGTGAACCTCTACGCAAACGACCCAAACAACTGGCAGGCAGCAACGCCGACACCAGGTATGTAAAGGAGCGGTTATGCAATTGAGCTAACGACCCTCGACACTGCCGAGGCGCTCACCCTCCATGCGAGCCACAATCGCCGCTCCACAGGAGTCTCCCCAGACGTTCACGGCCGTTCTGAACATATCCAGAATCCTGTCCACCGCGAGAATCATACCAATCCCTTCCAGCGGCAGATTGACGGCTCGAAGAACAATAACCATTGTTATCAAGGCAGCGCCTGGGATTGCTGCTGCCCCTATCGAGGCAAGGGTGGCCGTCAACATAACGACCAACTGCTGGCCCAAAGTCATATCAATTCCGTACGCCTGAGCGATAAACATCGCTGCGACGGCTTCGTACAGAGCCGTTCCATCCATATTCATCGTCGCACCCAGCGGCAGCACGAAGCTGCTCACCTTGTTCGATACACCGGTATTCGTCTCAAGACAATCCTTCGTTATCGGCAGTGTCGCGGCGCTGCTGGCCGTGCTGAACGCCGTCGCAACCGCACTAAACACATCTCTGATAAATTTCACCGGCGAGTATTTCCCAAACACAATTAACAGCAGCGGTAGTGTCAGGCACGCGTGGATTCCCAGCCCGACAAGAACCGCCGCCATATACACCGCCAGTGGCTTTATAACCGCCAATCCCATCTGGCCTATCATGACCGCCATCAGCGCAAATACCCCTAACGGCGCCAGCCGCATTATCCAGTCGGTAATCTTCATTATCACGCCGTTGAACGCCTCAAACAGCCCAATCAGAGGCCGTGCTCGTTCTCCGACAGTACTGATGGCTGCGCCAAGCATCAGTGAAAAGAATATTACAGGCAGAACTTTGTCTTCCGCCATGGCCGCAAACAGGTTCTCCGGTACGATTTCTGTCAGGATCGAAAGCACCGAAGGTACTTCGCGCCCGGCCTGCTCCACCCCGGCCTCGACGGCAAGCGCTACTCCCACCCCCGGCTTTAACAGGTTCACCAGAATAAGTCCGACAGCAACTGCCAGCAGTGTTGTCGCAAGGTAATAAACAAATGTCCGCAACCCTATCCGTCCGAGGTTGCGCACATTCCCGATGCTTGCAATGCCCGACACCATCGACGCAAAAATCAGAGGGATGATGATCATGCGCAGCAGCCGAATGAACATATCCCCCACAATCTTCAGATGTGCAGCGTTTTGGCCCAGGATGAGACCGGCGATGATGCCAAGAATGATTGCGATAAAAATCTGTGTCGAGATTTTCAGCTTCAAAGCAGCCCCTTGATTTTCGGGCGTAAATCAGTGCGTGTACTTTTGCACCGCTTGTGCCACCTGCTTCGGATCGATATTAGCCGGTTTTTTCGGAAACTCGTATGGGATGAGCCACCATTGCTCGGTGAACGAGACGGATTGTCCCGGCTGGATGTCCTCACGGGGGCCTATCGGCTCAAGCTCGCACATAACGTCCTTGTAGTACCAGATTGATATCGTCAAACCCGCTATCTCGTTATAGACCCGGTCGGGATATGTCGCAAAGCGCTTGACAAACATCAAGTCGTTCGGCGTAAGATAGCAAAACCACCCGGTATAGGAATCCAACCCTAATTTCGGATACGCGGGTGTCCCCACTACCTCTATGTATTTGTCTGTAAGTATAATATTCGAGTCAACGGGTGCATAATTGATTGTCGAGCCGTTCTCGTACATTATGTACTTGTTTGGAAACCTGCTGTTTGGGGTAAGCGGAATAATGCAAATCCCGCCGCCCAGAGCCAGCGTCCTGCCCCAGTGACAGTAGTGTTTTGTCTTTTTCGAGATGTTCCTGATACGCTGCGTCACGGTCAGTTTCGATGACGATTCGTCGAGTGTGAACTCGCGGACAAGCTGAACGCCCGCATTCTTATCTTTAACGCTTGTCATCCTGGCCGAGTGTTCGGACGTTATCTCCGCGTGCCACTTTCCGAGCCACAAATCAGGATGCGCCGGCACCGTTTTCTCAGGCCCGAAATCCATCCTTGCCCCCGACGGGTCTATCCCCTTTTTGCTGGCTCGATATACCCAGCCGTTCTGTGCCGGGTCCACGTAAAGACTGTTTTTACCGTTGAGCGAGTACTCCAGCACCCGTCCGCCGCAGCTCGGCTCTAAAATCACCCGGGTACTGCCGTTCTCAAGTTTTACGCAGTTCGTATAGCCGTAACAGTCCACAAAGCTTGCCCCCGTCTTTTTGTCCGTATTGCTCATCTTATTTATTCTGTTTGCTTGTCCGTCGAGAGCTGTACCCGTCCCCAGTATCACCACAAAAGCCATATTTATCAAATCTACAGCCGATACCATAGCTTACTTTTCTGTCAATGTCTCATCGACCTGCATTCCGAAGTGTCTGCCGGCCTTTTCAATATGCGTAAGAACTTTGTCTGCAGGTTTTAGTTTCGTAACGGCGATTGCCTTGCCGTCGGGGTGGACCAGGCGAATCGTCTCGGCATTTTGCATTACAAGACTTACGGGCGCCCCTTCGGCCTGTGCTTCGATAAGGAGCATCGGGCGTTTCTCGATTTTGTTTCTGCCGAGATAGGCGATTTGACTTTTGCCCTGATAGTTGACGACCATAACCTCGTCGCCCGCCTTCAAATCCGCAAGGTATTTCGTTCTGCCGCCCGCCGCAAGCGTATATGCGTGCACCGCGCCGGCATTGACCCTGAAAGGCCGGGACGCCACGTAAGGATTCTCAATCGATTCCGAATGAACCAGAAAAAATCCACCTGCCGTATTGCCGACGAGCATCCCTTCGCCCAGGACCATCTGCGTGCAGGTATCAAGACAGCACCTGTCGCCCATACCTAACTGCTTTGTCCCCGTTATTGTCGCTGTTACCAGGGTAATCTTCTCGGTTATTCCCTGAACAATCTCGGCGGTTTTTTTGATTTCGTTTATATCCTTAGTGTTGAGAACCACCCCGTCAACACCCTTTTCGAGGATTTCGGTCATCAGGCGGGCCTGCTCGCTTGTTTCCACCTGCACCATTATATTTTTGCCGCGTTTTGCCAGCAGGTTCTCGATGGGAATAACCGTCCAGTCGAGCATTCGCAGGACGACGATTCTGTCGGTAGGTACTGCGGCGGCTTTGTTCTCGTCGCCTTTTCCTGCGATATCTATAAACTCCACATTGACGCCCGGCCTGATGTCGCCGGTTTTTTCGACGGTCTTGATTTTGCCGAACTGGCGTACCGTCTCGCTCTTTCCATCGGGCAGGACCACCGCCTCGGCCCCGCTTTCCAGCGCAGCTATCACGACATCCTTGTTGTAAGGGACAGCATTTACCCAAAGTTTCTTCATTCTTATTCCTTTTTGTTTGCGGTCTCAGTCCTTCAAGGCAGCGGCGGCTTCTTCGACGCTGGCGCCTTCGTGGACCATTTTGCAAAGGGCATGTATGATTTTTTCCGGGTTTTTATGCTGGAAGGCATTTCGCCCGACGGATAGTCCCGCAGCACCGGCCTTCAGTGCACCTTCAACCATTTCGAATATATCCTTGTCGCTGTCCATTTTCTCCCCGCCTGCTATCACCACCGGAACAGGACATCCTTGAACCACTTCGCGGAAACTATCCACGCTGCCGGTATAGACACACTTAACGATATCGGCCCCTAATTCGGCTCCGACCCGCGCGGCATGCTTGACGTTGGCGACATCGTATTCGTTCTTGATTTTCGGGCCCCTGGTGTACATCATCGCCACGAGCGGCATCTGCCATTCGAGACAGCTCTCGCTGACGGCCCCTAACTGCCAGAGCATCTCTTTGTCAGTCTCAGCCCCAAGGTTAATGTGCACGCTCACCGCATCGGCCCCTAACTTGATTGCCTCCTCGACGGTGCACACTAACTCCTTCGCGTTCGGGTCGGGACTCAGCGACGTTCCCGCTGAAAGATGAATAATCAGCCCGACGTCCCTGCCCGCGCCTCGGTGACCCGCGCGCACGATGCCCTTGTGCATAAGAATTGCGTTTGCCCCGCCGCGAACGACCTTACCGACGGTCTTGCGCATATCCTCTAAGCCCGCAATTGGCCCAACCGTCACGCCGTGGTCCATCGGGATAATCACCGTCCTGCCGCTGTTGCGGTCGATTATCCGTTCAAGCCGAATCTTTTTGCCTATCATTGTCAAATCTCCAAACAAAATTCCCCAGTAAATCTACCGAACAGGGCTCGAAAGGCAAGCAAAAAAAATATCCGACTGCCGGTTTTTTCGCCGCTCCCGCCGGCATATATTCTATCCTGGGCCGTTGCAATGTTGCCGCCTATGTCCTAATATGTTATCGAGTTGCAAAAGCCGTTCTGCTTTTGTTTATAAGAACGGTTCACGAGCCGCGGGAGACGATTAAGTATGACCTGGTTGGCAGTTCCTATCGCAGCTAAGAATCTTCGTTTTGCAGCCGGTCAGGTAAAGGCCGCTCTCGCCGCCGGTGCCGAGATGCTTGAATTTCGTACCGATTACCTTGACGACCTCAACACCGCCGTAGTCAGCCAGCTCATAGCTGAGACCAAATTCGCCGCTGCCGGTATTCCGGTCATCGTTACCTGCCGGGACGGCACACAGGGCGGCGTGAACGATTGGCCGCTTGAGTTACGCAGCGACGTACTCGAATCGGCCGTTGCCGGCGGTGCCGATTTCATCGACTGCGAATGGGACGCTTACCTCAGCACCCTGGCAAACGCCAAGCTCGATACCGCCGTCGCCGACAATCCCGGTACACGCCTTATCCTCTCGGCACACAGTTTCGACGGGCCGTTCGAGCGAGGCATCGAGTCCGTCCTGAACGAAATCCGTCTCCAACGGGCAGACATCATCAAGCTCGTCTATACCGCAAATCATATAAACGACTGCTTCGAGGCGTTTGACGTGCTCAGCCGGGGCAAAGGCGATTTAATTGTCTTTTGTATGGGCGCAGCCGGTATGATAAGCCGAATCATCGCAAAAAAACTCGGCGCCTTTCTTACATTTGCGAGCGTCGATGCCGCCACCGCCACCGCCTCGGGCCAGCTTACAATCAAGGAGTTGAAGGATGTTTACCGGTGGGATGCGATAAACCGTGACACCAAGCTCTACGGCGTCATCGGCTCGCCCGTCGCACATTCGCTGAGCCCGGCTATCCACAACGCCTGCTTTGCCGATGCAAAACTAAATAAGCTCTACCTGCCGCTGTTGGTGCAGGGCGGCCGGGATGATTTCTATGAGTTTATGGACAACTGCCTCGCACGTGACTGGCTGGGCCTCCTCGGCTTTTCTGTCACCATACCGCACAAACAAAACGCACTAAGCTACGTCAAACAAAAGGGCGGTTTCGTCGAGCCATTGGCGGAAAAAATAGGCGCAGTCAACACGATTGTATTCGAGCCGCGAGCGACGAGCGACGAGCGACGAATCACCGCCTACAACACCGACTACGCCGGCGCCCTCGATGCAATTAGCTCGGCACTCGGCATTCGGCAAAGCGGCCTCAAAGACCTGCCCGTTGCCGTCGTCGGGGCAGGGGGGGTGGCACGCGCAATCGTCGCAGGACTAAGCGACATCGGCGCCAGAATTAAAATCTACAACCGAACCGTCGCAAAGGCGGAGAAACTCGCCGCAGAGTTCGCCTGTGACTATGCCGGCCTGAACGACCTGCCCGGCCTCGACGCAAAACTGCTCATAAACTGTACAAGTGTCGGTATGTACCCGAATATCAACGAAACCCCTGTCCCGCAGAACCTGTTAAAAAAAGACCTGGCCGTCTTCGATACCGTTTATAACCCTGCTGAGACGCTGCTTCTCAAGCAGGCCAAAGCAGCCGGCGCAAAGACCATATCGGGGTTGGATATGTTCATAAACCAGGCCGCCGCCCAATTCAAACTCTTCACCGGGCGCCGCGCAAACGCCGAGCTTATGCGCAGGGTTGTCAACGCCATCTAAGCAGATAAGAGATTCTCGGTTGTTGCCTGTTGCAGAAGCTGCTGATATACTGTATCCAGGCCGGTCCAGGAAATAGCTATGGATGTAAATAAGCAGGTAGAGTATTGGAGAAGAAGAAATTCTTACGGCGATTTGACGTTCACCAGCTTGAAGGACGCTATCCTGATACGCAGGACGTTTCACTGACGCCCGCCATCACCAGGGACGAACTGTTAGAGGCGAAGGAGACCATTGAATGGTTGACAGCAAAGTTGTGAGTACAGTGAGGACTTATCTTGCGGCGTTGCGCTCGGTTGGGATACACGCTGATCGTGCAATTCTCTTTGGGTCTTTTGCCGACGGTCGGGCGAATGAGTGGAGTGACATTGATTTGGTGGTCATCGCACCTGAATTCGACGGGCCGCGTGAAATATCTCTTATTAAGTCCCTGTGGCGCGCAACAGCAGCCGACAGCCGTATTGAACCGATTCCGTGCGGCGAGAAGGAATGGGAAACGGACGAGAGCCGGCCTATCCTCGAAATTGCCCGCCAGCAAGGCATCGTCATCGCTGCGTAAGACTATTGATAATCGGCGGTTTCTGAAATACTTGAGAAGGAATAACTGAATGGCCCAGGAAGAACAGGTGCTGGTAATTGAACGAGAAGTTATTGAACGGGCGGATATGTTTCAGGGACTTATGTTTGACGTCGAGCGTTATATCCGGGAGATTTTTGTCCGGTCGGCCCCCCGTTTTATGAACAGGTCGCAGGCGGAGGCAAATCCCGCTTACAAGCAGCTTATTCCGTACGTGATAATGAGCTGCGACGGTAAGTACCTCAGCTATGTCAGAGGGAAACGGGCTGGAGAGGCACGTTTAGTCGGGTGCAGGTCAATTGGTATAGGCGGCCATATCAACCCATCAGACGACCTGCCGTTATTTAATACGGATTTCTATGAAACTTATCTTGCCGCCGTCGAGCGTGAGGTGGCCGAGGAAGTTTCCGTGGAAACGAGTTATACCGAGCACATCGTTGCCCTGCTTAATGATGAGTCCAATGAGGTCGGAAGCGTCCACCTTGGAATAGTCCACTATTGGACCCTGGATGCTCCAAACGTAAGCAAGCGGGAGCAGATGATTACACAAATGGCATTTATGACGCCCGCCGAGCTGCAAAGACTCGAAGATACCCTGGAAACATGGTCTCAATTATGCTTGAGCAATCTTGCCGAAATGGCTAAACGCAAAACATCCGGATTGAAAACAAACGTATAATGCCTTTTTCGTCAGTCTAAAATGAGGAGTGACAATGGCTAAACGCGAAAAGGTGGTGCTGGCTTACAGCGGCGGGCTGGATACGAGCGTGATTCTGCCCTGGCTGAAGGAGACTTATGGTTATGACGTAATCGCATTCGCAGCGGAATTGGGCCAGGGCGACGAGCTTAGCGGCATTAAAAGCAAGGCCCTTGCCAGCGGGGCGGTCAAGTGCGTCGTAAAGGACCTGCGCAGGGAGTTTGTAGAAGACTACTTATGGCCGATGCTGAAGTCGGGCGCCGTCTATGAAAACGGCTACCTTTTAGGCACGAGCATCGCCCGGCCGCTGATTGCAAAACACCAGGTGGATGTCGCCCACGCCGAAGGTGCTGCCGCCGTCGCCCACGGCGCAACCGGAAAGGGCAACGACCAGGTGCGCTTCGAGCTTACATATATGGCGCTGGACCCATCGTTGAAAATCATTGCGCCCTGGAAAGACCCGAGATTCACACTGACCAGCCGGGAGGCCGCCGTCGATTATGCCAGACAGCATAAGATTCCCATCGAGCAGAGCAAAAAAAAGATATATTCGCGCGACCGCAACCTCTGGCACATCAGCCACGAGGGGGCCGACCTGGAGGACCCGGCCAA